>CAYIHQ010000203.1:3187-5075 GCA_964362905.1 uncultured Ignavibacteriaceae bacterium
TCCTCCGCCTACGTCATCCAAAGCGGCGTCAAAGTTCAACTGCCAAAGGCTGCGACCGGCGAGCGCGGAATCAAGGCGCAGGTCGTTGTCTCCGTCAATGCAGAGGGTTCGTTCTTCCTCAACACGCGTCCGGTCTCGCGTGAGCAACTGCTGCAGGGTGTGCGCGGATTGCTGCAACAACAGACGGATCAGGTCGTGGTCATTCAGGCCGACAAGTCCGTGAGTCTCCAGCTTGCCGTCGAGGCTATGGACGTTGTGAAGGCGGCCGGTGGCACGAAGTTCCTGATTGCCACCGAACCGGTGGAGTGAGTATCCATGACTCCGCAACTGCGCATGGGATGGTACGGCTCCATCCTCTTGCATCTCCTTCTTCTCCTCGTCGCCCTTCTCATGTTCTTGCCTCAAGCGGTACGCAGATCGGATTTCGTGGAAATGGACTGGGGCGCGCTTCCGGCTGCCCGGGTCGCCTCCGACCCTGCTCCCACACCTGCAACGCCGCCGATGACCGTCAAGCGTGCGCCCGCTGTGAAGCGAACGCCGGCGACTTCGGCCCGCGCACAGAAACGGGTCGAGTTGCCTGAGCGACGCTTGCCGGATCTGAGCGATGACGCCTTGTCCGTTCCCCGTCGGACGGAGAAGATGGACATCGCCGGGCCGGATGTGACACCGCAACGGTCAGAGCGCAGTGGTTCGGAGAGGCAGGACCCCATTGGAACGCGGGAACAGGTGTTTCCGGGTCGGGCCGCAGAAAAACCGGGTCCGAGCGTGACCGGGACCGGTGCCGGAGAGGGCGTCAGCAGGCCAGGAACGGGAGGGGCAGGGTCAGGAGTAGGGTATGACGTGCAATGGACCGGCGGCGGGTCGCGGCGAAAGTTGAGCGGAAATCTCCCGAAGTACCCAGAAGGGACGAACGTTGCGGCTCAAGTGAGGATCCGGGCATCAGTGCTTCCCGATGGATCGGTGCGGTCGGTTCAGCCCACGCAGAAGGCGAACACCGCGCTGGAGGATGCTGCGATGAAGGAGTTGAAACTCTGGCGGTTCGAGCCGCTCCCAGCGGCCGTTCCCCAGGTGGAGCAAGACTGCGTTGTGAGCTTCTCCTTCAGGCTCCGCTGACCCCGTCGTTCTGCGACGGATCAGGGTCTCCGGAATCCTTCCCGAAGTACCATCCATAGAAGAAGAGTTCTCCCACCGTCAACAACAGAAGCGATGCAGTATCTGTTGTCACCTCGCGGTACAGGAGCCGCTTGAGCGGTGTGTCGCTCCAGCTGTCGATGAGAAGGCCGATCCCGCGGTCCGGCCAGAGGAAATGGATGATGAAGGTGGAGAGCGTCCATCCGATGGCGAAGAGCAGCACCACCATGGCCACGCCGAGGGTGATTCCGCTGGCGCCATCCCTGCGCGCCCGGTACCCGACCACGCCGACAAGCACGAAGTGCACTACGAAGATCACTGCAGCGATCATACGACTCAAACCGACTGTTGGCTCATGTTTGTGTTCTTCTTCATGTGCCCCTAATACCTAATACCTCATACCTTTTACCTCAATACGCATCCTCTCCAAACATCACCGCCCGCATTGTCTTGGCGATGATCTTCAGGTCGAATACCAGCGACCAGTTCTCCACATAGAAGATGTCGAACCGCGTGCGTTCGTCGATCGGCGCATTGCCCCGAAGGCCGTTCACTTGCGCCCAGCCGGTCATGCCCGACCGCACCCGGTGTCGTTCGAGGTACTTGGGGATCTCCTTCCGAAACTGCTCGACGAAATACGGCCGTTCGGGTCGTGGCCCCACAAGACTCATGTCGCCCCGCAACACGTTCAGCAATTGCGGCAGTTCGTCGAGGCTGAATCGGCGCAGGAACCGCCCGATCGGAGTGGTCCGCGAGT
>CAYIHQ010000204.1:0-5063 GCA_964362905.1 uncultured Ignavibacteriaceae bacterium
CCAGGTTGCTCGGACCTTCAGATGGTGCCGGCCTACCGGTGGTCCCTCAGGAATTCCAACCGCGGGCGCATCTCTTCGGCCGACTTGAGCAACCTGTCCTTGCCAAAGAGTGCCTCCTGCTGGTTTTGAAAGACGAGGAGGTATTCGCTGCTCATGATGATCGCCTCTTCGGGGCACACCTCTTCGCAGAAGCCGCAGAAGATGCAACGCACCATGTTGATCTCAAACTTCTCGGGGTAGCGTTCCTTCTCCAAGGGCGTCTCTGCTGCCTGGACCTCGATGGCGAGCGCCGGACAGACACGTGAACAGAGGCCGCACGCGACGCAACGCTCCACGCCATTCTCATGGACCAGGACGGGACGACCCCGGAACGACGCGGGGGGCTCGAACCGTTCCTCAGGGAATTGGACGGTGAATTTTGGCCGGAAGAACTGCGCAAGGGTCAGACGAAGGCCTTTGACGATCTCCGGGATATACAGTTTTTCCCAGAAGTCCAGGTCCTTCGTGCGGATCATCTTGCCATTCGAATCCATGCGTCACCTTAGGACATCGTCATCAACAGCACCGCGCCGGTCACCACCACGTTGGCGATGGACAGGGGGAGCATTGCTTTCCAACCGATGTTCATCAACTGGTCATACCGAAATCGGGGAAGGGTCCACCGAATGACAACGTAGAATACAAGGATGACGCTCATCTTCGCGACGAATGTTCCGATCTGGAGCAGGCTGAGCACCAGCGGGTCGAGGCCCCAGGTCTCGGCGAAAGGAAGGTGCCATCCGCCCAGGAACAACACCGTAATGAGAGCGCTGGACGTGATCATGTTCGCATACTCGGACAGGAAGAAGAGTCCGAATTTCATGCCGGAGTACTCCGTGTGGTATCCCCCGACGAGCTCGGGCTCCGCTTCCGGCAGGTCGAACGGGAGGCGGTTCGTTTCCGCAAAGGACGCGACGAGGAACGTCATGAAACCCACGGGCTGGAGGATGATGTTCCACATCGGCATCCATCCGCCCAAATACGTGGCCTGATGATTCACGATCTCGTCGAGACGCAGCGT
Source organism: uncultured Ignavibacteriaceae bacterium (assembly GCA_964362905.1). GTDB lineage: Bacteria > Bacteroidota > Ignavibacteria > UBA10030 > UBA10030 > 2-02-FULL-55-14. The sequence continues at coordinate 1,061 of CAYIHQ010000204.1, forward strand.
TCCCGCGATCATGATGACGCCGATCAATGACAGTCCCATTGACAATTCATAGCTGATCAGCTGAGCCGAGGACCGGAGGCCGCCCAGAAGCGAGTACTTGTTGTTCGAAGACCACCCGGCCAGGGTGAGGCCGTAGACGCCGATGCCGGTCATGGCCAGAATGTAAAGGATGCCTACATTGACGTCCGCGATCTGCAACCGGTAGTCATGGCCGAACAGCGGGATCGTGTTGCCGAAAGGGATGACGGCGAACGTACTCAGGGCCACGACGATGGAGATCATCGGTGCGAGGTCATGGACGAACCGGTTCGCGGCCTTTGGGACGATGTCCTCTTTCATCACCAGCTTCACGACATCGGCGACCGATTGAAGCCATCCATTCGGGCCGGTCCGATTTGGGCCGTACCGATTCTGGATCACCGCGCTCACTTTCCGTTCCACGAGCACCATAATCGCCGAGCCCACCAAGAGGGCGTTGACGACGACGGTGATCTTGATCAGGGCTTCCCAGATAGTCATGGTCACACCACGGATGCAGGGGCGGGCGTTTTCTGTGTCGCTAGCCGGCGTCCGCGACTCCCGAGGGCAGAATACGACAACCCTTTGAAGGCCGGTACGCGCTCGACGATCTCACGGAACACGTCTTCCGCCGACTGGTATTTGTATTTCAAGCCCATGGCTGCTGCCAGGGCCATGATGATGCGCCAACTGGGGCGGGCATCGCGGCGCGGTCCCTTTCCCCACGTGTCATTGTGCGCCGCGAACTTGTCCCAGCGGCTCATGTTGAATCCGTCGAGGGCCCGGTCCTGTTCAAGCGTCGTGACGGCTGGCCGTATGCGCTGAACCTGCCGCTGGAAATTCACGAAGGTGCCATGCTTTTCCGCGTACGACGACGCGGCGAACACGATGTCGGCCAGATCGGTGGTTGCCGTGCGCTCATGTGCGTGTACGATAAGCAATTCCAGGTTGGAGAGGGCCTCTCGCACGGACGGGTCCGCCGCGATGTCATCCTCGAGCACGTAGAGCGCCTTGATCGAGCCCTCACGGATCCCCTGGAGGATCGCGGGAAGAGCGTCGGCCGATGCGGATGGACGGATGCCCACCTCCCGCGCGCCGGTCGCGTTCGGAGTCTTGTCAGCACGAACTAACAGATCGTCCTCGTCTCCGGCAACGACGTGTTCGACGAGGTCGATCTTTTTCACGCCCAGCGCTTCGCGCACAAACTTCTGAAAGATGTAGTTGTCTTCGTTCGTCGCGTGCGCGGACCCGAGGGCGGCGATCTCTCCCTTGCGGAACAACCGAAGCTCCGATGCGGCCTTCGCGATCGCTTCGTCCCAGCCGGTCTCGACGAGCACTCCGTCCTTCCGGAGAAGCGGCGCGGACAAACGCTCCTCTCCGTTCACCCATTTAAAGGTCTTCAGGCGGCCGTCGTCGCACATCCAGTACGAATTCACTTCGTCGTTGTGGCGCGGCGTGAGACGCAGGACCTCGTTGTTCCGCGTCCAGACCTGCGTGTTGCATCCCCTGGCGCATCCGGCGCAGACGCTTTCCGTGGACGACATCTCCCAGACCCTCGCCTGAAACCGAAAGTCCCGGCTCGTCAAGGCGCCCACCGGGCAAAGTTCGATGACGTTCATCGAATATCGGGTGTCCAGCTGCGTGCCGGGGAAGGTGGTGAGGACGATGTGCGTTCCGCGTTCGGTGAATGTCAGCACGGGCTGGTGCGCTATCTCCTCGGCGAAACGGACGCAACGCGAACACATGATGCATCGCTCAGCGTCGAGCAGGACGCGCGGCCCGATCTCCACGCGCTTCGGTTTGTGCACTTTGTCTTCGTCAAACCGACTGTAGCCGATGCTGTACTTGTACGCGTAGTCCTGCAACTTGCACTCCCCCGCCTCGTCGCAGATGGGACAGTCGAGCGGGTGGTTGATGAGCAGGAATTCCATGACCGCGTGACGCGCCTTCACGACGCGCTCGTTGGCTGTGTGCACGACCATGCCGTCGGTCACCTGCGTGGAGCACGCGATCGCCAGCTTCGGCATCTTCTCGACTTCCACGAGGCACATGCGGCAATTGCCGGAGACGGACAATTTCGGGTGCCAGCAGAAGTGCGGGACCTCGATCCCGTTCTGCGCCGCGACCTCGATAATGGTTCGGAAAGCGTCGGCCTCGAAGGTCCGACCGTCAATGGTGATCTTTGCCATACTGTCTCAGCGCTGCGTGGACGATATCCAGGGATCGTTTCAGGTCGGCAGATTGCAGCATGAACGCGAGGCGCACCTCATTCGCGCCTTTGCCCTTCGTGGCGTAGAAGCCCTGCGCCGGGGCCAGCAGGACCGTCTCCCCTTCCAGGTCGAAGCGTTCGATCTGCCACCGGGCGAAATGGTCGGCATCCTTTACGGGGAGTCCGATGACGATGTAGAACGCGCCTTCGGGGCGGTACGACGTGACGCCCGGAATGGACGCGAGGCCCGCCACGACCACATCGCGGCGTTTTCGGAACTCCTCGACGATGGGCGCGACATACGGGTCCGGGTTGTTCAGCAAAGGCGCGATCGCATGCTGCTCGACAGTGGCCACGGAGAGCCGGGCCATGCCGAACTTCAGGGCCGTGTCGACGACGCCACGATGATGACTGGCCAGCACGCCAATGCGCGCACCGCATACGTTAAATCGCTTCGACGAGCTGTCCACCAGGATCGCCCGGTCGGCCACTTCCTGAAACGACATGACGCTAATCGCGGCCGCGTCGTAGGCGAACTCTCGATACACCTCGTCGGAGATCAGGAAGAGGTCGTGCTTGAGGGAGAGCCGGACGAGCCGCTCGAGCTCTTCCCGGGAATAAATCGTGCCTGTGGGATTCGAGGGGTTGCAGTAGAGGATCGCACGCGTGCGGGATGTGATCATCCGCTCGATGACGTCTTCCGGCGGCAGGTGGAAGCCGTTCTCGATCGAGAGCGGGACAGGGACGAGCCGGACATTCGCGATGGTGGCGAATCCGTTGTAGTTCGTGTAGAACGGCTCGAACACGAGGATCTCATCGCCGGCATCTGCGACGGAGCACATCGCAAAAATGATGGCCTCGGAGCCGCCGGCCGTCACGATCAGCTCCGACTCCTCGAAGGCAAGGTCGTGGTGTCGGAAGTAGTTCTTCCAGGCATTCAGTGCCACCGGGATACCGTTCGACGGGGCGTAGCTGAGGGTTTTCTGGTCGAATGCGCGGAAGGCTTCAAAGACCGCCGGAGCGGTCGGCAGGTCCGGTTGGCCGATGTTGAGGTGATAGACTTTAATGCCAGTTTTCTTGCGCGCCTCTGCCAAGGCGGCGAGCTTGCGGAGTGGCGATGCTTGCATCTCGCGGGCGCGCTGGGAGAGCGCGATTCCCAGGCGTGATTCTCGCTCCATGGTCTCGTGCATGGTCAGGCTCGTTTCGGAGTGGAGCCGGAGGGCTCCAGAATGACCGTGGCGAAACGGTCGCGACGGAAGAGCGCGTCGGCCACGTTCAGAATGTCCGTAGCAGTCACTGCTTCGATAGCGTCGAGGATCGATTCGAGGGTCGGCAGCCGGCCGATTGAAAGTTCCGATCCTCCCAGGCGCATCATGCGATTTGGGATGCTCTCGAGACTGAGCATCATGCTGCCCTTCAACTGGTCCTTCGTGCGCCGCAGTTCCGCCCGGGGCACGAATTTGGCGCGCAACGCGTCCAGTTCGGCCCAGACGAGGCTCAACACCTTGCCGACATTGGCCTGGTCCATGCCGGCATACACACCGAATGTTCCGGTATCGCTCATCGTGTTCGCGAAGCTGTACACGGTGTAGGCGAAGCCATATCGCTCGCGGATCGTCTGAAACAAGCGGGAACTCATGCCGTCGCCGAGCAGCGTGTTCAGGATCAACAGCGGGAATCGCTGCCGTTGATGCACACTGTACCCGATCGACCCGAGACAGAGGTGTGCCTGTTGGATCGGCTTGGAAACGCGCAATTCCTGGCTCTGCTGCCGCG
>CAYIHQ010000205.1:0-5035 GCA_964362905.1 uncultured Ignavibacteriaceae bacterium
GCATTCGCGTATGTCATCCCGCTCGAAACGATGGCGGGCTCTTCCCGGATCGCCGCGGACGTCGCGAACACGGTCCTCGGTCCCGTCGGCGCATCCCTCATCATCATCGGCATCATGGCATCGACGTTCGGGACGACGAATGGCATGTTGCTCGTCGGTCCGCGCTCGATCCATGCCGCTGGCGCGGACGGTGTCATGCCGGAGCGGCTGGGGGTTGTGCATCCCCGATACCATACCCCCGCGACCGCCATCCTCACGATGGGGATCTGGAGCGCCATCCTGACGTTGAGCGGCACCTACGAGCAGATCACGGCGTATGTCGTGTTCGGCTCTTGGGGCTTTTATGCGCTGACGGCGGCGAGCGTGATCGTTCTCCGAAGGAAGATGCCCGACGCCCCCCGGCCCTACAAGGCATGGGGCTATCCCTACGCGACGCTCGTCTTCGTCGCCTTGGCCGGTTGGTTCATCTACAATACTCTCATGGAAGACACGCGCAACGCCGTGATCGGCATCGTGCTGCTGCTGATCTCGCTCCCGTTCTATTATCGTATGCGCTCCCGTCGTTCCACGGGCGCCCCCACGTCGTCCGCATCGTAACGATGACCGGAGAACACCGTGCCGACGCATGACATCACCCAGTGGATCGGCTTCAATGCCTTCATCCTGTTTCTGCTGGTCCTCGACCTGGTGGTGTTCAACCGCAAGGCCCACGAGATCTCCGTCAAAGAGGCGCTCGGGTGGAGTGCGTTCTGGATCTGTCTGTCCCTCGCGTTCAACGTGTGGGTCCACTACATGTACGGCCCGGAGATCGCCCTGCAATGGTTCACCGGCTATCTCATCGAGAAGTCGCTGAGCGTCGACAACCTGTTCGTTTTCCTCCTCCTGTTCTCGTACTTCAAGGTCCCCGGAAAATACCAGCACAAGGTCCTGTTCTGGGGCATCATTGGTGCATTGGTGATGCGGGGCGTGTTGATCCTGCTGGGGGCCGCCCTCGTCGCGCGTTTCCATTGGATCCTCTACCTGTTCGGCGTGTTCTTGGTCTCCACTGGGACCTGTTTTTCGTTCGGGTGGACGGGAAGCGGTACGCCACGCTCCTGTTCATCGTCCTGATCGTCGTCGAGACCACGGACCTCGTGTTCGCCGTCGACTCGATCCCCGCCATTTTTGCCATCACCACGGACCCGTTCATCGTCTACACGTCGAATGTGTTCGCCATCCTCGGGTTGCGGTCGCTCTATTTTGCGCTGGCCGGGATGATGGACATGTTTCACTATCTGCGACACGGCCTCGCCATTGTCCTCACGTTCATCGGCCTCAAGATGCTCGTGATGGACATCGTGCACATTCCGATCAGCATCGCACTCGGCGTGGTCGGGGGCGTTTTGGCCGTTTCAGTGGTTTTGTCGATCATGCACCGGAGACGGATGCACCAACACCCTCCCCCCACACCTCCCACCGAAGGCTGACGACTTCCTCAAGGAGTCTCTCTCGATTTTCCAATTTCTCGGAAACCGAGAGGAGTTTGCTCCCGCTCGATCCGCTCGCACGAGATTACTCCTGGCTCGGTCTGGTTTTTTCAGCAAAACCCGCCATTCCATTGCATTCCCTGTCGTGGGTGTGCCTCGAGCAGAACAACTCCTTCCTCAAACATGGAACGGAAATTGCTGATTCGGGGGGACTGACACAGAAAGCCCCGAACGCTCAACCATGTTTACGATCCGTAGCAAAGAATTTCTCTCCCCCACCATCGCCCGTTTTGTCATCGACGCTCCGTTCGTCGCGCCCAAACGCAAGCCCGGGAACTTTGTGATTCTGAGAGTCACGGAGCACGGCGAACGGATCCCCATCACGCTCGTCGACTCCGACCCGGTTTCCGGGACGGTGACGCTCATCGTCCAGGCCGTCGGAAAAACGACGAAACATCTCCTGACGAAGGAGGCCGGCGATTCGATCCCCGACCTTGTCGGCCCCCTCGGCAAACCCACGCCCATTCACACGAACGAGACGATCGCGTGTGTCGGCGGCGGTGTCGGAACGGCTGAGTTGCTCCCGATCACGAGAGCGTTGCATGCCGCCGGAAACACGGTCTACTCTATTGTCGGCGCCCGGTCGCACGGACTCATCGTTCTCGAGCAGGAGATGCGGACCGCATCGCACGAATTGTTCGTGACCACGGACGACGGATCGTACGGCCGGAAAGGATTCGTCACCGACCAGCTCCGGGAACTTCTCACCAGCCGCAAGGTTGACACCGTCTACGCCATCGGCCCGTTACCCATGATGAAGGCCGTCAGCGGCTTGACGAAAGAGTTTGGCGTAAAGACCGTGGTGAGTCTCAATGCGTTGATGGTGGACGGGACGGGCATGTGTGGTGGGTGCCGTGTGACGGTGGGAGGGAAGATGAAATTTGCGTGCGTCGACGGTCCGGAATTCAACGCCCATGACGTCGATTTCGATGAGCTCATCATCCGCAATCGGAGCTATAGCGAGCACGAACGCGAGTCCGACCGACGATTCGAAGAGTCTCGTGCGTGTCAGGCCCGCGGCGCGGAGGCGACGTCATGAGTACGGCGAATGCCCTCAAACCGTCGCAGCGGATGAAGATCCCCCGTGCGAAGTCCGCCGAGCAGGACGCACATGAGCGGGCCTGCAATTTTCTCGAGGTGGCGCTTGGGTTCTCAGTGGAGCAGGCGCTGACGGAGGCGACGCGATGTCTCGAATGTAAAGATCCAATCTGCATGTCTGGATGTCCTGTGAATGTCGACATTCGTTCATTCCTCCAGCTGATGATGGAACAGGACTACGCCGGCGCCGTCCGGAAGATCCGTGAATCGAACTATCTGCCGGCCATCTGCGGACGGGTCTGTCCGCAGGAAACGCAATGCGAAGCCGTCTGCACGTTGGGCAAGAAGCATGAGCCGGTGGCGATCGGGAAACTCGAACGGTTCGTCGCGGATTACGAGTCGATGCGCGGCCTATTTACACCCCCCGCGCGTGCGACGCAACGGGCTGAAAAGGTGGCGATCGTGGGCTCCGGTCCGTCGGGCCTCACGTGCGCCGCCGAATTGGCTCAGAGGGGCTATCAGGTGACCGTGTTTGAAGCGCTGCACGAGGTGGGTGGAGTGCTTCGCTACGGCATTCCGGAATTCCGGTTGCCGCGCACCGTGTTGGACATGGAGATCGGGCGCGTGAAGGATCTGGGTGTGGAGATCCTTACGAACTTCGTTGTCGGCATGACCGCGACGCTTGACGAGTTGATGAACGAATGGGGATTCTCGGCGGTCTACCTGGGCACGGGGGCTGGTTCACCCGCGTTCATGGATATCCCGGGTGAAAGTCTCATTGGTGTCTATTCCGCCAATGAGTTCCTGACGCGCGTCAACCTCATGCGCGCGTATGCGTTTCCGGAGGTGGACACGCCGGTGCGGATTGGCAAACGTGTGGCCGTCATTGGCGGAGGCAACACGGCCATGGATGCCGTGCGCACGTCGCTGCGACTCGGCGCGGAGAAGGCATTCCTCGTCTACCGCCGTTCGCGGGCGGAGATGCCTGCACGCGATGAGGAGATCCATCACGCGGAAGAGGAGGGTGTGGAGTTTCTGCTGCTGACCAATCCACTCAGGATCTTGGGCAACGACGAACATGAAGTGCGGGGAATGGAATGCCAGCGGATGGAATTGGGTGAGCCCGACGCGTCGGGCCGGCGCAAGCCCGTCCCGATCCCCGGGTCTGAATTTGTGCTCGACGTCGACACAGTCATCGAAGCCGTCGGCCAGAGTCCGAATCCGATCGTACAAGCGACGACTCCAGGGCTCAAGACAGGACGGAAAGGTATTGTGGAGGTGGGGGAGAAGCAGGAAACGAGCCGTCCGGGCGTCTTTGCCGGCGGCGACTTGTCCCGCGGCGGTGCGACGGTCATCTTGGCGATGAGGGATGGCAAGACAGCCGCGGCAGCGATGGTGGAGTATTTGGTGAAAAAGAAGGTGGAGGCGGTAGGGAAAGAAGGTATAGAGGTAGAGAGGTAGGTACGTATGCACGAATCGATGAAATGCATGTATCCACGAGCGGAGCATGTCAGGAGCCTGATTCGGGATATCATCTTTCTCAGGAGATTCACGATGAGGACATTGGCCTTCTTTCTCTTCGTCATGCCGGCAGTATTGTTCGCGCAGCTCTCCGAGACCGCGGCGTGGTCGGCTACAACGCCCGACCGCTACTGGGTGACGCCCAACATCACCTACGCCACTGCCACAGGGTTCGAGTGTAAGCTGGATGTCTACCGGCCGGCGAACGCGGTTTCTCCCGTGCCGACGGTGGTCTACATCCACGGCGGCGGATGGGTTATCGGTTCGAAGGAAGCGGCGGTATTGCAGATCCTGCCGTACCTGGAAATGGGTTTTGCGGTCGTAAACGTCGAATACCGGTTGGCGCGTGTTGCGCTGGCGCCGGCGGCAGTGGAGGATTGTCGGAGGGCGTTGCGTTGGGTGTTTGCCAATGCCAAGACATACGCGTTCGACACCAATAAGGTCGTGGTCACCGGCGGGTCAGCCGGAGGACACCTTGCTCTCATGACGGGATTGCTCGACGTGTCGTCCGGATTTGACCAAACGACGGGTTGGGATCCGGTCCCGGTCGTTCCGCGCGTCGCCGCCATCATCAACTGGTATGGCATTACTGACGTCGCTGATCTGCTGGAAGGTCCCAACTATCAGCAATACGCCGCGGCGTGGCTGGGAAGGCTTCCGAATCGGCAGGAATTGGCGAAAGCCGTCTCGCCGATGACCTATGTGAGAAAGAGCACTGCGCCGATTTTGACGATCCATGGAGATGCCGACCAGCTCGTCCCATACTCGCACGCTGTGCGATTGCACGATGCTCTGAAGCGGACTGGAGTGAAAAACGAGTTCATCACCATCCCCGGGGGGAGGCACGGAGGCTTCTCGAAGGAGGAGATGGTGAGAATTTACGAACGGGTGCGGGAGTTCTTGAAGGATGTCGGGATCGCACCACCATCCGCTCATTGATGTTCCATGAC
>CAYIHQ010000206.1:0-5033 GCA_964362905.1 uncultured Ignavibacteriaceae bacterium
GATACTCCCAGCGTTCGTCATCGAACACGCCGTAGCTCGCATCCGGACAACCATCCCGGGGTTGCCCCACGCTCCCGACGTTGATGATCGCCCGTTCCTCCCGCTTCAACACTCCCCCGGACTTGCGCTGCCGAAACACCGCCGGCTGGTGCGTGTGACCGATGAAGCAGACGTTCTGCGTGAAGCCCGACAGCGCTGCACGCGCATCGATCGCGTCAAAGATGTATGCCCACTCGGCGGGGTTGATCGGCGAAGCGTGGACGAAGTAGAGATCGCCGTCATCGTGCGTTAACGGAAGTCCGCGGAGGTACATCAGATGGTCTGCCGTGAGCGCCGAGCGTGTCCACAGAATGGCAATGGCGGCAAGAGAAGAGAATCGTTCCGCGGCGGACGGATCAACGGCCGCCACGTCGTGGTTCCCAAGGATCACATGAGCGCAGAGGGCTCGAACGCGGTCAATGCAGGCAACCGGATCCGCACCGTACCCGACGATGTCACCCAGGCAGACCACGTGGTCCGCGCCCTCCTCCCGGATCGACCGTTCCACGGCAGCGAGGGCTTCAAGGTTGCCGTGAATATCCGAGATGACGGCGGTGCGCATGTCAGGTCTTCTGTTGCTTCTTCTTCGCAGCAGGGAAGAGGATATTGTTGAGGATGAGCCGATATCCCGGCGACGTGCGGTACAGCGACAGGTCGGTCGGAGGGTCGCCCACCGCGTGTTGATAGTCCTCCGGGTCGTGGCCGGCGTACCAAGTGAACGTTCCGCGGCCGTAGTTGCCGTGGAGGTACCGCACCTCGTCCGTCCCTTCCCGTTCCGCCAGAATGACCACGGTCCGCTTAACAAGGTTCTTGCGGAACGACGTGGTCTGCCCCATGAATCCTTTCACGATCGATACGTGGTTTTGCGTCAACATCGTCGGCACGGGGTCATGCTTGGCAGAGAACTCGAACAGCGTAAAGTAGTCGGTGTTGGGATCCCGCAGCGGCGGGGGATCGGAGGGGGGGAGATCAATGTCCGAATACTCGTACCGGAACGGATTCATGTCGAGCGTGAAGCGTTCGAAGGCCAGCGTTTTACCGAAGTCGAGCCGTTGCTGGGCATTCGGGTCCGGTGGATCGCCGTCGAACATCACATCTACGACATCCACTCCCTCGGCGGCCAGCGCGATGTCATAGGAATCGGTCGCCGAACACATCGCGAACATAAACCCGCCGTTGCCGATGAACTCCCGTATGGTCCGTGCGACCGCCTTCTTTTCGTCGGACACTTTGGCGTAGCCGAGCCGGCGCGCTTCCCTCTCGTACATCGCCTGCTGTTCCACGTACCATTGTGCGGTCCGGAAATTCGCGTAGAACTTTCCATACTGCCCCGTGAAGTCTTCGTGGTGCAGATGGAGCCAGTCGTACTCCGCCAGTTTGCCGGAAAGGACCTCTTCGTCCCACACTTTCGTGTACGGCACCTCCGCGTATTCCAGCGCCAGCGTCACGGCGTCATCCCACGGCTTGAAGTTGGGCGGAACATACACGGCGATCTTCGGGGCTTTCTCCAACCGGACGACATCCGTGTTTGCGTCCTCCCGCTGTACCTCCGCCAACACCTGAGTCGCCTGTGCACCCGAAAGGCCCTCGAACGACACACCACGCACCCGACACTCGCGCGCAACAACGTCCGCGTAGTCCATCAGGAATGAACCGCCGCGGTAGTTGAGGAGCCAGTCGACCTGGCCGTTCTTCCCCAGGACCCAGAAGGTGACCCCGTAGGCCTTCAGGTGATTTGTTTGCGGAAGGTCCATGGGGATCAGGATCTTCTGTTGCGCGAAGGCGCCGAAGGAAAGACAGGCGAACACGGCCAATCGCACACCACGGCGGATCATGACGCGTCTCCCCGGAGTCGGCGGATGCGCTGCCGGACCTCCTCGGTGAACAGCGAATGCGGGAACTCCTGCAGAAACTGCTCATAGATCTCCAGCGCTCCGGCGTGGTCGCGAAGGGAGCGCTCGGTCACGTCGCCCGCCCGGAACAGGGCCCGGTCGCGCAACATGCTGGTCTTCAATTCGGCAAACATCCGTCGGAAAACGGCCACGGCTTCGGCTGGACGACCAAGCAGCACCTGGAGCTCTCCGGTACGAAGAAGAGCATCCTCCAGAAGGAGGGCGGTGGGAAAGTCTTTCACGACACGCTGGAATTGGGTCAGGGCCTCCGCATACTTCCGTTGCCGTTGCAGCAGGTCGCCCCGTATGAACGCGGCGAGTGCGGCTTCGACGCTTCGATTTTCCTGCAGGAACACCTGCAGTCCGATCGCATCGTTCGCGAGATCGCGGTCCACAGCTCCGGCGAGCGTACCGAGAATCGCCAGGGCGGAATCGAAGCGTGCTTCGAAAGACGCGATCTGCGCCTGTTTGAACACGACACGGTCGCGGATCTCCGGAGGTGCGCCGCTGGGGATCGTGCGCAAGGAGGCGCTCGCCGTGGCGAGGTCGTTCCGTGCAATATTCACCTCGGCGGCGGCGAGGGCCGCTTCCCAACCAAGGCCCCCCGCACGCGGAAGGCGTTGCACCTGTGTGAATGCCGCCAGCGCCCCGTCGAGGTCAAACGTTCGCTCCAGGGCGATCACTCCCACCCGATACAGGGCCTGCACGGCGGCATCCGAGTTCGGAGCATCTCGCACGATCTCCCGATAGAGCGATACCGCCTGGTCGAGAGAAGGAAAGGACTCCGCCGCGTCTCCGTTGGCTGCACGCGTCTCCGCGTGGACGGCCGTGTCCCGCACGACGATCTCCTCCATCGCCCGCGCATACCCCAAGCGTGCCGGGAGGAAGAGCGGAGACGCGGATCCCACGGCGATCACGTCCCGAAACGCATCTGCCGCAGTTCGGAACGCCTGTTCACGCATGGCGCGTTGGCCGAAACCGTAGAGTTCGTTGCCATTGGCATTGGCGAGGCGGTCGATGATACGGTACTGTTCGAGAGCGGCGGCGTGGTCTCCTTGTTCGATCGCCAGCCATGCGAGCAGTGTACGCAGAGGAACATCGGCGGGAGTGCGTTCGACCGCCGCCTGTACCACGGTGCGTGCGCTGTGCACTCCTTCCGCTTTCATGGTGAAGGATGCGATGCGGGATTGGATGTATCCCAACTGGTGGGGCGCGGCCCGCAAGAGAAGAAGGTATTCCTCGACCGCGGAGCCATAGGCCTGAGTGGCGGAGTGAAGCAACGCGAGTTCTTCGACGAAGTCGACCGGATTCCGCGTCGCTCCCCGTCCGGCTTCATAGGTCCGGATCGCCTTGTCGTACAATCGGCGTTCCTGCATCTGCTGGGCAACGATGACGTACATCTGCCGGTTGGCTGGCTGGAGAAGCAGCGCCACATTCCAGAGGGAATCAGCGCGCACGGGTTCCCCCTCGTCGTAGGTCAACCCTCCCAGTTGCGCCGTCAGGAACGCCTCGCCAGGACGAAGAACGATCCGTCGCTGAACCAGGTCGATCGCTTTGCGGTACTCTTTCAATTGGATGTACGCTCGACGCAGTGCGTCGAAGTACACATAATTCAGGGAGTCGGCGCGATAGAGGCCCTCATAGAGCACGGATGCACGTGTCCATTCCCCGGCTTGCTCGAGCGATTGCGCCAACTGCAGTTGACGGGACTGATCCGGGTCCTGCGCAAGGAGGGGCGCCGGGAAGACGAGGAGGGCACTACAAATGAGAGGGATCGTGAAGTGTCGCATGTGGGCTGAATATATCAAAAAGACGCAGGGGTGTCCACCGCTGTTCCACGTACCTTGACTCCCCCTGCGAACAGTGGTACATTGATGCACTTGTCCGGCCCACGGGCCGTTTTTTTTTCCAGTCATGGCAACCCGCCCCCAGCATATCGCGATCCTCGGAGCCACCGGGTCAATCGGTCGCAGCAGCCTCGAGGTTCTCCGCGGGCTTTCCGACCGTTTCCGCGTCACCTACCTCACGGCTCACGGAAACATCGATTTATTGGAGCAGCAAGTGCGGGAATTTCGGCCGCGGGGTGTCGCCGTCCTTGATCCTGCCAAGGCCAGCGAACTCCGTTCTCGGATCGGCGACAGCACTGAAGTGCTCGCCGGGGAAGACGGGATCCTCGAGATCGTTCGCAGGGACGACGTGGATACGGTAATCTCCGCCCTCGTTGGGTTCGCCGGTGTCCGGCCGACCGCCGAAGCGATCCGCCATCGGAAGCATATTGCGCTGGCGAACAAGGAAGCTCTAGTCGCCGCAGGCGCGTATATCACCGGATTGGTGCGGGAGTTCGGCGTCCGTTTGATCCCCGTCGACAGCGAGCACAGCGCCATTCTCCAGTGCCTGGCCGGCGAGGACCGGCGGCACATCGCGCGCCTCGTGTTGACCGCCTCGGGGGGGCCGTTCCTCCACACTCCGTCGGCGGATTTTTCGCGCATCACGGTGGAGGAAGCGCTGAAGCACCCAAACTGGCAGATGGGCAGCAAGATCACGATCGACTCCGCCACGCTGATGAACAAAGGTCTGGAAGTGATCGAGGCACATTGGCTGTTCGGTCTCCCGGCCGACCGCATCGACGTCGTTGTCCATCCGCAGTCGATCATTCACTCTATGGTGGAATTCGTGGATGGCTCTGTCAAGGCGCAGCTGGGTCTGCCGGATATGAAGCTGCCCATCCAGTACGCGTTGACGTATCCCGACCGCTTGCCGATGAACGGGGCGCGGCTGTCATTCCCCCGGCTGGAGCGCATGACATTTTTTGAGCCGGACCGGACCCGATTCCCAGCACTCGAACTTGCATCGGAAGCCCTTCGGATCGGCGGTACGGCCCCGGCGGTCTTGAATGCGGCAAACGAAGTGGCCGTGGCTGCTTTTTTGGACCGTGCGCTCCCATTCGACCGCATGGCCGGCGTCATTCGGCGCACGCTCGAACGGCATACAGCCCGCCCAACGCCTGACCTTGGCGACATCATTGAAGCGGACCGATGGGCCCGCACGACGGCGCGAACGAATCTCTCAGCACCGATGTTGTCATGAACGTCCCCAACGACC
>CAYIHQ010000207.1:0-2285 GCA_964362905.1 uncultured Ignavibacteriaceae bacterium
GTCAGGTACTTCGCCAGCAGGATCTTTGTCCGTGAGACCGGTTTGATCAGAATGAGCCGGTACGTCCCCGCTGTGGCTTCACCGGCCAACATGTCTCCTGCGACGAACGTGATCAACAGGGGCACGTGGATCCAAAGCGCATTCATCACCTGATAGGCCACGAACCAACCGTTGAAGAGGTTGCCCAGGATGAAGAAGTCGTTCGCGAGGTTTCGCGTGGCCATCCGGAGGAATCGGCCGCCTTCCGCCTTGAACGCCAGCTCCACGATCGGGATGATGACGAGGACGATGAGGAAGCCGAGGTAGGTCCGCTTCTTGAGGAACGTCTTGACGATCTCTGCCCAGAACAGACGCGCCATCTGTCACCTCGCCTGCGACTGTTCAGTGATCGACAGGAAGAGCGCTTCGAGAGAGCGCACCGGTCGGACGGTCTCAATGCGGACGCGCGCGCGCACCAATGCGGCCACGAGTTGTGGAACGTCCTTCGTCGGCATCTCCAGCCGAAGGTCCTTTCCTTCTTGTGTGATCCGTTTGACGCTCTTGATTCTGCGCCACAGAGCGAGGACTCCCCGCAACGGAGTTGCACGAAGGAGGACCGCCGCTTCTCCGCGTTGCAGCAACTCATCGACCGTCCCCTGCACAGCCAACTCGCCGAGATTGATGATAGCCATGCGGTTCGCGACAAGTTCTACTTCATGGAGCAGATGCGAAGAAAGGATGATCGTTTTCTGCCGGTCATGGGCGAGCGAGCGGATCAACTCTCTCACTTCCTTCATTCCTTGCGGGTCTAAACCGTTGGTCGGCTCGTCGAGGACCACCAGTTCCGGGTCGGTGAGGAGCGCCTGAGCGATCCCCAGGCGCTGCTTCATGCCGTGCGAATAGGTTTTCACCGTGTCCTTCGCCCGCGCGAGCAGTCCCACGAGATCCAGGACCTCCTCGATCCGCCGCCGAGACACGCCGCCGGAGAGCGCACCGACCACCTCGAGGTTCCTGATCGCCGAGAGGTAGAGATAGAAGTCGGGCTTTTCGACGATCCCTCCGACCCTGCGCAACGCCGCGGCGCGTTCGGTGCGCAGAGGATGGCCGAAGAGGCGAACCTCGCCCTCGGTCGGACGAATGAGTGACAAGATCATGCGGATGGTGGTGCTCTTGCCGGCACCGTTCGGTCCGAGAAATCCGAATACATCGCCGCGACGGATCTCGAGGTCGAGATTGCGGACCGCCCATCGCACACCGTACCGCTTGCCGAGTTTGTGAGTGACGAGGATGGGTTCTGTCATCGTGTTCAGGGATCCGGAACGGCCCGACGGAACATACGAGGAACTTGTGAAAAGCGCAGACCGCCCGAAGACCGCATCCTTCCGGAGCCGGACCCCCGTGGAGTACGAGGAGACTGTTTGCGATATTGATGACGATTTGGAACTCAACCCTCATCCTTTACGGACGCCCATGAAACGCACTGTTCTTTTCTGGACGATCTCAGCCATTGTCACCATCTCTTCCGCGGTCTATCAGCGTCTGACGGGGCCGACCTACCCCGTCACCGGCTCGCAAACCCTGTCAGAATCCGACATTTCGTACCGGCTGGACCGGAGTCATGTCATCTTCGAGGACGCCCCCGTTCGCCTGCGCGTGGCCGACACGCTGGTTCAGGCCATACTCTACTGGAAGCGATTGAGGACCGAGGAGCCGCTCACGGCCGTGCCAATGACCCGGAACGGCGAGACGCTGGAAGCATTGCTTCCCCGGCAACCGAAGGCGGGCAAACTGGAGTACTACGTGGAAGCCGTGCGGAACGACGCATCCATCAACATCCCTCCATCAGAACCGATCGTCATACGGTTCAAGGGAGATGTGCCGCTCTTCATCATCATCCCTCATGTGCTGGCGATGTTCGCGGCCATGCTGCTCTCGATGCGGACCGGGTTTGAATGCTTCATGGCGGCTCCGAGACTCAAGCGCTACACGACGCTGACGATGGTCATTCTGGCGATCGGTGGATTCGTTTGGGGACCCATCATGCAATGGTACGCTTTCGACCTCTGGTGGACGGGCTGGCCGTTCGGCACCGACATGACCGACAACAAGACGCTGGCGGCGTTTCTTGGATGGGTCGTGGCGGCCGTCGCGGCCCGGAGATCGTCCAAGCCAACGCCGTGGATCATCGGTGCGGCGCTTCTGATGCTGGTGGTGTACCTGATCCCCCACAGTGCCTTTGGCACCGAGCTGGACTACACGACGATGACCCCGACCCACGGTCGGTAGACATCTTCAACCCCGCGGGT
>CAYIHQ010000207.1:2385-4926 GCA_964362905.1 uncultured Ignavibacteriaceae bacterium
ACTACACGACGATGACCCCGACCCACGGTCGGTAGACATCTTCAACCCCGCGGGTTTCGCTTTCCCCTGCCTCCGACTTCAGCCGGATGCAAAGGGTGAAGGCCAAATGCCCTGATGCTGTTGCCCTTGCATCATTAGCCTCCCAGAAATGAGAGAAACGCCTTACGCCTTGTGGTGCGCAAACGACGATCGGCAGAGATCGAATGCGATTGACACATGGGCATCCGGGCGGTACATTGATCGACCCTCATAAGAGATCGCCATGAAACCCCTCCTGCTTCTGCTCACGACGTTGTTCCTTTCCTGCGCTGCCGCCACACCGTCCGCCGAGGAGCTAGCCGCCGCTGATTACGGCGCCCCCCCCCTCGAATCACGTGGACGTGATCAAGCATTGGATGAATGAGACATACGGCAATCCGCAGAGTGCCGGCATACGGGACCTCAAATTCGGCGCGCTGGTGAGGGGGTACCACATGCCGAGTGCCCTCGAGAGCGGCGGACCCAAGTTCGGGTACGAAGTGGAGGTGTCGTTTTCCCGTTCCGCCACCGAAGGACGAAGGACAACGCGTCAGCGCGTGATCGTGATGCTCCTCATCCGGAACGATGCGATCATCTCCAACAAGGAATTCACGCAGTGACCCGTCTTCGATGGTCGCTGCCGCACACCGACCTGTCCGTCTCCCCCGTCCTGTACGGGTGCATGAAGATCGGCGGCGCCGGGAACGCCGATCCGCTGAGCCGTCTGGAGATCGACCGCGCGCGCTCCTGCATCCGCGCGGCTGTGGACGGCGGAGTGAACTTCTTCGACCATGCCGACATCTACACGCTGGGAAAATCCGAGGAGGTGTTCTCGTACGCCTGGGCGGAATTGGGCCTCCGGCGGGACGACGTCGTGCTCCAGTCCAAATGCGGCATCCGCCGCCCCGGCGAGCCCGATCGGGACGCGCCGCACCGGTACGACCTCAGTTCCGAGCATATTGTCCGCTCGGCAGAGGAAAGCCTCCGCCGTCTTAAGACGGACCGTCTGGATATCCTGCTTCTCCATCGACCCGATCCCTTGATCGACCCCGACGATGTCGCCCGAGCCTTCGAACGACTGCGGTCCGAGAAGTTGGTGCGGTACTTTGGCGTGAGCAACCACAACGCCGCACAGATCGCGCTGCTGCAACGCTCGCTTTCAGAACCGCTCGTGGTCAACCAACTGGAATTCAACTTGCTGCACTGCGACCTGGTGGATGAAGGCGTCAGCGTCAACAACGCCGACCAGCGTAGCTCCCTCCGCACCGACGGCACCCTGGATCATTGTCGTCTCCACGGGCTGGCCATTCAAGCTTACTCACCCGTCGCAAAGGGAAAGATCACCTCACCGTCGGAAGACGCCGATGAGCGCGTGAAGGCGACGGCACGAGTCGTCCGGGAGATCGCCGTGAAACGCGGCATTTCCACCGACGCCGTTCAGGTGGCATGGATCCTCCGCCATCCTGCCCGGATCCAGCCGGTCCTGGGCACGACACGGCCGGAGCGCATTTCGGAGGCGTTGCGGGGCGCAGTGGTGGATCTGACACGGGATGAGTGGTACCGGCTATTCACCGCAGGCCGGGGGCGCCCTCTTCCGTAGGGGTCGGAACCGAGGAGCGCGTCAGGGAAAGAAGTTCTTCCGTTCGTTCGACCGTGCGAACTCCCTACTGCCTCTACATCACGCTCTTCACCAATCCGCCATCCACGAGGAGCGACGCGCCGGTGATGTACGAAGCGGCATCCGAGAGCAAAAACACAGCCGCATTCGCGAATTCGTCCACCGTCCCGTACCGTCCCAGGGCAATCGTCTTCTCCGTGCGGGCCTTCTGCTCCTGCGGCGAGATGCCCTCTTTGCTCGCCCGCAGTGTATCCAGTTCGCGCACGCGGTCGGTGGCGATGCGTCCGGGGAGCATCACGTTGACCCGGATCTTGTGCGGCGCCAACTCCTGTGCGAGGGTCTTCGAGAGCGCCGCGACCGCCGGGCGCTCCACGTTGGACAGCGCGAGGTTGGCGATCGGTTCCCGAATGGAGGTCGACGCGTTGAACACGATGCTTCCTCCCCCCCGCTTCATCATCGAGGGGACCACGGCGCGCGCCATGCGCAACGAACTCAGGACGAGCAATTCGTGCGCATCCTTCCACGCGTTGTCGTCGAATGACAGTGCGGAACCGGATGCCGGACCGCCGGTATTGGCGAAGAGGAGGTCGACTCCGCCGAACCGCTCCACCGTGGCAGCCGCCCAGTGATCGATGGCGCCGGCGAGATGGAGGTCCGTCGGAAAGAAAAAGACCTCAGACTTCGTTTCGGCTGCGATGTGGCCGGCCGCCTCCTTGAGGGTAGGTTCATTCCGGGCGGCCATCGACACACGTGCGCCTTCGGCCGCCAGGAGCCGAGCCACGGCATATCCCATCCCCCGGCTGGCGCCAGCCACCATTGCCACTTTTCCCCGAATATTCAGATCCATGGCGCATCCTCCTTGCCGTGATAGTAAGCCAATAGCGTGTCCAGCGTCCGCTGCGTGA
>CAYIHQ010000208.1:0-4899 GCA_964362905.1 uncultured Ignavibacteriaceae bacterium
GTGGCGTGGTGCCATCGTCGGCGCGGTTGTTCCCCACGCCGGATATCCATACTCGGGCCCTACAGCGGCGGTGGCGTACAAAGCGCTGGCGTCGCGCGACTTCGACACGGCGATCCTCGTCGGGCCGAGTCATCGGGAGTATTTCGGGAGCTCGTCGATCTTTCCCGGCGACGCAATGGCAACGCCGTTGGGCGAGGTGGTTGTCGATAAGGATCTGGCGCGCGAGATCGTTGCGCGATCCGATGGGTTGATCGCTTCCCATGCCGGCCACCGGGAGGAGCATGCGCTCGAAGTTCAGTTGCCGTTCCTCCAGGTCATCCGACCCACGGCGCGCGTCGTGGCGATCACCATGGGAGACCAGGCACCGGACCGATGCGCAGAATTGGCGGGCGCACTCAGTGCGGTTGTCGCTGACCGAAACGTTGTGCTCATTGCCTCATCGGACCTTTCCCACTATCATCCTTCACCCGAGGCCATTCGCCTCGACGGTCTGGTCGTGCAGCAGATCCGGGCGTTTCGTCCGGACCTCCTTCTCGACGACTTAGAGCACGATCGCGTGGAAGCGTGCGGAGGAGGGCCCATCGTTGCCGTGATGATGGCGGCGCGTGCATTGGGCGCCTCTTCGGCTGTGATCCTGCATGTGTGCAATTCCGGGGACATCACCGGCGACCTGTCCTCGGTGGTCGGATACATGTCCGCCATTTTGACCACTCCCTGAGCCATGCTCCCACGAAAGATGTCCATCGCCCTGATCGGCGCCGGGCCGGTCGGAACGGCCATTGCCGTGCGATCGCGAGCGTGCGGTTACAAGATCTCTGCGATCGTTTCTCGCCGGGCGTCATCGGCTCGCACTCTCGCCGCTCGTGTTGGGTGCTCGTTGTCCGGCACCCGCGTTCGGATCATTCCTGCGGACGTCGACCTGGTGGTCCTTGCGGTGCCCGACGGCGCCATCGAACGTGTCGCCCTGTCGTTGGCCGCCTCCGTACCGTGGAGTCGTCGGACCGGATTCTTCCATACGTCCGGGGCGATGTCGAGCGATCTCCTCGCCTCCCTTCGTTGGTCGGGTCACAGGGTCGCGTCGCTCCATCCCATCCAATCTTTCCCGCGCCATGCGGACCGCCACACCATCGGGACCGTGCTACAGGATATTTGGTGGGGAGTGGAGTGTTCCGCCTCCGACCGGCGATGGGCACATCGAATCGCTCGATCGTGGGGTGGACATCCCTTCGCGATTCCGAAAGAAGTGAAAATTGCGTATCATCTCGCTTGCACGTTCGCATCCAATTACCCGGTCCTGCTGTGGCTTCTCGTGGCTCAACTCGGGCGGCACGCGGGTGTTCCTCATGGGTTGTCGCCGTTCGTTCCCCTCATTCGCACCAGCCTCGCGAACGCGCTGGAAGTAGGTCCGTTGCGAGCCTTGACGGGTCCGGCAGCGCGGGGTGACCTCGCCGTCTTGCGTTCGCACCGTGATGTGCTTCGACGTACGGCACCGGCGTGGGTCGGCCTGTTCGACGCCATCGTCGCCAGAGCACGCTCCACATCGAAGATCTGATCGCGCTCATTCCGTTCTCGCAGAAGTCTGTTGATCCGTTGCACGCCATAGGGAGGATCCTTCGATGGCCTACCAAACACTTCTCGTTGATATGTCGGAGCGCATCTGCACAGTGACGGTCAACCGTCCAGACAAGTTGAACGCCCTGAACTCCCAGGCAAAGGCGGAGTTGAAGGATCTGTTCGAGTCGCTGACGAGCGACACCGGCGTCGACGTGGTGATCCTCACGGGGGCCGGGGAGAAGGCGTTTGTCGCCGGCACCGACATCGGAGAACTGACGTCCCTCAACACCGCGTCTGGGATCCAATTCGCCGCTGGCGGACAGGGCGTCTTTTCACGCATCGAAGGCCTCGGGAAGCCCGTCATTGCTGCCGTCAACGGCTATGCCTTGGGGGGCGGTTGCGAACTCGCGCTCGCCTGCCATATTCGCATCGCCTCGGAGAACGCCCGCTTTGGCCAGCCGGAGGTCAATCTGGGCGTCATTCCTGGCTACGGTGGCACCCAGCGCCTGCCCCGCCTGATCGGCGAAGGGAGGGCCATGGAAATGATCCTAACGGGTGATCATGTCGACGCGCAGGAAGCGCTTCGCATCGGCCTCGTCAACAAGGTCGTTCCGGCCGCCGAATTGCTGGCCACCTGTCGAACCTTGGCCCTCAAGATCGCTTCCAAGGGGCAAGTGGCCGTCCGTCTTTCTCTTCAAGCGGTCCATGCGTCCCAGGAGACCCATTTGGATGACGGGCTCGAGATGGAGGCGGGATTGTTCGGAGCAGCGTGCGGTACCGAAGATTTCTTGGAAGGGACGCGCGCATTCCTCGAAAAGCGGAAACCCAAATTCATCGGGCAGTAGGGCTCACCCGTCTTCTCGTCATCATTCACATTCAATCACTGCTTCGTTCCGTATGAGTGCACAGCGACCACCGGATGGCGTCAAGGTCATGGAAAAGATCGTCTCGCTCGCTAAGCGGCGCGGGTTCGTGTTTCAGTCGAGCGAGATCTACGGGGGCTTGAACGGCTGCTGGGACTACGGTCCGCTCGGCGTCGAGATGCTGATGAACATCAAGATGGCCTGGTGGAAGAACATGACCTATCGGGAGAACGTCGAAGGGATCGACGCGTCCATCCTGATGCATCCCCGCGTCTGGGAAGCGTCGGGCCACGTCGAGAACTTCACCGACCCGATGGTCGATTGCCGGCAGTGCAAGGCCCGATACCGGACCGATGTGCTGGTCGAAGAGCTATCCCTGAAGAAGAAGAAGGATGCCCTCCGGGAACTCGAGCCGGGGAAGTACGAAGGCCAGCAGCAGGATGCGGCCATCGAGGCCGCGTTCGAGCAATCGGTGGCTACGGATGCCGGCCTCGCACGCGTCCTCGGGTCTATGGCCTGTCCGAACTGCGGGAACAAGGGAACCTTCACGGAAGCCCGAAAGTTCAACCTCATGTTCAAGACCTTTGTGGGGCCGGTGGAGGACTCCTCGGCCGTCGTCTACCTGCGGCCGGAAACGGCCCAGGGAATCTTCGTCAATTTCCTGAATGTGCACAGCGCTTCGCGGCAGAAACTTCCCTTCGGCATCGCGCAGATCGGGAAAGCATTCCGGAACGAGATCAACACGAAGAACTTCCTGTTTCGGACGCGGGAGTTCGAACAGATGGAGATGCAGTTCTTCGTCAAGCCCGGCTCCGACGACCAATGGTTCGAATTCTGGCGTACGGAACGGCTGAAATGGTTCCACGAACTCGGCATGCGTCCGGAGAAACTGCGCTGGCACCAGCACCCGAAAGACAAGCTCGCACATTACGCCAAGGATGCGTACGACATCGAGTATGAGTTTCCGTTCGGGTGGGGGGAAGTGGAAGGGGTGCACAACCGCACCGACTACGACCTCGGCCGGCACGAACAGTTCTCCGGGAAGAGCATGAAGGTCTTCGACGAGGAGGCGAAGGAGCGTTTCACGCCCTTTGTCATCGAGACATCCGTCGGGGCCAGCCGATCCTTCATGGCGTTCCTCGTCGACGCATATCATGAAGAAGATGCTCCCACGGCGGAGGGCGGCAGCGAAGTGCGCACGGTGCTGCGGTTCCATCCGCGGCTTGCTCCGATCAAAGCCGCTATCTTCCCGCTCGTCAATCGGGACGGAATGCCCGAGCTCGCACGAAAGATCGAGACGGACCTGCGCCGACAACACCGCGTGTTTTACGACGACAGCGGCGCCGTCGGACGGCGGTACCGCCGTCAGGACGAGGTCGGCACGCCGTTCTGCGTCACGGTCGATTCACAGACCCTGCTGGATCAGACGGTCACGGTTCGGGATCGTGATTCAATGGCGCAGGAGCGGGTCGCTGCGGACCGCCTGAACGAGTACTTTGCGAACAAGCTGATGTGAGGAGGCTCGTGTGAAGGGATGGGGGATGACGGTGTTCCGGATCGTGTTCGCACTCGTGATGGTGAATGCGCCGACCCACGCGCAGTGGCCGCAGGACCCGGAGATCGATCGTAGGATCCAGCAAGGCATCGACCACATCTACAACCTCGAATTCGAAGAAGCGGAACGGGATTTGGGGGAGGTCGTACTCCTTCGGCCGGACCATCCCGCGGGACACTTCTTCGTAGCCATGGTTCAGTGGTGGCGGATCCTGAGCAACTTCACCGAGACGGAAGAGGATGATCGGTTCTACGACCTGCTGGACAAGGTCGTCGAACTCTGCGACAAGCGATTGATGAAGGACGACAGGGACGTCGCAGCGTTGTTCTTCAAGGGGGGGGCGATAGGATTCCGTGGTCGACTGCGGGCCAATCGCGGCAAGTGGGTGGGCGCGGCAAACGACGGCATCATCGCACTCCCTCTCGTGCGCAAGGCGTATGCTCTCGACCCGAAGAACGCCGATGTTCTGTTGGGGATCGGGATCTATAACTACTATGCGGAGGTCATTCCGGACCGCTATCCGATCGTGCAGCCGTTGATGATGTTCTTTCCTAGTGGAGACCGGGCGAAGGGACTCCAGCAGTTGGAAGAAGCGTCACAGCGGGCGGCGTATGCGCGGGTTGAAGCGCTCTATTTTCTGATGCAGAATATGTACATGTTCGAGAAAGATTTCGGTCGCTCTCTCGAGCTTGCCCAGCGTTTGTCTTCCCTGTACCCGAAGAATCCACTCTTTCACCGCTATCTGGGCAGGTGTCTGGTGGCCAACGGCCGACTGGGTCCCGCCAACGAGGTGTTCGTGGAGATCGACAGGCGGGTGCGGGCCAAACAGCGCGGATACGATGCGTACGATGGACGGGAATCCGCCTACTATCTGGGCCGCTACGAATTGTTTGCGGGCAACTATGACAAGGCGCTGCAGCAATTCTA
>CAYIHQ010000209.1:0-4891 GCA_964362905.1 uncultured Ignavibacteriaceae bacterium
GCGTCGGCGGAATGAATGCGCGTCAGAAAACGCAGTTCATCTTCGTGAAACGACTGCACGCCGAACGAGATGCGGTTCACGCCGGCGCTGCGGAATGCGGCAAGTCGTTCCTCACTCACCGTCCCCGGATTGGCTTCCATGGTGATCTCCGCATCGGCGGAGATCCGGTAGTGACTGTGCAGCGCCGACAAGATCGAATCCATCTGCCCGGCGGTCATCAGGGATGGCGTCCCGCCGCCGAGAAATATCGTGTCCCAGATCCAGTCGGCGGGAACCGCAGCCGAACGCAGGGAAACCTCCTGCAGGAGGGCGTTCACAAATACGGACATCATCTTCTCGCCGTCCATTCGCTCTTCCGTCGGCGCGAGCGAGTAGAAATCGCAGTACACGCACTTGTGTTCGCAGAAGGGGATATGGAGGTACAGGCCAGGCATGGAGCTACCGGATCAGGGTTCCAATACGGTCCCATCGTACTGTGCCCCATCCGCTCCCCCGGTCATCCGGTTCGCGCGTCGACCAGTACACAAGGAGCCCCTCGCCGATGATCTCGTCATGGCGCACGAACCCCCACATACGACTGTCCGCGCTGTTGTCGCGATGGTCGCCCAGGACAAAATAGTGGTTGCAGTCCAGAATTATGTAGGAACACGCGGTACCGTCGACGAGGACACTTCCATTGGGACGGATCTCCGCCATGTGACCATCACGCTGGAGGATTGGGAACCAGAACGGAGCCGATGCCGGATCGAGCACCAACGTGTCGCCCGCTCGGGGCACCCGCAGGGGGCCATAGTCGACGTCGGTGAATCCCGCGCCGTGCGGATACAATGCCTCCCGCCGCGCAGCGTTTTGGAACCCGGGCATGGTCCCCGTGGCGGGAGGCAGAAGTTCGCGACCGTTGATGAACAGGCGGCCTTGTCGCAACTCCACGGTATCACCTGGAAGTCCGACGCACCTCTTGACATAGTAAAGCAGATCGGCGGGAATTCCGTCCGGTCCGCGGAGCGTGAATTCGAAAACGATGACGTCTCCCCTCTCGACTGAGGTGTACTCGACGAGAGAATGCGGCGTGAGCCGACCGGCCGTGAACGGCACCGCCCCGGGGGTTCGGATACCGTAGGCAAGCTTGTTGACGAGGACAAGATCCCCAACCTGCAGCGTGTTCTCCATGGAGGAGGAGGGGATACGGAAGGCTTCGACAACGAAGATCTTGAGCACGAGCGCGCAGAGGAGCGTCACGCCCCCCACGAGCGCGGCGTCAAGGTATTTTCGGAGCGGACTCATCTCAGAGATCGAATTGCAAAATGAACGACCATCGCTCGCGGCGTCGCGCCTGCCTGCGTGCCGGCAATCGCGAACAATGGTTTGTCGCTTCGCGACAAAGTAGTGGGCCTTCGGCTGGCAGGCAGGGCGACGGCAGTGGACTGAGAATGAAGGGAAATGGCTTCTATTCCTTCACCCATAATTCGCTGCGGTCGTTGCGTCGCTGCGAGAAACAATCTTGGGATGACGACTAGTCCACGAGCGACAGCAGTCGTCGCCACCGGACCGAACCGAGGCGGTTGAAGATCTCGTACAGCGGGATGTCGGTGTTCCAGGACCAGTAGACGATCAGCGGCGTACCGACGAGGTTCTCTTTCGGGATGAATCCCCAGAACCGGCTGTCGAGACTGTTGTCACGATGATCGCCCATGCCGAAGAGGTAATCCCGCCGGACGACGTATTCTGTGGACGGAACTCCGTCCAGGAGCACCGCACCGTTCTCCGACCGAACGGAATGTCCTTCCCGGCGGATAAACGTATCCCATTGTCCAACCGTCGTTTCCGTGAGGGGGACCTTCATGCCGGCGAACGGAATGACAAGGGGACCGTAGTGGTCCTCGTTCCAGGGGGCTCCATTCGGAAAGATCCTCTCATCGGGCACTTCTGCGGGCACCGGCCACGGTCGGTCAAACTTCATGTTCCGCGGGATCGGGAATTGTTCGCCATTCACCATCAGCACACGGTTCACGATGCGGATCGTGTCGCCGGAGATCCCGACGCAGCGCTTCAAATAAAACTGGTATTCCTCCGGGGGGAGCGCATCGCGGTACCCCGGGAATTCGAACACGATGACGTCGCCCCGTTCCACCTCTCGGAAGCCCGGCAGGCGCATCCACGGCAGACGCACCGGCGGTATGGTGAAGAGCCCAAGTTCAATGCCGGTGAGCGGAACGGTCCTGGGAGTTGTTGGCCCGTAGATGAACTTATTGACGAACAACAACTCGCCCGTCATCACTTCGTTCTCCATCGACCCTGTCGGGACCAGGAAGGAGGCGATGACGAAATTGTTGATGAGGATGAACAGCCCGAGAACGATCGCGGTCTCCTTCAATCCTGCCAAGAAACGCTCGCGGAAGCTCTTGGGGGGTTCATGCGACGTTGATGTCTTCGATGCGTTGTTCTGCTCGTTCTTTGATGTCACATTCTCGCCTTTCACGTTCTTGGTATCGGCACCGTCCAGTCAAGGACGGGACTCTACTCGTCCATGGAGAGCACGGCCAGGAACGCTTCCTGCGGGATCTCGACGCGTCCGACCTGCTTCATGCGCTTCTTGCCTTCCTTCTGCTTCTCGATGAGCTTGCGCTTGCGTGAGATGTCGCCACCATAGCACTTGGCGAGAACGTTCTTGCGCATGGCGCTCAAGGTCTCGCGGGCGATGACCTTGCTCCCGATGGCCGCCTGGATCGCCACCTCGAACATCTGGCGGGGAATGAGCTCCTTCAATTTCGCACACAGCTTCCGTCCCCACTCGTACGCCTTGGCGCGGTGCACGATGGTCGACAACGCGTCCACCGACTCGCCGTTCAGGAGAATTTCCAGCTTCGAGAGGTCCGATTCCCGGTACTCAAGGAAGTCGTAATCGAGCGACGCGTAACCTCGAGAGAGAGACTTCAACTTGTCGTAGAAATCGAAGATGATCTCCGACAACGGCAACTCGAAATGAATGTCGGCACGCTCGGGGCTCAGGTACGTCGTATTCCGATGCACGCCGCGGCGGTCCATGCACAGCTTCATGATGCTGCCGATGTACTCCGTCGGTGCGATGATCTGCGCCTTGACGAAGGGCTCCATGACGCGCTCAATTACGCCGGCCTCGGGCATGAGCGCCGGATTGTCCACGAGCAGCATCTCGCCGTTCGTCCGGAAGACTTGGTACTCGACGTTCGGCACCGTGTTGATGAGCGACTGATTGTACTCCCGCTCGAGCCGCTCGCGGATGATCTCCATGTGGAGCAGCCCGAGAAATCCTGCGCGGAATCCGAATCCGAGCGCGAGCGAAGACTCCGGCTCGAACACGAGCGATGCATCGTTCAGCTTCAATTTTTCGAGCGCGTCGCGCAACTCCTCGAAGGCGTCCGAATTCGACGGATACATGCCGCTGAACACCATCGGCTTCGCCTCTTTGTAGCCGGGCAAGGGAGCCGGCGCCGGATTGTCGGCGCGGGTGATGGTGTCTCCCACCTTCGTGTCGTGCACGTCCCTGACGCTGGCGATGATGTACCCGACATCACCCGCGGATAGGACACCCGTGCGCTTGCGGGTCATCTCCAGAATGCCGATGTCGTCGGCCTGGAACTCTTTTCCGTGCGAAAGGAATCGGATCCGGTCTCGCTCACGCAGGGTCCCGTCCATGATGCGGACATAGGCGATCGCGCCGCGGTATTCGTCGAACACCGAGTCAAAGATGAGAGCGGTCAACGGAGCGTCCGGATCCCCCCCGGGGGCCGGCACCCGGCTGACGACCGCCTCCAGAACCTCGTCCGTGCCAATCCCCAACTTGGCGCTCCCCATCAGCATGTCCTCTTCTTTGCATCCGAGGAGTTCCATCACCTGGCGCTTTGTCGTCTCGAGCATCGTTTCCGCGCTCGGCAGGTCGATCTTGTTGATGAACGGGATGATCTCCAAACCCGCATCGATCGCCAGATAGAGATTGGAGATGGTCTGTGCCTCGACGCCCTGCGTTGCGTCCACGACAAGGATCGCGCCCTCGCACGCAGCCAGGGACCGGGATACTTCGTACGTGAAGTCCACATGCCCCGGCGTGTCGATGAGATTCAGGGTATATTCCTGGCCCGAGCGTGCCGTGTACCGGAGGTGGATGGCGTGCAGCTTGATCGTGATGCCCCGCTCCTGCTCCAGATCCATGTCGTCCAGCATCTGCTTGGACACATCCCGGGCAGCGACCGCCCCGGTGGTCTCCAGAAGGCGATCCGCCAGGGTGGACTTGCCATGGTCGATGTGTGCAATGATGCAGAAATTGCGGATGTTCTTCATCGCCTCGCAGGGTACTGAAAAAACTCTAACCGCCAAGCACGCCAAGAGAGGATTGACCTTGGCCACTTGGCCCGATTCACAGCGTCTTGGCGCCTCGGCGGTTCAATCTTTCCATGAATAGAGGATACGAGGCGCTCAAAATGACGAAGAGTAAAGAGGACGGTCCCCTTTACTCTTCGTGAACCCTTACAATATAGCCGATTTTGGCCTGAAGAGCAACCAAAGCACTTGGCCGGAACCCGCACTTGCACCCGAGATGTTGAACCCTCAGCTTGCAGCACCCACGCCTTAGACGAAGCTACGAACAGGAGTGCTCCATGCGTATTGTCCTTGCGGGCGGCACCGGCCTTATCGGAGCCCGGCTCGTGCAGCACGTGCTGACGCTCGGCCACTCGGTGAGTGTATTGACCAGGTCACCCGGTCGGGCGCGCCGTGCCTTCCCCGCGGGTGTTGAGTTGCTCGAATGGACCGCGCGCCCGCTCACGGCTACGCGTGAGCGTGGCCGGAGCGATGCCGGTGCGTGGTGGGCTTCCATCGCCTCCGCCGATGCCGTGCTGAATCTTGCCGGAGCATC
>CAYIHQ010000210.1:0-4863 GCA_964362905.1 uncultured Ignavibacteriaceae bacterium
GGATGATGGTTACTAGATTTCCTTCGGTCCGCCGCCTATTCTCCCTGCGCCTCCTCCGCCGTGCATCGATTGTTGGGACCCGACGCCGTGGCCCGGTCCTCAGCCGGTTCCTCAACCGCAACCGGTGCCTCAGCCAGTCATCGAACGGCCCGCCGCTCCGGCGCCGCATCGCGACTCCGGATCTCAACGCTCTTCTGAGCCGGGCCGTCCCGACCAATCGCGTTCGCCAGGCACGTTGCCGTCACGCGGTCGTTGAGGTTCCTGACGCTCTGGAAATACCCCCTACAACAGAGAGGCTCAGCAACCGATGCCGGGCCTCTTCATGTGCAACTATCTGCAGGCTTCAACTCACCTCGACCATCTCCTCAATCCAAGCTCACATGCCCCGCCTCTGCTCCTCACAACAGAACTCACTCTTCAGCCTCGCCTGATCGCCCTCGCCTTCGACAGAGAATCGAGCCGGGGGATGAGGTGGACCAGGCAATGATGCTCTCCCGCGGAGCGATTGAGGTGCTCGGCGAGTGCGTGGAGGGGGTGCATTGAAGAATCTCAGAACTCCGCCAATGTAGCGATCGCCGCATCAGCGCTCAACCGAGGATTCTCATTTGTGCGAATCATGAATTGGTTCGGATTCACACCCTCGAAATGATGTCGGGGACAAACAACGGTTGATTTCCTCTGTGACTTTCGTACATTGACCACGTATTTGCGCTGAAAGTGCTCTGACACTTTCGGAGGATCACATGAAAGAACCCGCATGCTCAATGAGTCAGAGTATGCGGGTTTGTGCTTAACTACTGGGAACAAGAAGGCGGTACTGCGTCGTTCCCGCGCCGCGTTATAGGAAAATTGGCGGCGCGAGATCAATGAATACAATGTTGTGTTGCATTCTGGATTTACACAGTTTGTGAATCTTGGTTTCGTCCAACGATCAGTTTTTCATCTTATCACTCTCTTGAAAGGAGCACTGTCCTATGCAACCATCACCGGTGAAGTTCACTATCGAATACCCCGAGAAGCTCTCACGTCTCATCCTTCTATTGAAGACGTTCTTCGGCTGGCTGTACGTTTTCATTCCGCACGGGATTATCCTTGCGTTCTACGGTTTGGCTCTGTTCTTCACCACAATCATCGCCTGGTTTGCGATCCTATTCACAGGTAAGTACCCACGGGGACTGTTCGACTTCGCGGTCGGCTATCAGCGGTGGAGCAACAGAGTGAATGCCTACATGCTCTTGATGACTGACGCCTATCCTCCGTTTAACGGAAGAGAATAGAGCGCACTCGCGTTTCTCTTGGCGGTTCTACTACGTTAGGGGGATGAGTGAGTACACAAGCACTCACCCGTCCCTTTGTTTCATCGATAAGCACAACGCAACTGACAACAATTCAAGTGCGCCGCCAACTTCCTATAACAAGCAAAATAACGACGCTCCCTTATCGGTATGGCTCGGTGGAAGCGAAGGTGTTTGACGTAGTGGTGGTGGCTCAACGCCTTCGCCCACAGGAAATGAATCGTTTAGAGTTCGCTCAGGCGTTGCGTTGTTTTGCCACACGTTCCCTCGCCATTCCCGCCAGAAGACGGCGGGCGCGCGCGCAGAACATGGGCGACCCCCTCAACAGCGTCGCCCATAAACGTTCTGCGCTCATAAGCGGCGACGGAACGCGGCGCGGGCTTCGCCCTTGTTCCGCACCAAGTGTTCGCTGCGCGACCGGCGCGGAACTTCGGGAACAACGCAAGCCGTGCGTTGCGCTCGCAAGCCTAACAACGGCCTTCGTGCTCATGCCCTGCGTCGTTCCCGCGCCACGTTAGGCGACATGCCCGGGTTGAAAATGCAAATCAATCCACATCATGTAAGTGATCGAGGCTGGGTCGGTTAGAAAAGCAATACTAAGCTCAGGGAAAGGAGCACGTTTATGACAAAGGAAACATTGAAAGACGTAAGATTTGCCAAAGCCGCTGATGTTATGACGAAGAACGTCGTATACATTGATGGCAGCAAGTCTGTAGCCGATGCAATCAGGCTAATGAAGGAGAAACGGGTCTCCAGTCTGGTTGTAAACCGAAGAGGACAGGAGGACGCCTGGGGGATGCTGACACGCAAGGATGTGGTCAACAAAATCGTTGATCCCGGTAAGGATCCACACGAGGTCAAGGTCTTTGAGATCATGTCCAAGCCACTCATCACGGTGTCCCCCGGTCTCGCGTTAAAATATTGCGCCCGGTTGATGAACCATGCAGGAATCAGGCGGGCGACCGTTTTCGATGGTAAGGAGATTGTCGGGATTCTCAGTAACACCGATATCTTTAATGCCATCAAGGTGTAACTAACGCTTCATTGTCTAGGCACGCTAGCAACCTTACCGGATGAACAAGCCGACCCAGCCAGGTCGCTGTGCTTAGTTTCGAATAGCGGCACGTCGCCTATCAGCAGGCACTTCGATGCTCGCTCTTTTGATATGGCAATTTTAGGGCTCAGTTCACGAATCAGTAGGTCGCAAGATGTCCGGTCGTTGATTCCGAAGAACAAGACGTCTCCGTTGGAGCTCAGCACTCCCGGCGGAGGCGTTTTTGTTTCCCGTGTTGCTTCGGCGAACGTCGTTACGTATATTCAGGCAGTTGTTCGTCCTTTAATTCCTGTCCCGCGAGGCAGGAAAGGATGCTGACATGACCCACCATCCGCCGCTGGGTCCTGACCGCTGCACTCTCAGCCTCCTTCATCGCCTCGAAGGGGGCTTTCGTGTTCTTAGGGAGCGGCCATGACCACCACCCGCATCATTGACGCCGACGGTATGCGTCGGACCGTCAATCGCCTTTCCCATGAAGTCGTGGAATCCAACCGGGGATCGGAGCAGCTCGCCGTGATCGGCATCCGCCCGCCCGGCGACTATCTGGCGCGCCGGGTGGCCCGCAAGGTCGAAGAGATCGAAGGCCATCCGATCCAGGTTGGCATCCTCGATATCACCCTGTATCGAGACGACCTCCATGGCCGCCTCGATCAACCCGTCCTGCAAAGCACCGAGATCCTATTCGACGTGACCGGCAAGACCATCATCCTCGTGGATGACGTCCTGTACACGGGCAGGACCATCCGTTCGGCTCTCAATGCGATCATGGACCTCGGCCGGCCCAAGTCCATTCAGCTCCTGGTGCTCATCGACCGGGGACATCGTGAGTTGCCCATCAAAGCCGACTATGCCGGCAAGAACGTCCCGACCGGACAAGCCCAGGAGGTCAGCGTCCGTATGACCGAGACCGACGGAGAAGACGCGGTCTATCTTGTCGACAGAGCGGGACTGGAGGTGCGACCATGAAACTCGCCTCCCGCCATCTGCTTGAGCTTGAAGGAATGACGCGCGAGGAACTGACCTTGATCCTCGATACCGCCAAGTCGTTCCGGGAAGTGCTCGACCGTCCGATAAAGAAAGTGCCGCCCCTGCAGGGCAAGACGATTGTCAACCTGTTCTTTGAGACTTCGACGCGCACCCGTATCTCGTTCGAGCTGGCCGAGCGCCGGCTTTCGGCCGACGTTGTCTCGTTCTCCCAGGCCGGAAGCAGCGTGTCGAAAGGGGAGACCCTGAAGGACACGGCGCGCAACATCGAAGCGATGAAGATCGACATGGTCGTCATTCGCCACGCATCCGCGGGAGCGCCGCATTTTCTCTGCCGGGTGGTCGACGCCAACGTGATCAACGCCGGCGACGGCGCCCATGAGCATCCGACTCAGGGACTGCTCGACATGTTGACGCTTCGGGAACGCCACGGGACGTTGGAAGGCCTCCGCGTGTGCATCGTAGGCGACATCCTCCACAGCCGCGTCGCACGGTCCAATATCCATGGTTTGAAGACGATGGGAGCGAAGGTCTCGGTGTGCGGTCCTGCTCCCCTCATCCCACGCGAGATCGAGAAGATGGGAGTGGACGTGTATCATCGATTGGAGGATGTGATCCCGCAGGTCGACGCGCTGAACGTGCTTCGCATCCAGCTGGAACGTCAAAAGAGCGGGCTGTTTCCGTCGCTGCGAGAATATCACCGGTATTTCGGAGTGACCCGGGAGAAGACGGAGAAAGCGGAACGGCCGCTGACCATCATGCACCCCGGACCGATCAACCGCGACGTGGAACTGTCGGCTGATCTTGCGGACAGCGAACATTCGGTCATCCTCGAACAAGTGACCAACGGCGTTGCAGTCCGCATGGCCATTCTTTATCTCCTGGGGACTGCGGGCAGCGGCGTCCCCGCACCGGAAAAAGGAATTTGACATGAACATACTTCTGAAAGGTGGCCGGCTGATCGATCCGTCGTCCGGCGTCGACGAACATCGGGATGTGCACATCATCGACGGCAGGATCGAGCGTGTGGCGCCGTCCCTGACAGCGAAAAGTGGTACTCGGGTGATCGACCTCAAGGGCGCATGGGTCGTCCCGGGCCTGATCGATATCCACGTGCACCTTCGTGAACCGGGATACGAGCACAAAGAAACGATCGAGACCGGTTGCGCTTCGGCCAGGGAGGGTGGATTCACGACGGTCTGTTGCATGCCGAATACCAATCCCGCGATCGACGACGAGTCCGTGGCGCGTTACGTGCGGCAGAAAGGGCGCGAAGTGCTAGGCGGCATCGTGGACGTCCTCCCCATCGCAGCGGCGACGAAAGGAAGGAAGGGGGAGGAACTCGCCCCCATCGCGGAACTGGTGGAGGCGGGTGCCGTCGGACTTTCGGACGACGGATCCCCGATCGCCAGCGCCGAGATCATGCGGCGTGTGCTGGAGTACTCGTCGATGTACGGCATCGTCGTCATCCAGCACGCGGAAGAACCGTCGATGACCCGCGGTGGATGTGTCCACGAAGGTTACACGTCG
>CAYIHQ010000211.1:0-4861 GCA_964362905.1 uncultured Ignavibacteriaceae bacterium
CGCATCTTCGCAGGAATAGTCCGCGAGCGCCCGAGGATCCACCTCGCGGATGGAACGCTGTTGTTTGCCCTCGCCCACCAGGTCCGTGAAGGAGACGGGGGAATACTGAAGGTATTCGCGGGCCACGGCGTCCATATTGTGTTGGGCGTCTTCGCGGAGCAGATAGCTCGCGACCATCGTGTCGAATGTGACTCCCTCGACGGCCACGCCGTACCGGGACAGGACCAACATGTCATACTTGATGTTGTGGCCGGCTTTCGGGATCGACGGATCTTCCAGAGGCGTGCGAAGGTGCTGGAGTGCTGTTGCCGCGGGTAACCCCTGATCCGAAGCGTGGGGGAACATCGTTCCGGATCCCTCCTCGGCTGCGATGGGAACATACCACGCCTCCCGTTCCCGGGTCGTGAAGGAGATCCCCACGAGTTCCGTGCGCAGTGCATCGGTCGAGGTCGTTTCCGTATCGAAGACAAACCCGGCGGATCTCGTCAGGGTTTTCGCGAGTTCCCGCACTCCTTTCTCATCGGTCACGCGACGGTACGAATGCTCGTCGGTCGCGATGGTGGCGTAGGTGGGTGGAACCTGGAGGGGGGTCTCTGCCGGTGCCTCGACTGAAGAAGACCCGTCCAGACGCGTCAACAGGGAACGAAATTCCATGGACCGATACAGTTCGCGCAACTTGTCGCGGTCGGGCGTGGCTACACGAAATCCATCGAGGTCGAGGTCGACAGAGACATCGGTGTGGATGGTGACGAGCGTGCGCGACAGGAACGCGATGTCGCGATGTTCGATGAGTTTCGAGCGGACCCCCTTTTGCGGGATCTCCTCCACGTGCTCATACAGACGCTCCAGCGTCCCGTATTTCTGGATGAGGGGAATGGCGGTCTTTTCGCCGATGCCCGGAACGCCTGGGATATTGTCGGAACTGTCGCCCGTCAGCGCGAGCACCTCGATCACCTTGTCGGGTGTGACGCCGAACTTCTCCCGCACGCCGTCGTGGCCGACCGTTTCCAGATCGCCGCCCTGTTTCCCAGGTCGATACAACGAGATGTGCGGCGAGACCAACTGCATGAAGTCCTTGTCGCTGCTGACGACGAAGACGCGAAGGCCCTGTTTCTCGGCTTTGCGGGCAAGCGTGCCTATGATGTCGTCCGCCTCGAATCCGGGCATCTCGAGCAACGGGATGCGATGCGCGCGGATGATGTCCTTCAGCGGACCAAGCTGCGACACCATGTCGTCGGGCATCTTCTCGCGGGTCGCTTTGTAGGCAGGGTAGGCCTCGTGGCGAAACGTCGGCTGGGGGGTGTCGAACGCGACCGCGACATAGTCGGGGAGCGACTCGTTGAGAATGCGGTTGAGAAAGGTGATGAACCCGTAGACTGCGCTAACGTTGCGTCCGTCGGATGTCATGAGGGGGCGCTGAATGAACGCGAAGTACGCGCGGTAGGCGATGGCCATGCCATCGACAAGAAAGAGGCGGGGGACGCGTTCTTTCATAAGGAAGCCGGTCCGGAGGGTGATTGATCGGGGAGCGGGAGCGGTGATGGTGTTCGCTCATCGGTCCCGGCGGGAGGACCGTCGACGAGATACCTGCGCACGGCCCAGATCGACAGGAGCAACATGACAAACGCGAATAGAAAGACCGAACGCAGCCCGAGATATGCTCCCAGGACGCCCCCGATGGGCGCGCCGATGAAATTCGCCAGCGTATTGCCGCTGGTCGCTATCCCCAGCACTCCGCCGCGACGGGAGGGGGGAGCCAGCTTGCTGATGTACGAATAGAGCGCCGGCAGCATGCCACCCAGACAGAATCCGAGCAGGGCACGTGCGACGACCAACGGAGCCAGATGTGTGACCGCCGCGTGCATGGCATAGGCGATGGCAGCCCCCAGGAACGCCAGAGAGAGATTCTTGCGCGTGCTCTTCGAGTCGTTTCGGCGTCCCCACCACGGGGCCGAGAAGACGGTGAAGAATCCTGCCACCGAGAAGATGGCGCCCGCGGTCGTCGCCACCCGTTCCGTGTCGGCGAACATGGAGTCGACGTACAGCGCGAAGATCGGTTGAACGAGAAACACCGACATCTGTGAGATGACGATAAATCCGAGGGCGATCGCGATGGGACGATGGTTGAGCACGTACCGGTAGTTGCTGCGAAGCCCCGGTTGATGGGAAGGCGGCGTTTCCTGCATGGTGCGGTCGTGCACAAAGAACAGGATGATGAATCCTGTCACCGTGCAAAGCCCGGCGACCAGAAAGAACACCGGACGGAAGCCGAAGGTGTCCGCAAGCGTGCCGCCGAGGAAGGGACCGAGCACGTTGCCGGCGGCGGTGGCGGTCTGCAGCATGCCGATCGCATAGCCCG
Source organism: uncultured Ignavibacteriaceae bacterium (assembly GCA_964362905.1). GTDB lineage: Bacteria > Bacteroidota > Ignavibacteria > UBA10030 > UBA10030 > 2-02-FULL-55-14. The sequence continues at coordinate 2,360 of CAYIHQ010000211.1, forward strand.
CACGGTTCCTGGGAGCGTTCACGGAGACGAGGGCCATCGCCGCGGCCAGAAAACCGCTGATCGCTCCCTGCACCATCCGGAACACGAACAACATCTCCACGCTCGTCGCCAGCCCGATCAAGACCTGCGAGAGTGCGAGCCCGAAGATGGCGCGGACGGTCATGAATTTGCGTCCGTACCGGTCCCCCAAATATCCCCACACCGGGGTCAGAAAGAAGGCGGGGAGGAACGGGCCAGAGAACACGAGACCGCTCCATTGGGCGACGGCCGCTTCGTCGGTGACTCCGAGGTATCGTATGTAGAACGGGAGGAAGGGGACGACCAGGCTCATGCCAAGCATGGCGATGAACTGGGCCGCCCAAATGATGTACAAGGTCTTCCGCCAGGGTTCGATCGGCGTTCGAAAAAGCCGCATCATGGGCGGAGCGAGCCTCCCTGAAGGTCGAACGACATGCAGGATGATCCGGGGGAAAAGGGGAACATGGGCGACAAATGTTCGTCAATATACTCATTGGAGGCCTGAGATGGCACGCCGATTCTTGACTCTCCTGCCTCATTTCCGTACCATCTTAACAGATCAACAAGGAGCGAGATGACCGTGGGCAGATTGGCAGTTGTCGTGCTCGTGATCGGTGTGTGTGCGATGTCGGCATCGGCCCAATTCAAGACCCGGCCCGACACGCGGCCGTCCTCGGGTTCGTCGTTGGTGCGGTCGGACGGCAGCAACTGGCTGCTTGGTTGGTTCGATGCGAACCGATTCCAGATGCGCCAGAGCTATGCGCTCAGCTATACTTCCATGGGAGGGAAGGGGATCTCCCTCGGCGAGTATACGAACAGCATGTTTTACCAGATCTCCGATCCGCTGTCAGTGCAATTCGATGTCAGCCTGACACACGTGCCGTTCAGTTCCTTCGGGGACAAGTTCAGCAACAGCCTGTCGGGGCTGCGTTTGTCCCGAGCTCAGTTGGACTATCGTCCGAGCGAGAACACGCTCTTCCAGGTTCAATTCCGGCAGATCCCCTCCGGCTCCTATCTCCGCGGATTCCCGTCGTTCGGTTCAGACATTGGACTGGACCGTCCGTTGGAGTACCTCCGCTGATCCTCCGAGCCGCCACGGACTGTGCTTCTTACCCGAGCAGGCTGGAATGCCTGCTCGTTTCGTTCCTTTCCGTCCATTGGTCGGCGTTCGTTTCGCCCATATGAGTGACACGCCAGGGACCAGCAAGGTCCGTCTTCGGACGATCAAGATCGGCCTCGCCACCGGTGCAGGCCTGCTCGTGATGTTCGGCGTCTACGCTGCCGCCCATGCCTTCTGGACCTCTACCCAAACCGTGCAGACGCAAATCCCGGGGGAGACGCGACGCTGGAAGCTGGAGGTGGTCAACGCCACCGGAGAGGCCGGAATGGGACAGCGCGTGGCGGATCATTTGCGCCGGTTGGGATTCGATGTGGTGGACATACGGACCCAGCGTTCAGCCACCCCCCTGCGGACGGTTTTCGTCGACAGGTCTGGAACGCCGGGCGCTCTGGCCGATCTGCAGACAACCCTGGAACTCACTCCCGATCGGGTTCGGACGGAGCTGGACCGGACCCTTGTTCTTGATGTGAGCGTCATCGTCGGCAACGATATCCGGACGATCCCCGCCTTCGCCGCGGCCGTTCGATGACATACCTTCCCATTCGACCTGACAGGAGAATCTGGTGACCGCGCGAGCACTCGCACACCTTATTGCCAACACCATGGTATCAAAGAAGGCCAACGACGTTGTGACGATGGATCTTCGCAAACTGACCAGCACCACGGACTACTTCGTTGTCTGTTCGGCGGACTCGGATACGCAGGTCCGCGCCATTGCCGGCGCGGTCGAAGACGCGACGGAAGAAGCAGGGTCGCCGGTCTGGAAATCGGAGGGGCGACAGACGCTCACATGGGTGATCCTCGACTTCGTGGACGTGGTGGCGCACGTGTTCCATCGGGAATCACGGACGTTCTACAATCTCGAGCGCCTTTGGGCGGATGCCAAGACTGTTGCGGTCACCGATGACGCCGAGAAGCCAAAGGCTCCCGCACGCCGGACGAAATCTGCCGGCGGCGCGAAACCCCGTCGCGCGGCCCCGAAACGCAGGAAGCCGTCGTGAAGCAGTACCTCCACGATCGGGTCGGAGCCGCTCTGAACCGCTTGGGCTACGGAGGCCGAGCGCCCTTGAGCTTCGAATTGCCCAAGCAGGAAGCGCACGGCGACCTGACCACGAACATTGCGATGATGTTGGCGAAGCCGGTCGGCAAGAACCCTCGTGTCATCGCCCAGGAGATCCTTGGAGCGTTGGAGCTGGATCGTGCGGAGGTTTCGGCTGCGGAGATCGCAGGGCCGGGGTTCATCAATTTTCGATTCACCTCCGGCTTCTTCACACGCCAGCTTGCGCGGATCCTTCGTGAGGGCTCTTCATTCGGAAGGACGGAAGCTGGGGGCGGACGCAAGGCGATGGTGGAGTTCGTCAGCG
>CAYIHQ010000212.1:0-4859 GCA_964362905.1 uncultured Ignavibacteriaceae bacterium
GGCGTCAAAGAGCCCTCGCAGGTCGTACGTGTGCGAATTTCAGGAACTGCGCCACTCCATCTGACGACAGAGATCGGGCGCGAATGAGCGCCCTTGAAAGCAGACCCGGTCGCCAAGAACGCCAAGGACACAGAGAACGCCAAGTATCTTAGGTAAGAGGTGCTATCAAATTTCCACATATCTTGGCGGTTCCCTCTTTTCCCAGGTCGGTTGGTACGGATCTTCGCGGTCGCGTTGGCCTTTCGCCTGCTGTTTGTCGTCGTCTTCCCGGGCCCGAACTACTTCGAAGGCATCACGGACTCGTATGTTCAGGTGATGGACAATCTGTTGGATGGCCGTGGATTGACGATCGTTGCGGACGTGGCACCGCGGCCCAGTCCCGAACGCGACTTCCGGCAAGAGCCGTTCATCGACCGGCCGCTAGGTTACGTCTTCTTGGCGCTGCCGGCCTATGCGATGTGGCGATCGGCGGTCTCCATCCAGGTCCTCCACGCACTTCTGGGGGCAGCGGCATGTGTGCTCATGGTCGTAGCGGGACGGAAGATCGTCTCCGAGAAAGCCGCCGTGCGCGGCGCGTGGCTCTTGGCGTTCTGGCCGTTGAGCGCGCGCTTCGAGGCCGCCGTTCTGCCCGACGCAGTGATGCCGTTCTTTCTGTTGCTCGGCCTTTGGTTGATCATGGAAGCACGCGAACGCGGATGGGTGCTCTGGTGGTCCGCCGCCGCAGGGCTGGCGCTCGCCGCGGGGATGACGATGCGCCCGGATGTGCTGTTCCTGCCCGTGTTTCTGCTTGCCGGCGTGTGGTTGGCGGACCGGAAGATCCCGACGATCGGCGGCCTCGGTGCCGCCGCGGCCGCGATCGTGCTCGTGCTCGGCCTCCACACGTGGCGAAACTATGAAGCGACGGGGGGCAAGGTGGCGCCGCTCGGTCTGGGGAACGGCATCAGCATGTGGGAGGGGATCAGCCAGTTCGGCGACACACTCGGGACGTTGTACGGCGACGCACGTCTGGCGGAGAAAGAGGGATATGCCACCTGGGCCTATCCGGACGGTGTCGACCGCGACCGCGCGCGGTTTGCGGAGGCGGTCAGCATCATCCGTCAGAACCCCGGGTTCTACGCGGTGCACATGATCAAGAGAATTCCCGTGCTCCTTACTCCGGACTGGATCATGTCGCGCAAGTTCGCCCCGTCGCTCATGGACCATCTGCGCGAGCGGGAGGGGAACTCCATCGGCTCCTATGTAGCCGCATATCCGGCGGCCGCGGCGGCACGCGCGCTCGTCATTGGGCTGCAATGGGCCACGCTCGCGCTTTGCGCGATCGCGCTTCTGCGCGGCCCTGTCCGCCGCCGGTGGGTCATTGAGGCAGGCGGGCGCGCACGGCGGCTCCTCTGGTTACCCTTTGCGATCATCGCTTATTACATTGTCATCCACATCCCCACCAACACGGAGGCCCGGTACTTTTACCCGGCGATCCCGGTCGTGTTGATGCTGGCTTCGGCGGGGTGGGAGATGAAAGGGAAGACCATTTCGAATTTCTAATTGCCAATTGCGAATTGGTGTATAGCATCCTGAACAGATACGCATGAGAGAAATCCCTTTGCCGATAAGCCCTGGTCCACGATTCTGAATCCATTCAGGATCTGGGTCCGTTGCTGTCGCCGCGCGCAATCTATTCTCTTACCCATGCTCGTTAACGTCACAATACCCGTCTACAACGAAGAGAAGATCCTCCCGTCCAGCATCGCATCGCTGCATGAATTCCTGACGAAGCATGCGAGGTTCGACTGGGAGATTGTCATCGCCAACAATGCCTCCATCGACCGGACCCAGGAGGTGGCGGAAGGTTTGGCCCGTCAGTACGCCGGCGTACGAGTCGTCCATCTCGATCTGAAAGGCCGTGGGCGAGCGCTCAAGAAGGTTTGGACCGAATCATCCGCCGACTATCTGTCTTACATGGACGTTGACCTCTCCACGAATCTCTACGCGCTCCCTCCGATGATCGAGGCGCTCATCAGCGGCGGATTCGAGATCGGCATCGGTTCACGGCTGTTGAAGGCATCGACGACGCGGCGCAGCATCAGGCGGGAGGTCGTCTCCCGCGGGTACAACCTGCTGGTGAAGACATTCTTTGCGACGAAATTCTCCGATGCGCAGTGTGGATTCAAGGCCATCACGCGCCCTGTGGCCGACGCGTTGCTGCCGGTCGTCACGGACACCGGTTGGTTCTTCGATACAGAATTGCTCGTCATCGCCGAAAAACTGGGCTACCGGATCTTCGACCTGCCGGTGTCGTGGGTCGAAGACATGGACAGTCGCGTGAAGATTGTCAGGACGGCCGTGGACGACATCAAAGGGCTGATCCGCGTCCGGCGAAACTTCTGGGGCGGAGTGTACCGCAATGTGCCCAGCCCGCGGTGAGGGTGGAATGGATCCTACACTCTACCACAAATTCTTTGAGGTCGAAGAACGCCACTGGTGGTTCGTGGCGCGCCAGCGGATCGTCCTGGACGTGATCCGACGCTCGCTCGGAGCCGGCCAGGGACGGCCTGCACTCGATGTGGGGTGCGGGACAGGCGCATTCCTGAAGGAACTCTCGAAGGAATGGGAAGGGTGGGGGACAGATACCTCAGAGCTTGCGGTAGAGTATGCAAAGCGGCGCGGGCTGGAGCGGGTGTTTCGGTGCACGCTGGATGCGTTTCCGCATGTGCACAAGCGGTTCGAACTGATCACCGCTTTAGACGTCATTGAACACATTGACGACGACGTCGCGGTGCTGCGTCAGATGGGAGGACTCCTGACACCTGCGGGCAAGATTGAGGTGACCGTGCCTGCGTATCCGTGGCTCTGGTCGAAGCATGATGACATGAATCATCATTGCCGACGGTACACGCGCCACACCCTCCAAAGATCACTCACCGCCGCCGGACTTCACATTGAGCACAATACATATCTCAACACATTTCTCTTTCCGCTCGCGCTCGTCCAGCGGGTCGTGGCAAATGCAACAGGCGCACTCATCGACGACGGCTTGATCGTTCCGGCGGGTTGGATGAACTCGACCTTAGAATCCGTGTTTGCGTTTGAACGGCATTTGGTGGGACATGTGAGGATGCCGTTTGGATTGTCATTACTATCGGTCGCCAGTCGACGGTAGTCGGTCGTCGGATGTAAACAGAAACCCCGGAGGACTCGCCGCATCGGCGCTCTCTCCGGGGTTTGAGGTTTTGGGCGTTTGGAGTTTTGTTTGGATCGTTTGGCGATTTGAAATGTTTGGTACGTTTTCCTACAAGCCCATCTCGATGACAAATGTTGTCCCTTTGCCCTCCTCCGACTCCAATCGGATACTCCCTCCCTGCATCTCCACGATGCGTTTGGCCAGGGCCATGTTCAGTCCGAGCCCCTTTTCCTGAACGATCTTCGTAAACGGTTCGAAGACACGGTCCTTGAACTGTGTGGGGATCCCGCTGCCGTTGTCACTGATGACAACCTGGAATCCCTTCTCCAGCGGCTTGGAGGCCAATCGGATCGTCCCCTCGGGCGGCACATAGTTCACTGCATACAGAACGATGCTGGCGAGGGCACGGGAAAATCGCTCGTAGTCGATATTGACGTTCGTCTGTACTCCGTGCTGCACATCCAGGCGGATCATGTCGCGGTCCAGGTCCGGCCGCACGTTGTCGGCGACATACGTCAACAGGGTCTGGATGTTCGCTGAACGCTTCGTTACTTTCATCGAGCCCGTCGTGAAGTCCACCAGGTCCTGGGCCATCTTGTTCATGTCGACGACGGAATCGCGGGCGATGCCGGCCAGGTGGCTGCGGGTGGCCGTGTCGACATCCCCCTTTTCAATCTGCTCCACGGCGGCGATGATCTGCCGCATCGGCGCGCGAAAGTCGCGGATCAGCGAGGTCGCGATCTGTCCGACAGTGGAGGTGCGAAGCGCGTCCTGAGCCGTCTTGAGCCCCTTCCGCATATTCTCGAACGAACGCGAGAGAACTCCGAACTCGTCGGAGGCGCCGGACACTTCGACGGGAACGTTCAGATTGCCCTGGCTGATCGCCTCCGTGGCGACGACGAGTTTCTTGATGGGTTTCCGGATGAGCGACCGGAAAAGGAGTGAGCCGACGATGATGGTGATGACCGCCAGTCCGAACGTGATCATTGCCGTCCGCTGTGAGTTGGCGGCAATGGACGCCTTGATCTCGGCCATCGGGACGGTGATGTGTGCCGCGCCCAGAACGTGATTGATGGGGACGTCGTGGCAGGTCTGACAGCGCTTTTCCGCCTTGAAGGGGATGATCGCTTCGAGATCCTCGTCGCGGTTCACAAAAAGGGCGTTGCCCGTGCGGAAGACATCTTCGCCGATCGTGCCGCGTGCCAGCGCGCCTTGCTCGCGCTGGAGAAGCCGGGCCATGCGTGTGGAGTCGACGTAGTCTTCGTTCAACCGTAAGTTGTCCGCCTTGATCCGGATGTACAGATCCTGCAGTCCACCCACCTTCTGGAGTCCTTCCAGATACGAATCGCTGACGCGCTCGTTTTCCAGCATCTGCTGAACCATCGAGAGTCGGACGATGTGCGCCTTCTCGAAGGCGGACTTCTTCGCCTGTTCGAGCATCGCCTCCTCTTGCCCCTGCGACGTCAAGATGTAGGCGTCGAGGATCAGGACGAGGAAGAGGGGAACGATGGTCAACAGAAGTTTAGCGGACAGGGGAAGGTTGCGAAACATGTGTCCTCCGATTGTGGCGGTTATACGAGATCTCAGTCAAAGGATGAAGAGTTTACCGCAAAGGTCGCCAAGGACGCCAAGGTAGTTTTTGTGGTCCGATAGACCATTCTCAAACCACTTGGCGCTCTTGGCG
>CAYIHQ010000213.1:0-4807 GCA_964362905.1 uncultured Ignavibacteriaceae bacterium
CCGGGGTAAAAGGCCATGAAGCCGAACGGCTTTGTCTTGGCTGCTTCGATCACCTCCCAGACATTGATCCCCATCTTCATGAACGCCACCTTCAGCTCGTTCACCAGGGCAATATTCACAGCGCGAAAGATGTTCTCCAGCAGTTTGGAGGATTCCGCAACGCGCGTGGATGAAACAGGCACCGTCCGGACGACGATCTGGCTGTAGAGCTTGTCCGCCACGGCCAGCGCATCGGGAGAGGTCCCCCCTACGACCTTGGGAATGTTACCCGTATGGAAGTCGGGATTGTTGGGGTCCTCGCGCTCGGGTGAAAATGCGGCATAAAAGTCCTTCTCCAGTTTCAAGCCGCTTCGTTCGAGGATCGGCACCATCACTTCGTCTGTCGTTCCCGGATAGGTCGTCGACTCAAGGACGTAGATCTGCCCCTTCCGCATGTGGGGCACGATCGCTTCGGCCGTATTGACGATATACGTCATGTCCGGTTCACGATTGCGGTTCAAGGGCGTTGGCACGGCAATCAGTGCACCGTCGCATTTCTTGAGGCCAGCAAAATCGGTCGTTGCAGACATCCGACCTGTGTCCATCGCCTTCTTGATGCGTTCGACCGGAATGTGCTTGATGTAGGTTCGTCCGGCCTTCAGCGCCTCGCCCTTGGCCGGGTCAATATCGAATCCGATGACGTGGAACCCCTTCTCGACAAACGACAACAGCAGGGGAAGTCCCACATAGCCCAAGCCGATAACGCCGACGACGAAGGACTTGGAGTCAATTTTGTTGATCAGGGTGTCGCGCATGTTATCTCTGGTTCATTTACCGCCAAGCCTGCCTGCGTGCCGAAGTGCACTTCGGCAGGCAGGAGCGCCAAGGCCAATGGACAACCGGGAAACGCCAAGAACGCCAAGTTAGAACATTTGCAGCGAGTTGGTCTGTTTAGTTTCGGGATGTCAGTGCCAACGGCTCGCTTTGTCATTCCCCGTTGAGCGTAGATACGTGCAGTCGACATCACTGTAGATCCTTCAAGTCTTGTTCGTCTCTGGGCCTGCCGGTTCCGGTCTTGCTGAGGATCAGATCCTGCTTGCTAATGAAGAAGACCTTCTGCTCTCCAAACGAGCCCTCCACCTTTCGCTTCCACGCGTCGTCGAATGCCACGTTGGACACTGACGTGAGGATGTCAATACGCAACGGAGAATAACCCAGCTGAATGACGTTGTCGTCCTTTGTGAGGTCATCGACCGTGAGCCCGACACTGCCAAAGCCAAAATCATTCAAAGCTTCCAGAATTCTTTGGGCATTTTCCTTCTTGGCATCGACGAGCACATCGAGGTCGTCCGTAAAACGCGGCCGAGCATGGATCGCGAACGCGTATCCGCCAACGATCAAGTACCTGACCTTATGCGCGTTGAGTGACGCGAAGAACTCTTCGAAGTCTTTGGCGATCTCCATGCGCGTGCCGTTGAGGATCCAACTTCAGCCAGATACGTCGCAGTTGTTCGAGCACCATCAGCTTGTACTCAATGCTTTGGCGATTCCAGAACTCACGATCATTTTGATCCTGAGTCGGATCCTGCAGACTGTATTTCTTGACACTTGCCATTGAGTCCACTTGGCTAAAGGCGGTCTCAAAAATCCAACTTCGTCGCCCCCGAACGCTTCAGTCGGGGGCCGCGTTGTTGAAATTGAGCGGTTCCCGCCAGAGGCGTCCCCGCCGGAATCATGCGGGGACAAGCGCGGGAACGACGGATAGGCTCATCAGCGGATCCGCTTTTGAGACCGCTTCTACCCATTTCGCATCCCTTGGCTCACGACGCCCTCCTCCACCAGATCGCCGAAGAGAATCCCTCCAGAGCGCGAAGAACGAAGCTCTTGATCGTCTCTAGGTAAGTGGAAGAATCTGACATGGGGTTAAGCTACGTTGCTCCTTCTTCCTTGTTTCTTGTTCCTTCTTCCTTGTCCCTTGCTACTTGCTCCTTGATCCTGTCCCCGATTCTCTTCCTGTGACTCTCGTTTTGCCTTTGCGGTAAATTCTATGGCTCCCCTTCGTCCTGATCATCTCAAACCCAGACTGCAACAGCATCGATTCGGCCTCCCGTGGTGTCAAACGGAGCTGTTTAGGCAACCTGGACCTCAAGCGTAGTGGTCAAAATCTCTTTGCTGAGTTGTTCCTTTCTCTCCTCATCGGATAGCGTCTCCAAATAGAGCTCGATCGCCTCTTTTATATTCACAAGCACCTCCTCGATCGAATCTCCTTGGGTTTGACACCCCTCAAGCTCCGGACAATACGCGTAGTATCCATGCTCATCCTTCTCAATCACAGTGTTGACTTTGTATGACATTCTGCTTTCTCCTCTTCAAGTCAGTCATGATATGATAATCCAAATGTCAACTCGGCCCATTCCATGAATCGAGTATTGCGCTGCTATTCTTCTTCACCTTCGCGTTTACGCGTCATCATCTTTAAGGACCACGACTGCGCTTCTTCGAAGCTCCTGAATCTGTGCACTCCACGGGGAATGAACGGCTTGTTCCCTCGTAAGGCGATGACCAACTTGAGAAAACCGTTGGCTGATGCCAGATCCCCGCGTTTCTGCACTCGGGTCCCGATCGTTTTCATTTCGCCCGCCATGATCAAGCCTTTCCCCGCAAGACCTTTTTGCTTGAGTCTCCACAGAAGCTCCGGGCTTGCGAATGGAATGTCCACATCCCCGATCCGCTCGATCACAATTCCGGACTTGGCTCCATTGTAGTCCACGCCGGCAGCCGACTTCAGGATATCTACAACAATCTCATCGGCAACCCGAACGACCACGTACGTATCAAGATCATCGGGCTTCATCTCCTTGACCGCATTGTCAGGGAGCATCGAGAGCGCCTCACGGGCTCTCTTCTGATTCGTCTCCGATCCTTCGATCAGAAGGTCGATGTCCTCCGTGGCCCTCACAAACCCCGCCCTGATCATGGCCATCCCACCGATGACGATATATTGCGCCCCTGCGGAGTTGAGATCTCGACAAAGTCGGACGAGATCCTCGACCGTGGGCGGGCGGGATTCAAGTCCGGAAGAGCCTCCGTGTCCCATGGATACATGGCTCACGACGCCCTCCTCCACCAGATCACCGAAGAGAATCCCTCCAGAGCGCGAAGAACGAAGCTTTTGATCGACTCCAAGTATGTGGAGAATTCTGTCATGCCGCTGGCACCAGTCCCATCCGGGATTTCATACTTTCATGCGGTCGATCCTCACCCAAACATCCGCAAGATCGAATTCGCTGATAAACCCCGACAACACATTTTGATCTACGAGTCCTGATGAAATTCGCATGATGCCGGCGATGTCGCGCAGGTGTTTTTCGCTTCCTCCCTCACGGTACGATTGCAGCTTCCTGATGATCACATATTCTGGAGGAGCCAGCCAGACTTTCTCTCCCCCAATATCCACAGAACTCTTTTTCTCCATTCCCCATCGGTGGAGCGCATCCTGCGCAAGGTAGAAATCGGCCTTGAAACCGGTCGCGGGATGGACAACATTGAATCTTCCTCCCGCAGATCGGTGAAGCTCCCGCTGAATCACTTCTTGCGGTGGGAAATAGAACGTCTCGCTCGGATACAACGCGCCAAGACGGATGGCATCTCCTTGCTTCAATGCGATGACAATATCAACATCATGGGTCAGCCGGGGTTCACCGTACACCGTCACGGCCGCCGATCCGGTCACCATATAAGGGATCGAGGAGCGGTTCAGCGGTGCAAGAAAGAGCAGAAACAGGTCATCAATCATGGTCGAGAGAAAATAAACGATTGACCAGATCCCGAACCATCTGCTCTGTCCACTCCGGATGCTCGCGCTGCAAGAACGCCGTCTTGAGCGACCGTGCCGACCAATAGAGGCTCATCGACGCTTTCCATTTTTCCGCCGGCGTCATCCTACGGAACGCTTCGATCTGCTTGTCATCCAATGTCTCACGCATTTCTCATTCCCCTCCGCCTACTCTCTCGGAAGTCGTTCAAACGCTTGAACTTACGGAAAAAAAGGGATGTGAACAAGAGAGAGACCGGCAGTTGCAGTGCGAATGTGACATACATCTCACGATTCAGCGGGAAAATCTAAGTACCGAGAGTCCACGTGGGCCAACGGAGGGGCCGCGGCATCCCGAGCGGAGAGCTGAGGGTCGCTGATGGGCCATTGAATTCCCAAGGCAGGATCGTTCCAAAGAACCACGCGCTCAGCGTCCGGCCGGTATGCCGCCGTGCACTTATAGTGGAACAGGGCGGTCTCGCTCAAGACGACAAAGCCGTGCGCGAAGCCCGGCGGAACGAACATCTGTGTTCGGGTTTTGCCATCCAAGGTCACCCCGACCCACTTCCCAAACGTGGGGGATCCAAGACGGACGTCGACGGCAACGTCGAACACCTCACCCTCGATGACCGACACCAGTTTGCCCTGAGGGACGGGATTTTGAAAGTGCAATCCGCGGAGCGTTCCGCGGCGTGAGAGTGAAAGGTTGTCCTGAACGAACTCCTCCGGGATCCCGTTCTCCGCGTACAGCTCTTTTCTCCACATCTCCATGAAGAACCCTCGATGGTCCCCATGGACGTCGGGAGTGATGAGAAGAACCTCCTTGAGTTCGGTGGGAACGACGTTCATGCCCGGTCCTCATTCAACAGGTGCAGCAGGTATTGCCCATAGATGTTCTTGCTGAGCGGAGTGGCCAGACGTCGCACATCGTCGCGGGAGATCCATCCGGACCTGAACGCGATCTCCTCGGGACAGGCGATCTTGAGCCCTTGCCGTTCTTCGATCGTCTGAATA
>CAYIHQ010000214.1:0-4778 GCA_964362905.1 uncultured Ignavibacteriaceae bacterium
TGCCAACAAGTACACCTCATCCCAGCGGCTGGCCATCCAGGGCGGATCGAATGGCGGCCTCCTCATCGGCGCGGTCGTCAATCAACGACCGGACCTGTTCCGCGTTGCATTGCCGGCGGTGGGTGTCATGGACATGCTGCGGTTCCACACGTTCACAATCGGATGGGCGTGGACCCGCGACTACGGGTCGAGCGACGATCCGGAACAGTTCCGCTCGCTCCTGGCATACTCTCCCGTCCACAATATTCGGCCTGCCTCGTATCCGGCGACGCTTGTCACGACGGCAGACCACGACGACCGGGTCGTGCCCGCGCATTCGTTCAAGTACATTGCGGCGTTGCAGGAGAACCAGCGAGGGCCGAATCCCGTCCTGATCAGGATCGAGACGAAGGCCGGCCATGGCGGAGGCAAGCCGACCTCGAAGATCATCGAGGAGACTGCGGATATTTTCTCGTTCACCTGGTATGCGATGGGTGTCGCACAGACGAACTGACGTTTCTCAGAGCGCGGTACATGCGAGAGGCCCCGGCGAAATCCGTCGGGGCCTCGTGCGTACGACGCGTCAGCCGAACTGTCTCCAGAAACACCCAACAAATTGAGAAGATTATTAGAACTGGTCTCAAAAATCCATCTTCGTCGCCCCCGAACGCTTCAGTCGGGGGCCGCATTGTTGAAATTGAGCGGTTCCCGCCAGAAGCGAGCGGGAACGACGGATATGCTCATCATCTGGTCCATTTTTGAGATGGCTGCTAAAAACTCCCACCAAAGAAGAGGATCCACGCCTCCATGCTCCACCCGGCAAGAAGGATGAGGGTTACGACCGAGACAAGGACTAGCCGGGGTCGCGACAGAACGAACGTCCGGTGGGTGAGAAGGAGCCATCCCTGAACGGCGGCGAGGATGAACAGAGGATGAAGGGGGACGCGGTAGCGCGCTCCGCCGTAGATCACCAGATGCGCCCCGATCCATAGCAGACTCACGAGCATGAGGGATGACCACTCCGGTCGTTGCCCGGAGGGAAGGAGAAAGAAGCCCGGGAGAGCGAGCAGGATGATCAGCATGACCGGCAGCTGAACGGAGGCCAGCCATCCGACTGGGAAGTGCCGGTAGGTGTCGACGGCCCGTGCTGTGGGATGCCAATCGGGTGTCGCGCGTTGCACCATGATCATCCAGTAATCGACGGCGAACAGATGTGCGAATTTCTTTGCCGTGACGAAAAGACCATGCTCGGGCTCCTCCAGCCAGAACGCCCGTCCGAGTCGAAAGCCCAGGTCGGAACGCTCAAAATCGTCCGTAATGTCGGCGAGAGGATTGACCGGCGGAAAGGAATACGAGCCGCTGGCGGCATGGTGGTTTCCCATCCAGAAGTTGACGCCCGCGTTGCTTGTCAACGAGAAGCGTCCGAACACCGCTTCATTGCGCGCAAGCCAGGGAAGGATGACGAGGGCCATCGTCCCCGCGATGAGCACCAGTGGACGAACCCGGCTTGGCAATGACCGGCCGGACAATCCTGGGATGACGGCCACCGCCAGTGGAAGGATGAGGGCGGTCGTGCGGAAAAGGACGGCACACCCCGCTGCGATGCCGGCCCACACAAGACGGCCCCGCTGCTCCGGACGATCGGGGAGGAGCAGGAGAAAGAGAAGCAGCAATGCGGTGAAGACCGTCTCGGACATCAGAGTCGTGACGTAGAGGATGCAAAGGGGGAAAACAGCATAGAGAGCCGCTGCGATCCGTGCAGGGCGCTCTCCAAGAAGTCTTCGGCCCAGAAGGAATACCATGAAGCACGACAGGACGTCGAGAAGGGCTTGGCAGAGGCGCACGGGCAGGGGACTGACGCCAGCGGCGGTGTAGATCGCTGTGAGGAAGAGGGGATATCCCGGAAGTCGATATGCGGTGAGATTTCCATCCAGAGAGAAACCGCCGCCATTCAGGAGCGAGAGCGCGATCGCGTGGTAGTCCCGGTCGTCCGAGATCATGGGTGGGTCGAAGACGAACGCGGCAGCGAATCGCACGATCAATGCCAACCCGAGGATCAGGAGGAGCGAACGATCACGCAGCAACAGGGGAGGGAAGGTCATGGTGTGCGGTGAACCTACGGAACCGGGCCCTCACATGCAATCGGTCCACATTGAATCCCAGCCAACGGGTCGGTATGTTCCCATTTGTGAGACCGAACCAGATTATCGTACGACTACCGGCTCAGTTGTGACAGTGCCCCCTTCTATTACGGGTGGCTGAGATGGCCGGCACGTCCTCATTCTCCCGCTACGCGCGCCACCTCGTGCTTCCGGAAGTCGGACAGGTCGGCCAGGAACGTCTGAGGGCCTCCTCCGTGTTGGTGGTCGGAGCCGGAGGATTGGGGTCGCCCGTGCTTCAGTACCTTGCGGCGGCCGGAGTGGGAACGATCGGGATCGTCGACGACGACTGGGTCGAGGAGAGCAATCTTCAACGCCAGGTCATCCATCGGACGGACCGCGTCGGAGAACTGAAGGTTCGTTCAGCGGCAGAGGCGATCGTAGCGCTGAATCCCCATGTGGCGGTCCGGACGGTGGAAGCGCGGCTCACATCCGGGAACGCATTCGATGTCATACAGCCCTACGACGTCGTCGTCGACGGTACTGACAATTTCGCGACGCGATATCTGATCAACGACGCGTGCGTCCTACTCGAACGGCCCTGCGTGTATGGGAGTGTCTTTCGGTTCGAAGGCCAGGTCTCGGTCTTCGACGCCCGGCGCGGGCCTTGCTACCGCTGCTTATACCCCGCTCCTCCGCCGGCGGAACTGGCGCCCGATTGCGGCGATGCGGGCGTGCTTGGTGTCCTGCCGGGCTTGATCGGCACCATCCAGGCGACAGAGACCCTCAAGCTGTTGTTGAGTGTGGGAGACCCGCTGATCGGGCGGCTGCTGCTGGTGGATGCGCTGCGGATGGACTTTCGCGACATGCGGATTCAGAAAGACCCTGCGTGCCCCATCTGCGGCAATCACCGGACCATCACGGCATTGATCGACTACGAATCATTCTGTTCGTCAGCACGAACGACCATCGAGGGATCCATGATCGCAGAGATGACTGTACAAGAACTGAAAGGCCGTATCGACCGGAAGAGCGCTCCTCAGCTTCTGGATGTTCGGCAGGCGGAAGAACACGAGTACGTGAATATCGGCGGGACGCTGATACCCCTGCACGAGTTGGAGGGTCGTGTGGGCGAATTGGATCCGGCGAAGGAATGGGTGGTCTACTGCCGGAGCGGAAGCCGGAGCGCGAGTGCCGTCAGGTTCCTTGAGCAGCAGGGCTTCGGGAATGTGAAGAATCTGCGTGGAGGGATCCTGGCGTGGGCGACGTGGATTGACCCTTCGAAGCCGAAGTACTGAAGGGCGACTGGGCGACTGCGCGTGAAGAAACGAGACTAACCGCCAAGCGCGCCAAGATCGCCAAGGCCGCCAAGTTGATTGGGAAAAATGAAATAGAATCAACCTCTCTTCTTGGCGAACTTGGCGTTGGAAAACTCATCGAGACCTTGGCGTCCTTGGCGGTAATCGTCCATCTGTATGGTGGCAGATTCGCATCGATCAGTACTGCACCCGATTCTGCTGGCCCGCCCACGCCCGAAATGGACGTGTGCGGTCATCGACGGGCAGATGAACTGTCGCAATGGTGCGTTGGGCCAGTGGGAGGTCGATCTCTCGATAGATGCGCTCGTCGTCGAAACCAGCTTCTGCCGCTTCCATCCGGGAGGCTGCAAAGGTGATCCGGTCCGGCCGAGCCCAGTAGAGTGCACCGAGGCACATCGGGCATGGTTCGCACGATGAATAGACGTCGCATCCGTTCAACTGGAATGTACCGAGCGCGGCACACGCCTCACGAACGGCGACGATCTCGGCATGCGCCGTCGGGTCGTGGAGACTCGTCACCCGGTTGACACCCCGGGCCACGACCGCCCCGCCTTTCACGATCACGCACCCGAACGGACCCCCGCCGTTTCGCACGTTCTCCTCCGCCAGGTCGAGTGCTTCGCGAAGGTATCGTTCCGCTTCACCGCTCATCGGATCATCCTCTCGTCAACCCTTTCCAATGTCCTCAATCCACACATCCGGATGCGCCTCGATGTAGGCACGGAGTGCGTGTTCGCAATCGTAGTTCTCGAGCACTTCCACCTGCACCCAATGATCTTCCAGAAAGTGCTTTGCGCCCTTGAAATTCAATGCCTCTCCCGCCACGACATACTCGATGCCGAACTGCACGATGGCTCCCGCGCAGAGATGGCACGGCATGAGAGTGGAGTAGAGGATCGTGTCACGGTAGGAGCCCATCCGTCCGGCGTTGCGGAGGCATTCGATCTCTGCATGGGCGGTGGGGTCGCCCGATTGCACGCGCCGGTTGTGTCCACGCCCGATGATGCGCCCCTCTCGTACCAGAACGGCGCCAACGGGGATGCCGCCTTCCGCGAGAGAAGCGTGCGCCTCGGCGAGCGCTTCCCGCATAAATTCCTTCGCCCGATCCAGCAGTCGTGCCATCGTCATTCCATCGCTGAGATTCCCAGTATCTTACCAAAAACCTGGACGGAACACAAAACCCGCATCCCTCCGGGCGAAGGGCGGCAATTGGAGAGCGAGGGATTCGTCCGTACATTGGGCCTTCCTTATCGGAGACTTCACCGTGGAATGGATGGCTGACCCGCAGGGATGGGTGGCGCTTGTCACCCTCACCGTGCTCGAGATCGTGCTCGGCATCGACAACATCATTTTCATTTCGATCCTGGCGGGACGGTTGCCC
>CAYIHQ010000215.1:0-4771 GCA_964362905.1 uncultured Ignavibacteriaceae bacterium
ACCGGGGCATTCATGAAGAGCTCCGGCTGTCCATCCGCCGTGACATGGACCTTCCCCGGCGCCGCCCGGACCGTGAGGTCGATCGTGACGGAATCCGGCAGAATGATCGGCCGCGCCGTCAGATTGTGCGGGCAGATGGGACTTACCATGATGGCGGATTGGTCGGGCGTGATGATCGGGCCCCCGTTGGACAAGGCGTACCCCGTCGAACCCGTCGGCGTCGAAACCATGATGCCGTCTCCCGTGAAGGTCGCGACATACTCTCCGTCGACACGCGTCTCAACATTGATCACACGGGCCGTGCCGGAGAGGTCCAACACGATGTCGTTCAAGGCCCCATATCCCCGGCGGCCGAGACCCTTTCCTTCCGCCACCAGCATCATTCTCGATTCGGTGCGATAACGTCCCTCCAGCACTTCCTCGACGGCCGACCCCAATTCTTCAATCGACACTTCCGCGAGAAATCCGAGTTTCCCCAGATTGACGCCCAGGATCGGGATCTCGCGTTTCCCCACCAACCGGGCGGTGCGGAGGATAGTCCCATCGCCTCCCAGTGAGATGAGCATGCTCGCGCGCCTCACCAGGGCTGCACCTGGTACTGCCCGCACACCTTTAAGGGACTCCTTCCCGGCCTTCCCTCGAAATGCCCGGACCAGTTCGTCGTGGAGAAGGAAGGGGACCTTGCGGGCGCGCAGCTGCCGAAACAATTGACTCGCGACTCCGGGAAGTCTGGTTTTTTCACTGTTGCCCACGATGCCGAGGATCATGACGGGGCCTTCCCTTGGTCTTTCGCGACCTCATCCACATAATTGAGCTTCAATTCCTGCAGCGTGCGGCTGAGCAGTGCCGATTCCTCGGTGCCGAGATTGCCCCGCGTCTTGCTCAGGAGCATGTCCAGAATGTCAATCACCATCTGCGCCTGTTCCAGGTTGCGCTCTATGGCATCCGTGGCCGGGTTCTTGATCTTTCCCAGATGTTGCATCGCGGCCGTGTGCAACGTCAGCACAAGACTCGCAAAGAGCGCCTCGCTGCGCCGATCATCCATGGTCTGGCCCTTTCCGTGAGAGATGCCGGAGCTTGACATACTTGATGAGAACGGAGGTTGCCGATAGGGCCGCTATGACGAACCCGTGGAATCCGTCCATCCATCCGCCCTTCAGCAGGTAGTCACGGACGAAGCGGAACGCCGGCGCCACCACCACACGCCACAGGGGCGCTGTTACGCCGCGCCGATGGATCTCCTGGGCCGTAATACCCGTGAAATAGTCTATCTGCCGAAGATGGTCGCTGATGGTGTGGTAGCTGTAGTGCAGGAGGTCGCCCCCCAGCTGTTCTGGGCGTGCCTGGGGATCGTGGAGGATGAATCGGTCGTGTGGATTCACACCCGTCCAAGTTCCCTTCGACCGGCGGAAGAGTCTCACCTTCCGATCCGGATACCATCCGCCGTGCCGCACCCAGGTTCCGCAGTAGTTCGTGAGGCGGTTCATCTCATAGCCATCCAGGGCCGGAGCAACGATCGTCCTCCGGATCGATTGCCGGAGCGCTTCGCTGAGTGCTTCGTCGGCGTCCAGGGAAAGGACCCAGTCATGCGTGCAACACGACAGGGCGTGGTTCTTCTGCTGAATGTGCCCCTCGAAGGGATGCACGACGACGATCGCCCCCGCTTCCCGGCACAGATCGACCGTGCGATCCCGGGAACCCGAATCCACGACGATGATCTCGTCCGCCAATCCCCGAACGGATTCGAGGCACCGCGCAATGTTGCGTTCTTCATTGAGCGTGATCACGACGACGGAGAGCGGCGGCACGATGCGTTACCCTTCCCGAACCACGAGATTGACCAGTTTGTTTTTCACGATGATCTTCTTGATGATCTGTTTCCCTGACACGTATCGCTGGATGTGTGGATCCTCCAACGCCGCTCGTTCCAATGCGGTCTCATCGCTGTCCACGGGGACGAGCGCCTTGGAGCGCACTTTGCCATTCACCTGCAGCACCACTTCGACGTTTTCCGTCGCGATCTTTGCCGGATCGAATACCGGCCAAGACTCCCGGGCGAGGCTCCCCGCATGGCCCAGTCGTTCCCATAGTTCTTCGGCCAGGTGTGGCGCGAAGGGGGCCAGCGTGAGAACAAACGCCTCCATCATCGGGCGCGGAAGACACTCGGCTTTCGTCGCTTCATTCACAAAGATCATCATCTGAGCGATCGCCGTATTGAACCGCAGCGCCTCGATATCTTCTCCGACCTTCTTGACCGTCTGGTGAAAGACCCGCTCGAGGTCGCGGTCGACATCATGACTCTCTGGGAATGAGACGGTCGCACCACCCTCCTCCACATAAAGTCGCCAAACCCGATTGAGGAACCGGAAGACCCCCTCGACGCCGCGCGTACTCCACGGCTTCATTTCCTCCAACGGACCCATGAACATCTCAAACATCCTTAATGAATCCGCACCGTACTCCCCCACGACGTCATCGGGATTGACGACGTTGCCGCGGGACTTTGACATTTTGCGGGAGTCTTCGCCCAGAATGATCCCTTGGTGTCGGAGTTTCAGAAAAGGCTCCGCACTGCTGACGTGGCCGAGATCGTAGAGCACCTTGTGCCAGAACCTGGCGTACATCAGATGTAAGACGGCGTGTTCGGAACCTCCCACATACAACGACACGGGCATCCACTGTCGCTCTTTCACGGGATCGCAGAACACTCGGTCGTTGTGCGGGTCAATGTATCGCAGATAGTACCAGCACGACCCGGCCCATTGCGGCATGGTATTCGTTTCCCGCACCCCCGGCTCACCCGTCTTCGGTTCCCTGATATGCATCCACTCTGTGGCAAGGGCCAGCGGAGATTCCGCCGTGCCGCTGGGTTGAAATTTCTCGAGGTCCGGGAGCGTCAGCGGAAGTTGATCCCACGTTTCCATCGTTCCATCGGACAGATGTACGATGGGGATGGGTTCTCCCCAATACCGCTGACGCGAAAAAAGCCAGTCGCGGAGTTTGTACTGAACGGTTGCACGGCCTCGATCGGTCTTCTCCAGCCATGCGGTGACGGCGGCTTGGGCAACGGGGGTGACGAGTTCATCAATCGACAGTTCCGGTCCCGCCGATGAGACAGCCCTTCCATCCTCCGAGTAGCAGGTGCCGGCATCCTGTCCTCCGTCCACGACTGTCACGATCGGCAAATGGAAGCCGGTCGCGAACTCGAAGTCCCGTTCATCATGGGCCGGAACGGCCATGATAGCTCCGGTGCCGTATCCGGCGAGCACATAGTCGGCGATCCAGATCGGGATCGGCTTACCCGTGGCGGGATTCACCACGGAGGCACCGATGGACACTCCTGTCTTGACCTTCTCTGCTCCCCGCTCCACATCGGTCTTCAAGGCCGACTGGCGACGATATTCTTCCACCGCCGCCCGCTGAGGCCCGGCTGTCAATGTGGGCACCAAGGGATGCTCCGGCGCCAGGACCATGTAGGTCGCCCCAAACAGCGTGTCCGGACGGGTCGTGAACACCGACACGAAGAGGCCTGCATGTCCGTCGACCGGAAAGTGGATCTCCGCACCCACGGATCGGCCAATCCAGTTCCGCTGTTGTTCGAGGGTGGAGGCAGGCCAGTCGAGTGTGGCCGCGTCCTGCAGCAACCGTTCAGCATAGGCCGTGATCCGCATCATCCACTGCCGCATCGGCTTGCGTTCGACGGTGTACCCCTTCTCCGTCCACTCCGCCACCTCCTCGTTGGCCAGGACAGTCCCCAACGCCTCGCACCAGTTCACGGGGATCTCAGCAACGTACACCAGCCGAAATCCAGCCAGAAGATCATGGCGTTGCTTGCGACCCATCGCCTTCCACTCAGCAGCGGTCACGCGAGGAGCATTCGGCAGGCCTTCTGTTCCAACACGGTCCAATTCGCGCTCAAGGTCGGCAATCGGGCGCGCTGTGGCAGCGCGCGGGTCAAACCAGGACTGGTACACCTGCAGGAAGATCCACTGAGTCCAGCGATAGTACGAAGGGTCTGTCGTATTGACCTCCCGCGACCAATCGTAGCTCAACCCCAGCATCTTGATCTGCCGCCGAAACGTGTTGACGTTCTGCTCCGTCGTCACGCGAGGATGGATGTTCGTCTGCATCGCGTACCGTTCCGCTGGAAGTCCAAAGGCATCCCATCCCATAGGGTGCAGAACTTCGAAACCCTTCATCCTCAGGTAACGGCAGACGATGTCAGTGGCCGTGTAACCCTCGGGATGGCCGACATGGAGTCCGGCCCCTGAAGGATACGGGAACATGTCAAGGACGTAGATATGGCGGCCCGGAGCGGTATCCGACGTTTGGAAGGTCGAATGCTCTTCCCAATAACGTTGCCACTTCGGCTCCAGGGAGCGAAAATCGTATCGCATGGTCGGGGTTCAGTGGGGTGTGCTGCGAACAGCGGAACGAAAAAAAGGTACCAAACGAAGGCAGGAATAGCAACGAAACGGGGTTGTTCAGATGGCCCGGAGGACCAGCAAGGTAATATCGTCAGACTGGGGCGTCCCTGCGGCGTGCTCTTCCACCGCACGGAGCACGGTGTCGATTATTTCCTGACACGACTTGGCGCGCGACCGACGGATCACGTCCAGCAGCCTCTCTTCGGTGAAATCCTCGGAACTCGCGTTCATCGCTTCGCTGACCCCGTCGGTGAAGAGCACGAGCAGGTCGCCGGTGGCCAGCTGGACTGTCGCTTGCTCGTACGGCACGCTGGTCGGAAGGACTCCAAGGATCAGTCCTCCGC
>CAYIHQ010000216.1:0-4767 GCA_964362905.1 uncultured Ignavibacteriaceae bacterium
CGACCGACAGCCCATCCCATGCGCACAACACGTTTCCTCCCACTTCTGCTGATGCTACTGACTCCTTCGCCTCGGCACAGCCGACCGTAATCGATGACTTTCACAGCGCTGGGCATTGGTCGCCGATTACCAGACATGGGAAGGCCACACATCTGTCGACGCGACGCGCAGCCGGAAACGCAGGCGCCGCAATGCTCCTGGACATCCACTTCGTCCGCTACTTTGAACAACACCTTCAACTACTATCTGAATAACGGACGGCCGAAGGAGTGGAATCGGTGGCCTGAGATCGCACTGCGCGATCGGAAAGGGGCGAAGTTCACCGGGAATAAGCCGCATTCCTGGACGGCATCAGATTTCATCCGGGCAGGCCGGAGTCTGTTCGCCTATGAACGGGAGGGAGATAGTGCGCTAAGGAACAAGTTCGAACGACCCACGCACTCCGCTTGCAGAATTGCCTCCGACCACTAGTTCGAACATGCCGGGCTCCGGTGCGAATTCCATCTTCGAATTCCAGAAGGAAAGATCCGAGGAGGTCAGCCGGAACGTCACCGACGCGCTCTTGCCGGCCCGCAGGGATATCCTTCGGATCCCTTTGAGTTCTTGTACGGGTCGCGTCACAGTACCCACCACATCTCTCAAGTACAATTGTACGACCTCCTCCCCTTCGCGCGTCCCGGTATTCTTCACGTCCACAGACACGTGAAGCGTGTCTCGAAGACGGAGGATCCCGGCGGAGATTCGCACCGGAGAATACTCGAACGTCGTGTAGGAGAGCCCGTGGCCGAACGGAAAGAGCGGCGATGACGGAAGGTCGAGGTACTTGGAGGTGAAGTAGTCCTCGGACGGCGGACGCCCAGTGTTCTTGTGGTTATAGTAGATGGGGACTTGACCGACTGTTCGCGGGAACGTGACCGGCAAGCGGCCGCTCGGATTCACATCACCGAACAGGACGTCCGCCAGGGCATTTCCTGCTTCCACTCCCCCAAACCATCCCTCCACCACTGCCGGCACGTGCTCCGCCGCCCAGGAGATCGAAAGGGGTCGACCGTTCATCAACACCAGCACGACCGGCTTCCCCACGGCCATCATCTCTTCGAGGAATTGCTGCTGCACCCCCGGCAATTCGAGCGATGACCTGTTCGACGCCTCTCCGCTCATGGAGCGTGCTTCGCCGAGCGCCAGGATCACCGCATCGGCGCGCGTGGCGAGTTCGCGCGCTTCGGCGAACCCGGCTGTGGACATATCGTCAATCCCGCAACCATGCGCTGTGAGAATCTTCGTCCGTTGGCCGACGGCCCGGCGAACTCCGTCCAGCAGGCTCACAACATCCGACGAGTCTCCACGCGCATCCCAGCACCCGAGCGGATGGGTCGTGCTCGACGCCAGCGGTCCGAGAACGGCCACCGTGCCGAGGTCTTTCCGCAGCGGCAGTAAGCCGCCGTCATTCTTCAGGAGCACGATCGACCGTTGGGCCACCCTTCGAGCCAGGGTTCGATGGGCCTCGGTGAGAGCCGCCGATCGTTCTTGCTCCACCGACACGCCGCGGTAGGGGTCTTCGAAAAGGCCCTTGAGAAACTTGACACGCAGGACCCTCCGCACCGCATCATTGACCACCACCATAGAGAGTCTTCCCCCACCGACCGCGCTCCGAAGTTCATCGACATAGATCCTCGACTCCATGTCCATGTCAACACCCGCGGTGAGGGCCATAATTCCAGCGTGTTCCCTGTCCTCGGCGAAGCCGTGAACTGAAACCTCGGCGACGGAAGTCCAGTCGCTCACCACGAAACCTTGAAAGCCCCATTCCTTCCGCAATACGTCCGTCAGCAATAGCGGGTTGGCGGAACTTGGCACTCCTCCCACTTCATTGAACGCCGCCATGAGTGTTCCGGCCCCGGCCTTGACCGCAGAATGAAATGGCGGGAGATACACTTCTCGCAACGTGCGTTCGGAGACGTCGACCGTGTTGTAGTCGCGGCCGCCTTCAGCCCCTCCGTAGGCGGCATAGTGCTTCGCACACGCCATCAATGAGGTCCGGTCGCCAAACGTGCGTCCCTGAAAACCGCGCACGCGCGCCGCGGCCAGGAGGCTCCCCACGTACGGGTCTTCGCCGGAGCCTTCCGCGATCCGACCCCAGCGCGGATCGCGGGCGATATCCACCATTGGGGCGAACGTCCAGTGAATGCCGGCCGCGGTCGCTTCCACAGCGGCCACGCTCGCCGCTTGCTCGATCAGGTCCGGGTCGAAGGTTGCGGCCTCGCCCAGCGGAATGGGAAAGATGGTACGATAGCCGTGAATGACGTCGAGGCCGAACAACACCGGGATCTTGAGCCTTGTTTCCTCGAGTGCCGTACGTTGAATGCGGCGGGTTGCCTCCGCCCCGATCACGTTGAGGATCGAGCCGACTCTTCCCTCGCGCAGCAGTCGTTGGTCGATGGGAGTAAGCTCCATTCGGCGTGAGACCGTATCCCATGTTCCGGAGACCTGGTTCAACTGCCCCAGCTTCTCCTCCAGTGTCATGAGCAACAGCAACGAGTCCACCCGCCGCTCGATCGCGGGAGAGGTTGTCAGACCCTGTTCTGATGGGCTGGTGAACGAGCGTTGAGCACAGGGGGAGGTGACGAGGGACAGGACCGCAAGTCCACAGCGGAGAGGATACAGGATGAGTATTTTCATGGCCATATATGTACGAGGCAGAGGTGCCATAGTCAAGACGCCGGGCACGCGTTGCGGCTGCATCCGGGCATTCGGCTCCGTGTAAGAATCACTGCGACTTTGCCATCCCCGCGAATCGAGCTTCCTCGTTTCCGAGAATCGCGCCGACCTCTTCCGTGGAAACCGCCAAGATCGTGCAATCACGGGGGTCCGTGAGAGAGACCATGGCACGGTAGTTGACCCTCCCTTCCCCATCCATGTCCTCAAATCCAGCACAGGAGGTCGTCCCATGAATCCCCGCACCCTGCCTTGGCTCCTCGAATCGGGCGTCCAGAAATACGGCGACAACGTCCTCATGTTGGAGAAACGCGACGGCGCATTCGTCCCGGCGACCTATCGGCAGATCCAGCAGCGGGTTCATCTAGCCGCCGCGGGCCTCATGAGCATGGGCATTCAGCGCGGCGATCGCGTGGGGCTGATCTCCGAAGGTCGCAATGACTGGGTCGTCTCAGAACTCGGCATCCTGTATGCCGGCGGGATCAACGTTCCGCTTTCGATCAAGATCGAGGAGCCATCCGAGTTGAAATTCCGCCTCGCTCATTCTGGATGCCGGATGGTGATCGTGTCGGGTACTCATGCCCACAAGATGACACGGATCAAAAAGGACCTCCCCGACCTCGAGCAGGTCATCCTCCTCGATGCGCCGGAGGCCCTTGACGCAGACGAGGTCTTGTTCGAGGAGGTCGTCCGCCGTGGACAAGATTTTCTTTCCCGCCATCGGAACGAATACGACCGGCGTTGGCAGGCTCTGCAGGAGCATGACATCGCTACGATCTGCTACACATCGGGAACGACGGCCGACCCCAAGGGCGTGATGCTCACGCACGTAAACTACGTTGCCAACGTCAAGCAGTGCTCAGACCATCTGACCCAGCCGCCGTGGTATTGCTCCCTCCTCATCCTGCCATGGGATCATTCGTTCGCTCACACTGCGGGAGTGTACCTGCTCATGAGTTTCGGCGCGAGCATGGCGTCCGTCCAAGTGGGCAAGACTCCGATGGAGACGCTGCGGAACATCCCGGTGAATATCCGCGAGATCAAACCCACGTTCCTGCTGAGCGTGCCAGCCCTCGCGAAGAACTTCCGCAAGAACATCGAAAAAGGAATCGCGGACAAAGGGACAGGCATCGAGCGACTGTTCCGACGGGCGTTGGCCGTCGCCTACGCCTACAATCGCGAAGGACATAACCGCGGGGTGGGTGCAACCGTCAAGGACCGGCTGCTCTACAAACTGTTCGACGCTGTCCTGTTCCGAAAGATACGGGCATGATTCGGCGGGCGGCTGGACTACTTCATCGGCGGGGCGGCCGTGCTCGATATCGAACTCCAGCGATTCTTCTACGCTATCGGCATACCGATGTACCAGGGCTACGGCCTGACCGAGGCGGCCCCCGTCGTATCCGCCAACACACCGCACAAGCACAAGCTCGGCTCGTCGGGCACCATCATTCCGCGGCTGGAATTACGGATCCTCGACGACGCGGGTGTGCCCGTGGCGGACGGCCAGAAGGGCCAGATCGTGGTGAAGGGCGAGAACGTGATGAAGGGATACTGGAACAACGAACGGGCGACGAACGAGGTCTTGAAGGATGGATGGCTCTATACGGGCGACATCGGATATGTGGATGAAGACGGCTACCTCTTTGTGCTGGGACGAGAGAAAAGCCTGCTCATCAGTTCGGACGGAGAGAAATACAGTCCGGAAGGGATCGAGGAGACCATCGTCGCTCATTCACCTTTTATCGACCAGGTGATGTTGTTCAACGATCACTCGCTGTACACGGTAGCACTCATGATTCCCAACAAAGACGACCTGGGCGCATGGGCCCAGGCCCGCCGTCTGGACTCTCAATCCGTCGAGGGGCAGGACGCGCTGTTGCGCCTGTTGGAGGAGCAGGTCAAAGCATATCGGGCGGGAGGAAGATACGCGGGCCAGTTCCCGGAACGCTGGCTCCCTTCCGCCATCGCCGTTCTGGGCGAAGGATTCACGGAGCAGAACCGCATGCTGAACAGCACGCTGAAGATGGTCCGGAGCCGGATCACGGAATT
>CAYIHQ010000217.1:0-2464 GCA_964362905.1 uncultured Ignavibacteriaceae bacterium
CGGAATGTTCATAACCAAAGGTACGGAAGGAATGGCATACTCACCACACTGCTATACTGAGTTTCTCGACAACTTCCTGGGATACGGGTTCTTGACGCCGCGAGAGAAGTCGTACTCCTTCTTCATCTCCTCGATGAACCCATCGAGATCGGAGTCAGGTGTGATACCCTTGTTCGGCTTGACATCGGCACGGAGCCTTCTCGCCTCGGCAATCGCACGTTTGCTCACGGCGTTGGGGATGGCGTTCTTTCGGGAGGTTTTTCGAATTTTCATGACAATCTGAATGATGCCGGGAGACTTAACAAATTGCGGACTCCGTGCCGGCCCGTTGAGCTTGCGGTCATTCTTGTGCTTTCGATTGTACATCATTTTGCAGAATATTGACATATGAGCATCCCGGAAGAACACATTCGCCTGGTCCAGGCGACCTTTCGCGGTCGTACGGACGTGTTCGCGCGCCGATGGGAGAAGGAAGGACGTTCAGGCTATAGCCCGGCATATCAGTTCCTTTGGGAAGAGTTCGCTGCTCACCGACGCAAAGGGGGCACGTTCAAGGACTTCCAGAACAAGCAACTCATTCCGCTGACGGCCGAGGTCATTCGTAGACATCTCTTGGGCTTCGAGTTCATCGGTATCTATCCCATACTGGCTGACAACACATCGTGGTTCATCGCTGCTGATTTCGACGGTGAACATTCCCTGGTTGACGCGAAGTCGTATGTGGCAGAATGTGCCAAGTTTGGACTCAATACACATCTCGAGAGATCACGATCCGGCCAGGGCATTCACGTATGGCTTTTCTTTTCGGAGCCGATCGCCTGTTCACGTTCGAGGCGGATCTGTTTAGAGCTCATACGACGGGCTCAAGGCATCTCGGAATTCCACCACGAGTCCCACTTCGATCGCCTCTTCCCCAATCAGGATCTCATACCTGAGGGCGGGTTCGGTAACCTCATCGCATTGCCGCTTCATGGGAGATCATTGCCGGAAGGCCGCACCGTCTTCCTGGACACAACAAGCGGGATCCCCTTCGACGACCAATGGAAGGCCGTCGAATCGTTCCACAAACACTCCAAGCCACAATTGGAAGCGACGGCAACCCTTCTTTTTGGCAAACAATCATCCACTTGGTCGACAGGAGGGGCTGAACCGGGCCAGCTGACAGTCACCATTGGAAAAGACATTCAACTGTCACGGGCGCAACTCAACCACGACACGGTTGCTTTCCTGAAACGGGAATTGAATGTGTTGAACGTTGAGCACGTCATCAAACGTAGACTCGGAACCTCAACCTACAAGACCGAACGCTTCATCACTTTGGTGAAAGAGTCAGATGGTGTCGTCCATGTGCCCCGAGGCTTTCGACACACTCTCCTCGAGTTCCTGCGCGATCACAACCTGGGGCACAGGATCGTCACGGACCATCCTCCATTTGATCAGATCGACTTTCACAGCTCTATCCAACTCACAGTGTCCCAGCGGGAAGCTGTCAATACTGGACTCTCGAACGATCAGGGTGTCATTGTTGCACCGGCTGGCAGCGGCAAGACGATCATCGGTCTTGAACTTGTCGCAAGGAGAGGTTTGCCTGCCTTGATCCTTGTCCACCGGAAGCAACTCCTTGATCAATGGGTCGACCGTATTCAGTCGTTTCTTTCGATCCCAAGGACAAAGATCGGCAAGATCTCTGGGAGCTCGAAGACCCTGGGGGACCAGGTGACGGTGGCACTCCTTCAGAGTTTGGCGCGTCGTTCTGACCTTACAGACCTCGCTCGCATGTTCGGCACGGTTGTGATCGACGAATGCCATCACATTCCAGCGAGGACGTTCAGGGCCGTCATCGCGCAGTTCAATCCCAGGTACATCTATGGCCTGACGGCCACACCGAAGCGGAAGAACTCTGACGAAAGAGTGATCTATGCTTACATTGGCGATATCATTGCGCGACTTGAATCACGCCCGGAACATACTGAGAGCACGGCAACTGGATCCCACTTCCGGGTATTGGTCCGAGAGACGCCTCTGAACGTACCGTTCGCGTATTCCGCCGACAGATTCCAGCTCCTGGCAAGGACGCTTTGCTTTGACACCACCCGAAATGCCATGCTCGTTGACGACATCCTGAAGCAGGTTGATGCTGGTCGGAGAACACTCGTTCTCAGCGAGCGTTCTGAGCACGTGCAGGTGCTGCAACTCCATCTCAAAGGAAAGGCTGAGACAATCCTGGTCACCGGCGATGATTCTCAACGGTCACGCGCATCAAAGTTTAAGCAGATCGAATCCGGGCATTTCAATGTTGTTCTTTCGACAGGCCAGTTCTTCGGCGAAGGTTTGGACGTGCGTGGGATCAATTGTCTGGTGCTCGCGTTCCCGTTCTCTTTTGAAGGCAAGCTCGCACAATACATTGGACGACTGCGCGATTCTGGGACAGAACGCGTCATCATCGATTACCGTGACAAAGAGA
>CAYIHQ010000217.1:2474-4755 GCA_964362905.1 uncultured Ignavibacteriaceae bacterium
CAATACAAACAGCGGGCCCGCTTCTACAAGCGTTTGGTAAAAGGCAACGGTGTGATGGTGCTGGCGAAGCAGTTGAAGTAGCGGGGGCAGAGGAAATCGAAAGATAGTAAGCAGTATGCAGGTACACTCAGGCCATTGGCAGGTTGTAGACAGGCAGATGACGCTGTTGGACACAACTCGTATCAGGGACAGATCACTCGAAAAGATCCGAGT
This sequence comes from uncultured Ignavibacteriaceae bacterium, assembly GCA_964362905.1. Lineage (GTDB taxonomy): Bacteria > Bacteroidota > Ignavibacteria > UBA10030 > UBA10030 > 2-02-FULL-55-14. The sequence goes on from CAYIHQ010000217.1 coordinate 2,688, forward strand.
GACTGCCTGTGCGGATGAGGATGAGTTCATCGGGTAACAACTGATAGATCAGAAGCCAGTCCGGCGTAATGTGGCATTCCCTGCAGTCCTTGTAGCTACCTCCGAGAGAATGGTCTCGGTGTGACAGATGGAGCTTCGTGCCCGAGAGCAAGGCTTCGATGACAAGTTGAAATCTGCTCGGATCACAACCTCTACTGAGAGCGCGCTTGAAGTCCTTCTTGAATTTAGTCGTTCTTCGAATCGTTCTCACAAGTCCCCCCTTTGAGATGTGAGATGTGAATCCTTCCTCCAGTACTACAAAACACAGGCGTCATTCGGTGAATCCTGACTTCGGGTCAGAAGCCTGATGCGGAAGGATCTGTAGCAAGAGCATTCTAAGAAGCCGGGTAAGACCCTCTACGCTAATCCTTCAGATCCTTCATCAAGGCTTCAACTGTAACAAACCTCCGTCCACGTCTTTTCTGGCGAGCATCCTCGATCGCGCGCTTGGTGGTCTCATTCGGGATCCTCACCTGAAACGGCAATCCGCCGTAGTTCCTCACAGATGCATAGAAAAGGCTGATCGCCTGTCCCGTATTGATGCCGATCTTCCGGAAGACGGCTTCTGCCTGTTTCTTCAGCTGGGGCTCGATGCGAGCGTTCACAACTGCAGATTTTCTCATTCATGCCTCCTGGATCAATGTATGACAATTGTCATACAAGGTCAATACAGAGTGAATAAGCAGTAAGCAGGTACCCACAGGTAGTTGGCAGGATGATGTCTGAGTCAAAGATCATGGGATCTGGTCCTCGGATCTCGACCTGCTTTCCCCGTGACGCCGGGGAGAGTACGCAGTAAGCACGTACCAGCAGGTTATGGGCAGGTTGAGGTCTGGGCTAAAGCAACACTGGATCTTGTCATTAGACTTCCACGTGCCAATTTCCTGCCTGAACCTGCTTACTGCCTACTCCCAAAGGATCACCAGACGAATTTCCTCGGGCTCTCCATCATAGAGTGCAACATGGCCCCCACTTCGTCATATCCTGTCGATAGCTCCCCGTAGTCAACGTCCTTCAGATACACAAAGTCCTTCGAGAAATCCAGCCAAACGGTTACCTCGGCCTGTTCGGCGGAGGCATCTGAGAGTTTGCTCACGAATGCTTTAGGATAACGCCGTTTCTTCCACGCCTCGGCGATTATCGCGGGAATTGCGCGTGAAGACCGACGTATCTGGTCCGTCAACGCATAGCGCTCTTCTTTTGGGAAGGACTTTGTGATTTCGTGAATGCGAAGAGCCAGCTTGTAGGATAGCTGGTAGACCGCCAAATCGCGGTATCCGCGGTACTCGCGTCGCTTGTCCATTGTTCCCCCTGATTGTCGAGATGAAGTAAGCAGTACGGAGTAAGCAGGTATGGGCAGGATGAGTTCTGAACGGACGGTTTACCGTTCGACCAACCTAGACACGGCCAATCATTCCGCCGCCTGACTACCCCCTCAATGCGAGATGACTACAACACTGGTGCAACTTTCCGCGAGACTCTGCAAAGATTTCTTCAATTCAGGTCAGCAGATCTTTCCCTGCGACTTCGTCCTGCCACTTCCTGCCCAATCCTGCTTACTGCCTACTTTCTCGAGGATTGAGGCCTTGGGAAGTAGGCACTATGCAGGTTCAGGCACGACATGGGCAGGCGTGTGACGCAGGCACAGAACCTGTGCGATTTGGTCTCTGGATATCATCCTGCCACCAGCCTGCCGATTCCTGCTTACTACCTACTTTCTCGAGGATTGAGGCCTTGGGAAGTAGGCACTATGCAGGAACAGGCAGGTCATAGGCAGGTTGAAATCCACGGGAAAGATCCGTCCGATCTTGTCATGGGACATCTACCTGCCACACCCTGCCCAATCCTGCTTACTGCAAACTGCTTTGTGCTTACCGCCGCTCCTTACTGCTTCCTCCCTCGCTCTCTCCACGCTACTCGCTCCGTCTCCCAATGCCGTAGTAGACAAACCCCAACTTCAATGAGCTCATTTGGCCCCTGGGCGATTTGCCCGGTACCATTCTATCGTCGATCGAATCCCCGATTGAAG
>CAYIHQ010000218.1:0-4691 GCA_964362905.1 uncultured Ignavibacteriaceae bacterium
TGCGACCAGATGATGGGGGAGTTTGCGGATGAATCCCACCGTGTCGGTCATGAGAAACGAATTGCCCCCCCCGAGGTCGACGAAGCGCATGGTCGGGTCGAGCGTGGCGAAGAGCCGGTTCTCGACGAACACGTCCGACCCTGAGAGAATGTTCAAGAGGGTCGATTTGCCCACATTCGTATAGCCCACGAGCGCCGCCCGGACATGCTTGCTCCGGCCCTTGCGCTGCGTCAGCCGTTGCTGCCCGATCCGTTCAAGCTTCTCCTGAAGATGGCCGATCCGTGTGCGGACCATTCTTCGGTCCGTTTCGATCTGCGTCTCGCCCGGACCCTTGGTGCCGATCCCGCCGAATTGCTTGGAGAGGTGCGTCCACGCCCGGGTGAGGCGCGGGAGCATGTACTGGAGTTGTGCGAGTTCCACCTGCGTCCTGGCTTCGCTCGACTTGGCACGAGACGCAAAGATGTCCAGGATGAGCCCGCTCCGGTCGACGACCTTGCATTCCAGAGCCGCCTCGAGGTTCCGCACCTGTGCCGGAGAGAGGTCGTCGTCGAAAATAACCATGGGAACGCGTTGGTCCACGACGAGGGTGTGAAGCTCCTCCACCTTTCCTTTGCCGATGAAGGTGGCCGGCTCGAACCGGTCGCGATCCTGCGTGAGCCGGGCGACGACGTCGGCTCCCGCGGTATCGGCCAGAAGCTCCAGCTCGTCGAGAGATTCCGCAAGGTCCTCGCGCGAGGCAAGGCGGGTGGAAACTCCGACAAGGATGCAGCGTTCACGTCCGCCGGAGGCGAGTTCGATCATACGGTCCCTCGTGGTGATGTATCGGGTTTCAACCGGGAGGCGATCAGGATCTCCGCCGTCGCCACTACCAACGCCGCCAACAGTAAGATCCGCAACAATTCTGTTCCCAGCCGCGCTTCCTGCACGAGACGTTCCATAGACGGCTCGGTCTCCAACGTACGCAGGCGCTCCGCTGGAACGCCCACCGACGCAAAAAACGATGCGCGTTCTTTCTCTGACGCCGGCCGTGTGTCCGTTTCGCGGTCGTCCACCGTCACGGCGAATCGGTCCACTTCCTGGCCCTCCATCGACACGGAATAGACACCGGGAACTCGGGTGGCGTTGGTCCGCACAACCGTCCCGCCCTGATGCGACGTGGGCGCAACCGCTACCACCTGGTGATCCGGACGAGTGATGCGCGCCGCTCCTTGCATGCCCGATGGGACCGGGAGGACCACCTCGGACCCCGCCGTCACGATCGGCCGGATGTCCTGCGCACCGGTCACGACCGCGACGCACCGATGCAGGAGCGGCACGAAGAGACCCTGAACTGGTAAGTTGGACCACGCGGGAGTGCAGGCAGTTGTCAGAACGAGCACCCGTCCTGCTCCGACCGGCATCTCCACAAGGAAGGGGCGGCCGTCGGAGAGGGTAACGACCGCCACGGACGTCGAAGCAGGACTGACAGGAAGGTATTGTAGGATATCCGGCGAAGGAACGCGCTGCCGTTCCCGCTGGGATGAAGAGGGAGGACTGAACATGCCCTCGAAGACGGGATGGTCAGTGTCCTCCGAACGAAAGGTCACGAATGATCCTCCGGGCGCCACCACGATCGGTGCCGACCCGAGGCCGAATGCCGTTCCGAAGGCGCCCCACGAGACGGCAGTGGAAGCAGGCATGAGGATCAGTCCGGTGCCCTGCTCCGCAAGCGTCTGGAATCGTGCAGCCCAGCGGTCGAGAGCAGGATGTCCGGCGGCAACGATGACGGCATCTGGGCCGGACAAGCGCGATTCCGTCAGCCGGTCAGGAGCCACCGATTCGAGCCGGAGAAACGCCGCCACGGAATCCACGCGGGTTTGCAGGGCAAGTCGCACGTAGCGAAGGTCCTCATCGGTGCCGATCAAGAGAAGCTTGAGCTCTTTGCGGATCCTCAGGGCGACATGGCGGACATTGTCGAATTCCAGGTCGTCTCCCTCCACCTCGATGCGAGCCGTGAGGAACCCCGCCTGTCGTGGGACTGCCGAAAGCGTGACATCCTGGGAGGTCTCCGGTGAAAGGTCCCGGGCGCGTTGGTCCATCCTCTCCGCGCCAAGGAAAAGACTCACGGTGGCGGCGGTGACAGGGATCGAGCCACGATTCGCAAGAGAGACTTCCACCGAGAAGGGGCGTCCGATATTGACCAGCGAACCGGGGAAACGCATCCGTTCGATCGAAACGTTCGCCGCCGTTCGGTCACCGAGAGGGACGGCAAACACCCGCACCGCGGGGTCGTTCAGCGTCGCCAGCGGCACCTGATCGGAGCGGCCCAACAGTGTTTTCTGAAAATCGGACAGGACATAGAGCTCTTTATTCGCATTGAGGGTGGACGCGAGGACGGCCGCCGCCGTGCGAATTCCCATTTCAAGCGACTGCCGGACCGCGGAAGCCCGGAGGTTCGCCGCCGCGTCGATGGATAGCGGCAGGATCCGGGTCGGAGTGACTGAGGAGGGATCGACCGCGTCCGACAGGGGGATCACGGCCGCTTCATCCCCGTCCCGAAGGGAACGAAGCACGCCGGCGGCGGCATCACGGGCTTGGCGAAGGAGTTCTCCGCGTCCGTCCACGGCCGTCATGCTGTACGAATCGTCGATGAGGATTACGGCTGACGTATGCGCGGCCCCGCCCCATGCCTCGGGAAGCGTACCCTGGAGAGTGGGCCGGGCAAAGGCAAGCACAAGGAGAAGCACCAGCAACGTGCGCAGAAGGAGCAGGAGCCATTGTCGCAACCGGAGCTTCCGGATGCGGGACTTCTGGAGTTCTTTCAAGAAGGCGAGCGTGCTGAACTCGACCGTACGAAGGCGCCGCAAGGTGAGCAGATGCAACACCAGCGGGATTGCCGCGGCAGCGAGGCCGAACAGGATGAACGGCTGAAGGAATATCATGACCGCGGGCTGGGGTGAATCAACGGATGGGGCGCTGTCTCAAGACGGTGGCTAGTGCTTCTGTCCTCTGGTCTTTGCGGCGCAATGACCCAACGTACGCCGAACTGGCTGGATTATCAAGGCAAACCCCGCTCCCGCGTTGAATGTCGGACGTTCTTTCGATACCTTCATCGTCATGATGCCGGCCTTTCTATGCTCCATTTTGGTTTTCGCGTCCCCCGGATTCGTGTCCGGCACGGACACGACGGGCCGCCCCGCTTCCTCGGTTGTCATACGTCCCGCGTGGGACGGTACCGACTCCCGAAGAGCTCATCTTGTGCCGTACAAGCCGGTCCGACGACCGAAGCTGGGTTTGGTTCTGAGCGGCGGAGGTGCGCGCGGCATCGCGTCCATCGGCGTGCTCAAAGCCTTCGAGCGGCGCGGCATTCCCATCGACCTCCTGGTGGGCACGAGTATCGGCAGTATCATCGGCGGCTTGTACGCCGCAGGATACTCGACGCCGGCCCTTGAGCATCTGGCCTTGACTACAAACTGGGCTGAAGTCTTGAGTTACGACGACGAGGCTCGGCGCCGGGACATGTTCCTGGACCAGAAGCTCGCATCGGACCGCTCGTTGCTCGTGCTGCGATTCCAGGGTTTCGAGCCGGTGATTCCCGCGTCGTATTCCACGGGTCAGCGGCTCACGTATCATCTGAATCTGCTGGCGCTCCAGGGGATCTATCATCCGAGCCCCAGTTTCGACGACCTCCGTGTTCCGTTTCGGGCCGTTTCCACGGACCTGATCTCGGGCCGCCGTTTTGTGTTCCGGAGTGGCGACCTGTCCGAAGCCATGCGGGCGAGCGTATCGGTGCCGTTGCTGTTCGCCGCCGTCAAGAAGGATTCGATGGAGCTGGTCGACGGCGGATTGTTGGCGAACATGCCTGTCGATGTCGCGCGTGAAGAGGGAATGGACCTGGTGGTCGTGGTGGATGTCACCAGCCCTCTGCGTCCGGCGAGCGCCGTGAATGCTCCATGGGAAGTCGGGGAACAGATCATGGGGATCATGATGCAGGAGGCCAATCGCCAGTCCCGGGAGAACGCCGACGCCGTGATCCACCCGACGATCGGTCCTCAGCTCACCTCGGACTTCACGGGCCTCGGAGCCATGATCCGCGCGGGTGAAGCCGCTGCGGAGTCGGCGCTGCCGGCCGTGGAAGTTCGGATGGCCGAACTTCGGGAGAAGCTCTTCACCTTCCCGGGTGACCGCCGTTACGACCATCCCGTTGTCGGTTACGATGCGGCCCTCATCCCCCGGGATCTTCGGCCGATCGTAGACGCCATTTCGGACCACGACAGTGTATCGGATGGTGATATCCGTCGGGCCGTCACCGACCTGTATGCTTCGGGCGACTATGCCGACATTGAAGCGGAAGTCGTCGAGCAATCAGGGACCGTGCGGGTCTACATCCGCGGACAACGCCATCCTGTTCTGACGAGCATGGCTGTGGAAGGCGTCCGGGAATTCCCCGTCGACACCATATCGCGTTCGTTTACTCCGCTCCTGGGACGCCCGCTCAATCCACTTCGCGTGCGTAGCGCGATCGAAGAGGTCCTGATGCGCTACCGGTCGTCGGGACTTTCCCTGGCGCACGTGAACTCTCTCGTGTTCGACACGACGACGGGCCGGGCCACGGTGAAGATCGACGAGGGCATCATTTCGCGCCTAGACATCCGCGGGACCCGCAAGACAAGAGACTATGTGATCTGGCGGGAGTTACCGTATGCGCGCGG
>CAYIHQ010000219.1:0-4684 GCA_964362905.1 uncultured Ignavibacteriaceae bacterium
TGTACTGAGCGTCATGGAACAAAAGGTCGGCTCCGCGGCACGCGTCGACAAAGACGTCGCGCGAGGGGCCCTTCTCATGGTGAAAGCGGAGTTCGTTGTCAGTCCCCTCAGTCCGCCGCAGATGGCGATGGAGAATCGCGGGTCAAATGCAGGTGCGAAGAAGGGGAATCCCATCAAATGGTCCCAATGCGTGTGGGTCACGAGCAAACTGATGTGGGACACGTTGCGGTCGTTCATCAGTGCGAGCCCCATCTTCCTTATGCCCGACCCCGCGTCGACAGCGATGCACTGACCCGAATTCGATCGTAACTCGATCGAAGTTGAATCTCCGCCGTAGCGGAGGGTTTTGGCCCCCGGGGTCGGCAACGATCCTCTGCAACCCCAGACCTTGACATACATGGTAGTCTCCTTGTTGAGCGGGTTGGCGAAGCACGTGACGTCGAACATCCCTGCTACAGGAAGCGTACGCACATTCGGTTGACGAATCAACCGACAGTTTGATGATCGACCACCGCTGAATGCCTGGGGTTTGGATCATTCATGGATTCGAGAGTCATTGAAGTGTTTCCCGTCTCATTTCTGTGACAGAGCTGTGACCATGAAACACAAACGGCCCCCTTTCGAGAGCCGTTCTTTCAATCTACCCCGCCAAACAACGGCGGGGCGCAAACAGCGCGCAATCTTCAATCTACCTTCCACAATCTACAATGTTAAGTGCCCAGAGGGGGACTCGAACCCCCACACCCTCACGGGCACCAGCTCCTGAAGCTGGCGTGTATACCAATTTCACCATCTGGGCAAATCATTGGACCATCAATCACTACTCCCGCGCAGGTCTGCCTGCCCCGGTGTCTTGTATCGGGGCCAATTTCGCCACCCGGGCAACGCACACAATATAGTCAACCGAGTTCAGAAGTTCAATTCAGCATGATTACGGAGTGAACGACAAAGGCCACGGCCGCAGCAATCCCATGGGAGTTCGAGACTCCACGATCTTGTGCGTCAGCATGCACTCCCGCAACTGCCCCCACAGCTTATGATCACGTTGGCATTTTCAAGGGCATGCCATTCGGCGTGCCTCGGCGATTCCGAAAATCACCAGACACGCTTGAAGTTCCGGTTCGTCAAGTCACTCAATATCGTATGAAGGATGCAAGGAAGAACTTAGCGCGATGTATCCTGCGAGGTCCCTGAGTCCTCGACCGCAGTTCTCTCAAAACCCTCTTGTTCTCCGAACCTCTCGACCCAGGCGACTTCGTTTCCTATGCCCCCATGATACGCGTGCGAGGGATCCTCCTGCACGATTTGATCTTGGCCTTCGTCCAAACTACCTCCCCGGCCACGTCCTCGCAACCCAGTCCCCCGTCCTCCAGAGTCAACACCCGTGCATTGCCGCTCCTTGAAAAACTGGCTATATTGATAAGAATTTCCAGAACTCTCGAGAGGCACGATTTTGGTAAGCTTTGAATCTTCTCGGCTGAAGGTCCTGTTCCAGGCCTTCGATGGCAAGAGGATCGCCGTCGTCGGCGACCTTATGCTCGACCGCTACTATTGGGGCTCGGTGATGCGGATATCTCCCGAGGCCCCCGTACCCGTCGTCGAGGTCGACGAAGAGTCCACCCGACTTGGCGGGGCGGCGAACGTCGCCAACAACATCGCCTCCCTGGGCGGCGTCCCATTCCTCGTCGGCGTCGCAGGTTCGGACGACGGCGGCGTTCTCCTTCGAAAGGCGATCGAAGGACAAGGGTTCTCGACCGACGGTGTCGTGACCGACCCGGCCCGGCCGACCACGGTGAAGACCCGGGTGATCGCTCACAGCCAGCATGTGGTCCGCATCGACCAGGAAGTGAAGTCCGACATCGATGCGAGCATCCAAAAGAGGATCCTGGATGTTCTCGCTTCACACATGGCGCAGTTGGACGGCATCATCCTGGAAGACTACAATAAGGGTGTCCTGACGCGGGACGTGATCCGCGGCGCCATCGAGCTGGCAACGCGCCACCAGAAGATCATCACGGTCGACCCGAAGTTCCACAACTTCTTCGAATACCAGAAGGCGACGGTTTTCAAGCCGAATCGGAAGGAGACGGAAGAGGCGCTCGGTGTCCGGCTGATCTCGCAGCAGGACGTCGAAAAGGCAGGGAAGACACTTCTCCAACGGCTCTCGGCAGACAACGTCCTCATGACGTTGGGAGAGAAAGGAATGGCGCTCTTCGAACGTTCGGGTGCCGTGAGCTTCGTTCCCACGCATGCCCGCCACGTGGCGGATGTATCCGGCGCCGGCGACACGGTCATCTCGACACTCACCGTCGCTCTAGCGGCAGGCGCGGCCGTGAAAGAAGCGGCCGCCCTCGCGAACGTTGCGGGCGGCATTGTGTGCGGCGAAGTGGGCATCGTGCCGATCCAGAAAGAAGACCTTTACGAAGCGGTCATTCACAGCGACGAACATCAGGCATCCTGACATGGGCAAAGTTGTCTCACGCGAGGAACTGGTCAGCATCAGGCGCCGTCTGAAGGCGGAACGCCGGTCCGTCGTGTTCACAAACGGCTGTTTTGACATCCTCCACCGGGGCCATGTCGATTATCTCTCGAAGGCCAGGGCCATGGGAGATGTGCTGGTCGTGGGGCTGAACACCGATGCGTCTGTCCGCCGATTGAAAGGCCCTTCGAGGCCCGTCGTCGATCAGGATGACCGTGCCGTTGTCATGGCAGCCCTGGCGGTTGTGGACTATGTGTGTCTCTTTTCGGAGGACACTCCGCTGGAGCTAATCACCGCCATCGTCCCCGATGTTCTGGTGAAAGGGGCGGATTGGCCCATCGACAAGGTGGTCGGCCGGGAGGTGGTCGAGTCCGCCGGCGGCCGTGTGCAGGCCATCGAGTTCGTGCCCGACCGTTCCACCACGTCCATCATTGACCGTATCCGGTCCTCTGGCCGCTAGCGGCCACAAAACAAGAAAGACCGCCACAGGCACGGACACGAGACACAATAAGGTCTTGTGCCTTTTCGTGGCTCGCTTCACTACTCCTCCAGAGTTGTGCGAAAGGTCATCCGCGGCGCATATTATGCGGGCACCATCACGCTGTTCGTGATGGCGACCCTGGCGGGTTTCAGCCAGACAAGGGCCTTCAAGGCCTGGTTGCTGGACCGCGTCGTGTCCGCGGCAGACGCTTCGCTCAACGGCAACCTCCGGATCGGGCGGATCGAAGGGAATCTCATCACCGGATTGGAATTGTACGATGTCCGGCTGGTGGAACGAGGTGTCACGCTCGTCGCCGCAGAGCGGGTCGATGTGTCGTATGATCCCCTCGGTGTCGCCCTGCAACGCATTGGTATCAGCGACGTTACTGTCGTCAGGCCAGAGATCTTGCTGTACCGGTCGCTCGACAGCACCTGGAACATCAACCGGCTTGCGAAACCCACGGAGCAAGACTCAGCCATATCCTCCTGGACGATCGTGGTGCGTCAGGCGCGTCTCAACGACGCCCGGGTCCGGATCATCGATTCGGTGGCGCTTCGCGGCCGGGAGCGGCGGGGAACGGTGCTGCCCGACTCTGCCGTGGACTATGCGAACGTGCTGCTCGAAGACGTGCAACTGAGCGGAGGAGCAGAAATTGGTTCGCAGGCGTTGTCGGTTCGCATCGACGCCCTGGAGGGGATGCTCCGGCATCCGGACATCCGCATCAAGTCCCTGGCTGCGCTGTTTCGGATGACGCGGAATGTCGTGAGCGTGGAAGGATTGAAGATCGAGACGGACCGAACCCGCATCAGCGGCGACGCCTCTCTCGGAGCGGACCTGGCCCATCTTTCCCGCCTTTCCGACCTGGAGCGGGCACCCGTCCTTGTGGACTTCCGCGCCAATCCTCTCGACCTCCGGGAACTGAGGCAGTTCCTCTATCCGGCCGTCGAATTCCTCGACCAGGAAGTCAGTCTCAACATCACCGGCCGCGGAACGTTTGGCAACCTGTCCGTGGACCGCTTGTCCCTGCAGACCCCGCGGTCCTTCATCCAGTTGCGCGGCCAGATTGTCAACCTGCACCGGCCGCAAGATCTCACGCTCGACCTGGAAGGGGGTGAATCGCTGGCGAATTCGGATGACATCCGGTCGCTGCTGCCGGGCATTTCCATCCCGGATTGGCGGCGTTTCGGCGACGTGCGATTCTTCGCCTCTTTCAAGGGGCGTCCGGCATCGGAGTTCGACGCGCACGTGTTCGCTCTTTCGGAGCGTGGAACGGTCGACGCTCGGGCGTCGCTCACCCTCGGTTCGCTCTTTACGTACAAAGGATCTGCGCGCTTGAAAGATTTCGACCTTGGCGGATTCATTGGCGATGGCACAGAAATGACCGCGCTGTCCGGCGTCGTCACATTTGACGGGTCCGACACGGACCTTCGTCGGATCATTGGCGTGGTGCGTGCAGATCTGGACTCCTCCGATGTCTCCGGAGTGGCGCTGGGCCGGACCGTGGCTGTGCTGAACGCCGCCGAAGGGACGTACGGTCTCACGGTGTCGTCCCAGGCGCCCCTCGGACGTCTGCGCGGCTCTGGTCGCTTGATGCTTCAGCGATCCGGAGGATACCACTACGTCCTCGGCGCCACCCTCGACGCGTTCGACCTCTCCGAGCTCGTGCGGCATCCGGAGTATGAAAGCGATCTGAACCTCTCGATCACGGCCGGAGGCCTGGAAAC
>CAYIHQ010000220.1:0-4665 GCA_964362905.1 uncultured Ignavibacteriaceae bacterium
AAATCACGTGCGGATGTCCGGCGGATTCCCGAAATTGCGACACGTTTCATCACCAGCACACTACTCACTAACCTCAGCAGGAGGCTTCATGGAGCACAACACCGGCGGTACGTTCTCCGGAACCCGCGGTCGGCTGATCATCGGAGGTGCGGTCGTGGCGATCGTCGTGATCGGATACTTTTCGATGTTCTATCCCCCGGCACCCGAAGACGAGGTCCAGGGAACGATCGGCGCGGCCAAGAAGTATCGGACCGAGCAGATGACCGAAGGGAGCACGGGCATCAGCGGCACCAGTGTCGCCCAGCTCATGCAGAACGACAGCTTCGTGAAGCTTGTGAGCGCTCCTTCGTTCCAAAGCCAACTGAAGAACGAGATGTTGTGGACGGCGTTGGCAAGTGCCGAGCTACGCGAAGCGTTGGCGTCGGCCGAGCTGCAGTCGGCTCTCATGACGGCCGGCATGCGGGAGGCGCTGGCGAACGCGGCCGTGCGCGAAGCCCTGAGGAGCGCCGCTCTCCGTGAAGCGTTGGCGAGTGCTGCCCTTCGGGAAGCGCTCCGAAGCACTGAACTGCGCGAGGCGTTGAAGAGCACGGAGGCTCGTCAGGCCCTGAAGAGCGCCGAGCTGCGCGATGCACTCAAGAGCGCTGAAGTTCGGGAAGCTCTGAAGAGCGCCGAGGTTCGCGAAGCGTTGGCCAACGCCGAAATGCGCGAAGCCCTGAAGAGCGCTGAGGTGCGTGAAGCTCTTAAGAGCTCCGATCTGCGTGAAGCACTTGCCAGCGCAGGGATGCGGGAAGCTCTCAAGAGCGCCGAGGTTCGCGAAGCGTTGAAGAGCGCCGAACTCCGCGATGCGTTGAAGAACGCGGAAGTGCGCGAAGCCCTGAAGAGCGCCGAGCTGCGGGACGCGCTGAAAAGCGCCGACCTGCGGTCCATGCTTCAGGATGCCGCACGCGCCAAAGACTAACGGGCAATCTGTCGTTCCATCCCAGCGGGGCTGCGGGCATGTGCCTGCGGCCCCGTTGTCGTTTTGGCGTCCCTTGCCTTTCTGGGCAAAAGGCCCGATTGTGTGGGCGCCGTCGCCCACATTCAACTTCGTCCCCTTCGCTGATGACCCCGACCCCGGACTCCACCGCCCGATCTCAGCGCGCCACACGACGAGCGCTGTCCGCGTTCCTCGGCCTTCTCCTGGGCATCGCCGGGGCCTCTTCACAGCAACTCTACAGTCTGCAAACCCCGCGTCAGAATCTGCTCTATTATAGCAAGCTTTCCGAGTACCTCGTTCCCCACACCGCCCGCTGTTTCGAAAATGCCTACGCCTTCCATCGGCACCTGTTCGGATACGAGAGCGATGGTCCGATCACCGTCATGCTCCAGGATTTTGACGACTACGGCAACGGCGCAGCGGGCGTGTCGCCGCGTAATCTTGTCAGCATCGGGATGGCCCCCGTCAGCAACGTCTACGAGACCCTCCCCGCGAACGAGCGGATGAACTGGGTCATGAACCACGAACTCGTGCACGTCGTGACCCTCGACAAGCCGTCGGGCACGGACCGATTTTGGAGGTCTGTCTTCTCGGGCAAGCCATCCCCCACCTCCGACAACGCGCTTTCGATGCTCTACGGGTACCTGACGATGCCTCGGACGTACTCCACCCGATGGTACCGAGAAGGCATCGCCGCTTTCGTCGAAACGTGGATGGCCGGCGGGCTTGGTCGTGCGCTCGGTTCGTACGACGAGATGCTCTTCCGGACGATGGTGCGCGACAGCGCCTACTTCTACGACTGGGTGGGTCTCGAGGCCGAAGGGACGAAAGTGGATTTCCAGGTGGGGGCGAATGCATACCTGTACGGCACTCGGTTCATGACCTACCTGACGTATCAGTACGGCCCGGACAAGCTCATCGCATGGACCGCACGCACGGAAGACAGTGACGCGCACTTCGCCTCCGAGTTTCGGCGCGTCTACGGAAGCTCGCTCGACGAGGAATGGCAACGGTGGATCGACTTCGAGCACACCTGGCAGCGCATGAATCTCGATTCCGTCCGGCTGCATCCCATCACCCCCGTCCGACACTTGACGACACAGGCCGTCGGCTCAGTTTCGCGAGCCTTCTACCTCCCCGAACGCCGGTCGATCCTGGCGGGCATCAACTACCCGGGCCAGGTTCCTCATATCGCCATCATCGACATCGCCGACGGACGGATCGAACAGGTGTGCGAAGTGAAGGGCGCCTCGCTGTATGACGTCGCCTCGCTGGCGTACGACCCCGCCTCGGAGACGGCCTTCTTTTCCATCGACAACAACTCATGGCGCGACCTCAGCTCCGTCAACCTCCGAACGGGCGATGTCACCGTCCTCCAACGCGACACGCGCATCGGCGAATTGGTCTTCAACCGGTCCGACCGGACCTTATGGGGAGTTCGGCATGACAACGGCTACTGCACCATTGTGCGCATGAATCCGCCGTACATCGACTGGAACACAGTTCACATTTGGCCGTACGGCACCTACGTGACGGACCTGGACCTGTCCCCCGACGGGTCGTTGTTGACCGCTGCGCAGGTGAGCATCAGCGGACGCCAGCGGCTCATCGCACTACCTACCGGACCCCTGCTGGACAAGACCGCTGCGGTCGATACCCTGTTCGATTTTGACCTGAGCGTGCCGGCCAATTTCGTGTTTACTCCTGATGGGAGCGCGCTCGTCGGCACATCCTACTACACCGGCATCTCGAACGTGTTTCGCTACACGTTTGTCGACAGTTCGATGGACGTGCTCAGCAACGTGGAGACGGGCCTCTTTCGGCCGATGGTGCAGTCTGCGGATTCTCTCATCGTGTTTCGGTACTCCGGGAAAGGGTTCATCCCGGCGATCATGGGCATGCACAAGACCGAGGATGTCAGCGCCATTCGGTTCCTAGGAAACGAAACGATCGAACGACATCCGGTGCTCGCTCAATGGACCGTAGGCTCGCCTGCGAACATTCCGCTCGATTCCATGACCTCGTATCGCGGGTCATTCTCCCCCGCTTCCGCCATTCGAGTCGGCTCCATGTATCCCGTGGTCGAAGGATACAAGGATGTGACAGCGTTCGGCTTCCGGATGAACCTGTCGGATCCCCTGATGCTTCATTCCATCGATGCCACAGCCACCTGGGCGCCGCATCAGTTCATACCCTCGGATGAACGCCTTCATGCGACCCTGCGGTACCGGGTCCTGAACTGGCATTTCGGGGCGACCCTCAACGCCGCAGATTTCTACGACCTGTTCGGACCGACGAAACTGAGCCGGAAGGGATACTCGGTGACGGCCCGGTACCGACTCCCGCTGCTCCTCAATGACCCCGAGACGATGGAAGCAACGTTCTCAGCCGGCGCGTATGGTGGACTGGAACGTACGCCTGACTTTCAGAATGTCCTCGCGTCCTTCGACCGGCTCTATACGGCACGAGCCGCGCTCGAGTACCATTGGTACCGAAAATCTCTCGGGGCCGCCGACTACGAAAAGGGCATTGGGTGGTCGTTGTTGAGCAAGAACAACTACGTCCGCAACCGCTTGTTTCCTCTGGTTTACGGGACATTCGACATCGGAACTCCGTTGCCGATCGATCACTCGGCGCTCTGGCTGCGGACGACAGCCGGTGTCTCGTTTGGCGATCGGAACGATCCGTTCGGCAATTTCTTTTTCGGAGGATTCGGGAACAACTGGGTGGACCACCAAGAACCGAAACGGTACCGTGAGCAATACGCCTTCCCGGGCACGACGTTGAATGCGGTCGGCGGGGCCACGTACGGCCGTGCGATGCTGGAGTGGCTGTTGCCTCCGCTGCGATTTCGGAACGCCGGGGCGTGGTTCCTCTACGCCAGCTGGGCCCATCCGACGATCTTTGCCAGCTTCCTTACGACCGATCCCGACCGTGCGGCCGTGCAACGGACGCTTGCCAATCTCGGCGCCCAGGTGGACGTGAAGCTGGCGCTGATGTCCTCCCTCGATGCTACGTTCTCCATCGGGTATGCGCTCGCCTTCGAGCGTGGCTCGAGGCCGACGCGGGAATTCATGGTCTCCCTCAAGATCCTCTGACCGGATGGCCCACAACCGCGGCCCAGGGCAGAACCTCAACCGCCAAGACCGCCAAGGAAGAATGGGTTTGAACCTGTTTCAATTCTGCCTCTCTTGGCGACTTGGCGGTTCCCTCTTTTCCTCACGGCGTGAGCCATGACCTTCGAGCTTCTCGCACAGGTCGCGGTCAGCTGCGCGCCGGTCCTGGTGTTCCTGACCGGCCTCATGCTCCTCGACAGCTACAAACTCGTACCGGTTCAGTCCGTGCTCGTGACGGTCCTTCTGGGGTGTGTCGCCGCCGGGGCATCGGTCGTGGTGAACATGGCTTTCCTCGCTCAGGAGGGGATCGAACTCACGATGTATGCGCGATACGGGGCTCCGGAGGTGGAGGAACTGTGCAAGGCGATCTGGCCGTTCCTCCTGATTCGATCGCGGAAAGTGGGATTCATGGTCGACGCCGGGGTCCACGGCTTCGCCATCGGCGCTGGGTTTGCGATCGTCGAGAACGTCTATTATCTCCAGTCGCTGGAGCACGCCTCTCTCTTCACGTGGATCGTGCGTGGATTCGGCACGGCGGTCATGCATGGCGGCACGACGGCCGTGTTTGCAATC
>CAYIHQ010000221.1:0-4664 GCA_964362905.1 uncultured Ignavibacteriaceae bacterium
TCGATGGGGCCGACCATATAGAACGCCTGCTCGGGAATATCATCCATCTTACCGTCAACGAGTTCCTTGAAGCCCTTGATGGTTTCCTTGAGCGGCACATATTTGCCCGGTGTGCCGGTGAAGGCTTCGGCCACCTGAAAGGGCTGCGACAGGAAGCGCTGGATTTTTCTGGCCCTGGACACGGAGAGCTTGTCCTCGTCGGAGAGCTCGTCCATACCAAGGATCGCGATGATGTCCTGGAGTTCTTTGTACCGCTGAAGTACGAGCTTCACCCTTTGAGCAACGGAGTAATGCTCCTCTCCGACCACGTGGGGATCCATGATGCGCGACGTTGAATCGAGCGGATCCACGGCAGGATAAATGCCAAGCTCCGAGATCTGGCGGGAAAGCACCGTGGTTGCATCGAGGTGCGCGAACGCCGTTGCCGGTGCAGGGTCGGTCAGGTCGTCGGCAGGCACGTAGATGGCCTGCACCGAAGTGATCGATCCTTTTTTCGTGGAAGTAATGCGCTCCTGGAGCGCGCCCATTTCCGTACCGAGAGTGGGCTGGTATCCCACGGCCGAGGGCATACGGCCGAGGAGCGCCGACACTTCGGAGCCTGCCTGGGTGAACCGGAAGATATTGTCAACGAACAGGAGCACGTCCTGTCCCATGGTATCGCGGAAATACTCGGCAACGGTGAGGGCCGAAAGACCGACGCGGAGCCTCGCTCCCGGCGGCTCGTTCATCTGGCCGAAGACCAGGGCCGCTTTGCTGATAACACCCGACTCCTTCATCTCGGCCCAGAGGTCATTACCTTCGCGGGTACGTTCGCCCACGCCCGCGAATACCGAGTAGCCGCCGTGCTGTTTTGCCACGTTGTTGATCAACTCCATGATGATAACGGTCTTGCCCACGCCCGCGCCGCCGAAAAGGCCCGTCTTGCCGCCCTTGGTGTAGGGGGCGAGCAGGTCGACGACCTTGATGCCGGTCTCAAAAAGCTGCTTCGTGGGGTCGAGTTCCTCGAGCATCGGAGCGGACCGATGGATGGGAAGCGTATCCTTGGTCGTGATCGGCCCCATTTCGTCCACTGGCTCGCCGATCACGTTCATGATGCGGCCCAGCACCTCTTTACCCACGGGCATGCAGATCGGCTTGCCGGTATCCGCCACCTTCATGCCGCGCATGAGACCGTCTGTGGAAGACATGGCCACCGTGCGCACCCGGTTCTCGCCAAGATGGAGCGCAACCTCGAGCGTCAGATGCGTCTCCGGTGTGCCGAAGTTCTTGTCCTCGGCCTGATCGATCCTGAGCGCGTTCATCAGATGGGGAAGGCTTCCGACGGGGAACTCACAGTCCACCACCGCGCCCATGACCTGTACGATCTTACCTGTGCTCATTACGAACCCCCTGTGGCAATTTTCTCCGAAAATTGAATTGTAAATTGAAGATTGGAAATTTTAAATTTGAAATTTACAATTTGCAATTTCCAATTTGCAATGTTTTTTACTTTAACGCTTCCGCTCCGCCCACGATCTCGGAGATCTCCTTGGTGATCGCGGCCTGGCGCTGTTTGTTGAACTTGAGCGTCAGCCTTTCGATCATATCCTTGGCGTTCCGCGTAGCGGAGTCCATGGCCGTCATCCGCGAACCCATCTCGCTCGCCTGGCTCTCCAGCATCGAGCGATAGACCTGAACTTCGATGTGCTTCGGCAGGATCGAGCTGAGGATCGCTTCAGCCGATGGCTCGTAGAGATAATCAACAGCCGCCGTGAACGGGTCCGCCTCGGCCGGCGGTTCCACCGGCAAAAGCTTCTCAAGGGTCACCTTCTGCTGCATCACGCTCTTGAACTCATTATAGAGGATATAGACCTCATCGGTCTCACCCGCGGAAAAACGTTCAACGATGTTCTTCCCGACGTCGGCGGCTTTCGCATAATCGATCATACCGAGTTCCGCCCACACCTTGCCCAGGGTATACTCGTGACGTTTGCGGAAAAAATCGCGTCCTTTCCTGCCGACGACATTCACCTTCACTTCCTTGCCTTCAGCCTTGAACTGTTTGACCACCTCGACCGCCTTGCGCAAGATATTGGTATTATACGCGCCGCAGAGACCCCGGTCCGAGGTGAGCACCATGAGCTTCACTTGTTTGGGTTCCCGCTTGGCAAGCAGCGGATGCCGCGCCCGTTCGACGCGGCCGGCCAGGTTGGCGATGACGGCAAGCATCTTGCGCGCGTAGGGTCGCGCCGCAATTACCCGCTCCTGGGCGCGGCGAAGCTTTGCCGCCGCCACCATCTTCATGGCCTTGGTGATCTGCTGCGTCTTCTTGATGCTGACGATCTTTGTTCGTATGTCTCGTAAGCTGGCCATAGATATCCCGCTGAGTTAGTCTTCAGCAGAGGACGGCTGCTTCGTGCTTTTCATTCCGCACTCCGCACTCCGCACTCCGCAAGTGTACTATTACGCGCTGAACGTTTTCTTGAACTCCTCGATCACGGACTTGACGCGGGACTTGAGCTCGTCGTCCAGCTGCTTCTTGGTGGCGATGTCCTTAAGAAGACCGGCATGCTTGCTGGTCACGAACCGCAAGAGTTCCTGTTCAAACTTCTTCACCGCGATCACCGGCACATCGTCCACGAACCCATTCGTTCCCGCAAAAATAACGAGGATCTGCTGCTCAACCAGCATAGGCACGTACTGGTCCTGCTTCAGGAGCTCCACCATGCGCTGGCCGCGGTTCAGCTGGGCCAGGGTCGTCTTGTCAAGGTCGCTGCCGAACTGGGCAAAGGCCGCGAGCTCGCGGTACTGCGCCAGGTCAAGACGGAGCGTACCCGCCACCTGCTTCATGGCCTTGATCTGGGCGCTGCCGCCCACGCGCGACACGGAGATACCCACGTTGATGGCCGGCCGCACGCCGGAGTAGAAGAGGTCGGCTTCGAGGAATATCTGGCCGTCGGTGATGGAGATCACGTTCGTCGGGATGTAGGCCGACACGTCGCCGGCCTGGGTCTCGATGATCGGGAGCGCCGTGAGCGATCCGCCGCCGAGCTTGTCGGACAGTTTCGCCGCGCGCTCAAGGAGCCGGGAATGGAGATAGAACACGTCGCCGGGATAGGCTTCGCGACCCGGGGGTCTGCGGAGGAGCAGGGACAGCTGGCGGTATGCCGTGGCCTGCTTCGACAGATCATCGTACACGATGAGGGCGTGGCCGCCCTTGTCGCGGAAATACTCGCCGATGGTGCAGCCGGTGTAGGGGGCGATGAACTGGAGCGGGGCCGGGTCCGAGGCCGTGGCCGATACGATGATGGTGTAGTCCATGGCCCCGTGTTCCGTGAGAGTCTTGACCACCTGCGCCACGGTGGAGCGCTTCTGGCCGATGGCCACGTAGATGCAGATGACATTCTGGCCCTTCTGGTTGATGATGGTGTCGATGGCAATGGCGGTCTTGCCGGTCTGGCGGTCGCCGATGATGAGCTCGCGCTGGCCGCGGCCGATGGGGATCATGGCGTCAATGGCCTTGATTCCGGTCTGGAGCGACTCGCGTACTGACTGGCGCTTCACGATGCCCGGCGCGATCACTTCGATATGGCGGAACTCTTTGGAAGCGATGGGGCCCTTGCCGTCGATGGGCTGGCCGATGCCGTCCACGACCCGGCCCACGATGGCATCGCCCACGGGGACCTCGGCGATCCTCTTGGTCCGCTTGACGATGTCGCCTTCGCGAATCTTCATATCGTCGCCCATGAGCACCGCGCCGACACTCTCCTCTTCGAGGTTCAGCGCCATGCCCATGATGCCGCCGGGGAACTCGAGAAGTTCGCCGGACATGACGTTGTCAAGGCCGTAGATCTTGGCGATACCGTCGCCGACTGTTATGACGGTGCCCACCTCGGCGACCTCAACGGTCTTCTCAAAATCGGATATCTTCTTTTTGATGATCTCGCTGATTTCCTGTGCCTTGATCTGCATCGGTAAACTCCTTATGGATCAGATGACAGAGGAAAGATGAAAGAGGACAGATAAAAACATTGTGCACTTCTCTGTCTTCTTACTTCTTCCTTCTTGCTTCTGACCTCTGGTTTTTCATTTCGCCAGCTTCTCGCGCATCTTGCCAAGCTGGTTCTTGATGGTCCCATCGTAGATGACGCTGCCGATCTGGGCCCGCGCGCCGCCAATGACGGCCGGGTCCACCTTCGCGTCGATCTCGACGTGCTTGCCCGTCACCGCCTCGAGCTTCTTCTTGATATCGCCGAGCTCTGCCGGAGCAAGGGGCGTCGCCGTCGTGACCCGCGCCCTGGCGCGGTTCTGGCGGTCCGCCAACAACTCCTCGAAGGCCTGCTGCACATCGCTGAAGTTCCGGATCCTGCCGGTCTCGGCCAGGTGCGACAGGAACCGCGTCGTGGTCTGCTGGAGCCCCAGCTTCGCGGCCAGCTCTCCGATCACTGCCTTCTTGGCGGCCGGCGTGAACGCGGGGCTGGAGAACAGCTTTTGGAGCGACGCCTGCCCGTCCACAACCGCCGCGAAGGCGGAGAGGTCGGCGCGGGTCTTGTCCACCACGTTCTTCTCGTGGCTCAGCTCCACCAAAGCCTTGGCGTATCGCTTACCGACAATGGTGATCAACCCCGGCCTCCCACGCTGGCAATGTAGTCCTTCACGATCCGTTCATGGTCCTGCCGGGTGAT
>CAYIHQ010000222.1:0-4654 GCA_964362905.1 uncultured Ignavibacteriaceae bacterium
CTTCTCCTTCACTGTGGCGGATGCCAACGGAAACCCGCTTTCGAAGGGGGCGACGATCACCGTTACCAAGGACGGTGCCGGATCCGCAGACCTTGTCCTGACGGGCGACGCCAAGGTGGTCATGCCGGACACGCGGGCGGCAGCGGCTGCGATTTTCAATGTCACGGCAACCGACAAGGCGAACGGCGGTCCGGCGGGTGTCGTCACGTTTCTCATTAGCGTGTCGGGTGAGAACGGTGAAGCGACGGCCAGCTTCTCCGGCGCACAATTGGTGACGGGACAACCCGGATCCGGTGGAGCGGGATCCGGATTCGCGTCGAGTATCGAATATCTCGGTTCGCAGGGGAATATCACAAGTCTCTCCGTTCGCGGCACTGGCGCTAATGAAGCCGTGATCGTTCGGTTTGTTGTCAAAGACTCGCTCGGTAGTCCGGTGGATCTGAATCATCGAGCCAATGTCACGCTGAGCATCGAGGGTGGACCGGGCGGTGGTGAATTTCTGTCTCCGACGCCGGCCGTCTTGCTGACCGATGCGAGCGGTCAGGTGTACGCGACGTTGAATTCCGGTACGAAAGCGGGCGTAATGCAGTTGCGCGCTAGTGCGGTTGTGAACGGCCGAACAATCACCTCGGCGCCGGTTGCATTTACGATTTATGGCGGACTGCCGTATCTCGGTGGAATGACAGTGTGGACCGAACCATCGAATATTCATTGGATTGCCACAGGAGACCCAGTGGGAATTGTGAGTGTTCAGCTGGCTGATGTTTATGGTAACCCCGTCCAGCCCAATACGGCTGTCTATTTCACGACGAATGGCGGTTTGGTCCAAGCAAGTGATAAGACCGATCTTCTCGGTCATGCGAGAGCTTCGATTTTTGGGGGTCTGCCCTACCCCACAGGCGGTAAGGACACAATCACCGTCAGTACCGTCGGTAGCAACAACCTTATCCTATCCAAGGTTGCAGGGTTCACATTTTCAGGTCCAGCTGTCATTAGCGTACTAAACGTTCCGACTGACACTGTGATGATTTTGGATGGGGGATTCTTCGACCTGGATTTCCAGGTGGCTGATGCGGCAGGCAATCCGCTGGCTGCTGGCAACTCCATTTCCGTGTCCGTCAGTTCGTTCGGGAATGCTGCTTCCGCCATTCTAATGTCTGGAGATGTGACGACGACAACGACTGATACGCGACTGATCAGCAGTACTCAGCGTCGCGTGCGGCTCTCAGACGCCGTGTTGAACGGCGGCAACAGTGGAGTCTTCTCAATCAAGATCACCGTTGCCGGCCCCAACGGTACGGATGAGAAGAAGCTCGTAGGCATCCTCGGTGCGCCTCAGTCTATCACGCCTCCGTCGCCCTCGGTCAAGAATCCGGCCCAGATCGCGTTTCTCGGCGTCTCCTCCTCCGACGTCTTCGTCTCGGGCGTCGGTGCCCTGGAGAACTCGGTGATCACGTATGAAGTGCGCGATTCACTTGGAAACCCGATCGAAGCCACGCCTCGTGCCTATATCAACTTCTCGTACACGTTCTTCCCGAATTCGATCGTTCCGGGTGGGACGGTTCCGAAATTGATCCCTGGTGCTGACAGCACTGATAACTCAGGAAGAGTGCGGGTCTCAATGTCGTCTGGCACGAGCGCAGGAGTGGTGCAGATCCGGGCACGTACCGTCTTCGGATCAAATACGATTTTGTCGTTACCTGTGAAGATCACAATTCATGCAGGGTTCCCAGATCAACGCCACTTTACAATGGCGCCGGAGAAGTACAACTTCCCCGGTCTTGACAGGGCGTTCGTGACGGAGAAGATTACGGTGCAGGTTGCTGACAAATACAGCAACCCGGTGCAAGCTGGAACAGCAGTGTATTTCCATAGTACGCACGGCACCATGTCCACTGGTGGAGGCACACCAGGTCTTACAGATGCGAACGGGTTTGTATCGCAAACCCTATATTCGGCCAATCCATACCCACAGAATGCTGATTCACTCTCAATCGGTAAGGGTTATACTTACGTTTATGCTCAGACGATTGGGGACTTGGGCGTAAACGTGATAGACTCTCTTAAGATACTGTGGACCGGAGAGCCGGTGATCACCGTGACCAGCGCGCCCGCGTTACCGTTTGCCAACAGTAACGGCGGTACCGTCGGCCCGTGGACCTTCACCGTGACGGACCGGTTTGGACATCCGATGTCCCCAAGTACTTCGGTGGGTGTGACGGTGGGTGATGGAGTGATCTCGGGTGACGCGGACGCCATCATGCCCGACACCCAAGTCGGGGGAGCCGGATTGACAGACTTCACGATCCTGCTCAGCGATGGAGACGTGGCGATCACCAATTTTCCGGCGAAGGCGGTGTTCGTGACCGTTGTCGTTTCGCATCCGACCTACGGTACGTACAAGAAGATCATCGGTTCGGGAACGATGTTGTAGGTAGTTCTGTCAGCCCCCGCCAACGCGGGACTGCACGAGATGGAAGAACGAAGCCCCGTCCTCGAACTAAGGGCGGGGCTTTGTGTTTGTAGGGAGGGCGCGTACCCACAACTGAAGTTGTGGGTGTGGCTGGAGCGCGTTTTCGAGGTTTGAAAGGGATGGCTGTCCGTTCGACGCCAGTCAGAGCTGTCTGGCGGTTTGGTGCTTTGGCCGTTTGTTTGGAGCGTCCCGCCAGAAAGCGGCGGGATTCGCAAAACGAGGACGAGTTAGCAGAAAGCGCTAACTCGTGTCGTTTTGGAATTTGGGATGTTTGGACAGTTTGGGAGGTTGCTACAACAGTCCTTCCGCCCTGTACCACGCATATGTCTCCCGCACCGTCGTCCGGAAGGACCGGTAGGTATACCCCAGTTCCCGGTGTGCCTTCTCTGAACAGTATCTCCGGAATCTCCCGATCCCTGCGACGAGTTCGCGTGTCACCCAAGGGCGCGTTCCGAGCACCCGGGCTCCGCCTTCGACGAGCGCGGCTACGCCCCACACCACCGAGCGTGGGATATTGAATCGAGGGGCGATCCCGCCGGTCTCTTCCGCCGTGATGCCGAAGATCTCCTCGAACGACCGGTTCTCGCCTGCCAGAATGTACCGTTCGCCCACCCGCCCCAGCCGCGCAGCCGCCAGATGTCCGGCCACCACGTCGTCCACGCTCACGATGTTCGTTCCACCCGCCGGCGCATAGAATATCCGTCGACGCACCACGTCGCGAATGATCCTCCCCCCGTGGAACCGGTAATCCTGGCGGCCCATGATCACCGCCGGATTGACGATCACCGCCGGCAATCCATGCCCGACTCTTTTCAGAATGTCCTGTTCCGCCGCATGCTTGCTGGCGCGGTACCCATCCGGATATGAACCAGGGGCGTACGGCGTGTCCTCGGTCATCACGTCGTCGTGCGCCGCAGGGCCGATGGTGGCGATGGAACTGGTGTGGACGACCTTCTCAACATTGCTGCGCATGCATGCCTCGACGACCACCGCCGTTCCCCGTACGTTGATGTCGTGCATTGCAGGCCGTTCTTTCGGCCAATGCGAGATGATCGCCGCGGTGTGGAATACCGTGTCGCAGCCCTTGATGGCCCGCCCGACGGCTTCCGGATCCCGCACGTCTCCGTACACGACCTCAGCATCCGTGCCTGCGATCCCGCGGAGGTCAGATCCGGTCCGGCAGAGAACACGCACACGGACGCCGTCCTCAACCAAGGCATGGACAAGATTGGAACCGACGAGGCCGGTGCCGCCGGTGACGAGGGCGGTTCTCAACGTACACCCTTGAAGAAATTCGAAATGCTAAACCCGAAATACGAAACAAGATCGAAATCGCAAATGCGGCAGGAGAATTCGGGTTTGAAATGTGAAACCAGAAGGACGCTCATGGACGACAGCATCCGGCTCGCGAAATCCGCCTCCCGTCTCCCGATTTCCGACTTCCTCATCTTCCTCTCCGATACTTCAATGCCCCTGCCGCTCTTCCCGTCGCCTCCAAGATCTGTGCTGTCCTTTCGCGGGCTTCGGCGGGCATCGATCGCCACGCTCTGTCGGCCATGTCCAGCGCTTCTTCCGGAAGGCCGATCCGCTCGTAGATATGCGACAGATCCAAATAGAGTGACCCGCGAGCGACGGGTTCACGCACCCCGCGCAGCATGTTCGACACGGAATCGATCTCCCGGAATCCGACGACGACAGGGTTCGTCGGTTCGAGTTGCGTCAAGACCCGCAGTCGGATCCGCGCCTTTGGCGAGTCGTCCGTCTGAAATCCGTAGTGAGTGGACCAGAGGAGCGCCTCGAAATGCTGAGGGTCGGCCACAATGGCTGAATCAGCAAAGGCAGCAGCGTGCCGAGAGTAACCCAGGTCCCACGCGGCGCGGCTCGCCTGGAACAGCGCCTGAGCGCGCGCCGTCCCGCGAAGCGATCGAGCGGCATCAAGGGACTGGGCCAGCGCCAGCAAGACGCGGCCTGGAGGCGTGTACGACGTTGAACGGGGGGTGGAAAATAGTTCCTGCTGCGCCGTCACGGCTTGCTGGAACGTGCCTCCCAGTGACGCGGCGGCCACGCGCTGATACGCCACTTCCGCATTGATGGGGTCCAGATTCATCGCGAGCCGAAGCAGCGAATCCGCCTCGGCGGACCGCATCTCCCTGATCGCAGTCCGACCTTTGTGCAGCAAGC
>CAYIHQ010000223.1:0-4654 GCA_964362905.1 uncultured Ignavibacteriaceae bacterium
CGCCGTGGATGGAACTGATGCGGGCCTGACCGCTCACGATGTCGTACATGTTCGGCATGATCTTGACCGCCACATCCACGGATTCACAGACCTGCAGAACCTCCATCAGCCGCTCGTGGTCCGACGAGTCGAGGCCGACAAACACCTCCCGTACGCGGTGTTCCCGGATGAGGTCCGGAAGCTCCACGAGCGTTCCCAGAAGAGGCAGGCCGGCATGAGAGACCGACTTCTCTCCCTTGCGGGACGACAGCGTGACGAAGCCGACCGCCCGATACCCCAACGACGGTGAACGGCGGACGACATCAGCCAACTCAAACGCCCGCTTTGACCAACCGACGATGATGGCCGGCAGGACGCCGATGCCCCTCCGCAACAAGGACTTCTGGATCCAACGCAAGGTCAGCCGCCCTCCCGTCACCGACGAGACAACGATCAGCCAATAGGCAACGATGATCGAGCGTCGGGCGGTCTGTTCGTTGGCCGCCAGGTCATCATACAGAATGACAGCAAAGAGGATCAGGATGCCCAGCGACACTGACCGGGTGACGGAGAAGACCTCCTCGAGCCGGGAGGAATAGTACCACTCCCGGTACAATCCTGAAAGGAAAAACCAGGCAACCCAGAAGAAGGCCATGGCCGCCATCGGAAGAAGCATCTCCGGCTCGATCGAGAACGTTAAGAGACCGCTCTCGACGCGCAACCAGTAGAAGAAGACGAACGACATCGACAGGGCCGCGACGTCGGCTGCCAACGTCATGATATAGTCAAGCGTGCGGCTCACACTCGTGCGGTGTTCGCCTCCGAAAGAATGCGCAGAATCCGCTCCGAGGCATGGCCGTCGCCGTACGGATTGACGACACCGGGATGCCGTGTGCCCTCACGGGCGGCCCGCGACACGGCGTTGGTGATGGCCTCGACGTTCGTTCCCACCAACTCGGAGAGACCGGCGTCGACACTTTCCATGCGCTCCGTTCTCTCGCGCATGACGATGCAGTGCTTCCCGAAGGACGGAGCTTCCTCCTGGATCCCCCCGGAGTCGGTGACAACGAATTCGGCCCCGTTCAGAAGGGTCAGGAGGGCCAGGTACGAGACGGGAGGAATGAGTAGAATGTTGCGCAGTCCCCCCAACATCTCGTGGACCGGTGTCCGCACATGCGGATTGAGATGCACCGGATAGATGAACTGCAGGTTGGGATGCGCCAAAGCGCAGGACCTCAGAGCGGTGCAGATGTTGCGAAATCCCTCTCCGAAACTCTCCCGACGATGGGCCGTGACGAGGACGTACGGCGCCCGGATGTCGGGTTGGATCGATCGCAGGTCATCGAGGGCGTACCGCTCTCGGATCATCATCACGGCATCGACGATCGTATTGCCCGGGACGTGGAGACAGCTTTCCGGAACATTCTCGTTCCGAAGATTCGCCGCGGCGCTTTCTGTAGGGCAGAAGTGGAATGTGGTCACGATGCCGAGGAGACGTCGGTTCGCCTCCTCCGGAAATGGCGCTTGAAGATCCTGCGTGCGGAGCCCCGCCTCGACGTGGGCGACGGGGATCTTGGCATGGAAAGCGCTTAATGCGGCCGCCACCGCCGAAGTCGTGTCCCCCTGGACGACCAGAACATCCGGACGCCGCTCTTCGAGAATTGGCGGCAGCGCCGTCATGACCGCAGCGAACACATGGTCGAGTGTCTGGTTTGGGCGCATGATCTGGAGATTGGCCGATGCTTCAAGCCCGAAGATCGCCATTGCTTCGCGAGCCATAGCCTCGTGCTGCCCCGTCAGGATCAGGTCGACCGTCAGACCCGACATCGACCTTGCACGCAAGGCCAGCGGAGCCAGTTTGATAATCTCGGGCCGCGTTCCAGCGACGATGAGCAACTTCATCAGCTCGGCCTCCCTTCCTGCTCAGAACTCGATCGGGTGATCTTGGACCAGGACGGTTCGAGGCGACCGAAGAGGCCTCGGAGAAGCCCCCAGCCCAAGCCCGCGTTGACGACGACTACATAATAGAGAAGTCCCCCGATACCCGCCGGGCGTCGGAATCGTTCCAGAATCCAGCCGAGAATGAACCAGCCGGCCAGCGCAGCGGAGGACCAAATGTGCAAAGGCAGGGCTCCGTTCATCACGACGTGCGCGATCGCGCTGAGAAGAGACATCGCCAGGGCGAAAGGGACCACCCACCGAAGGATCTTGTGGGAGAGGAGTCCCAATGCAATGTACCCATGTCGCGGAGAGAGCAATTCCAAATAGGGCTTGACGGCGGCAATGTTTCCCGCCCCGATCCTGACCCTTCGGCGCATCTCACCCACGACAGACTCCGCAGGCGACTCATACGCCACGGCCGCGGGTTCATAGCTGAATCGTCGGCCTTGTGAGATGACATGAAGCGACTGCATCAGGTCGTCCGCGACAACAGTTTCGGTCGGCAATCTCCGGACCAGGCCACGTCGAACGGCGTAGACGGCCCCCGTCGCGCCAATCGTGGATGACACCATACCTTCCCGCCGTTTGATGAATGACTCGTAGGACCAGTACGTGGTCTCGCTGCTGGGTCTGACATCTGGCGCATCGGACCTGAGTCTCAATTCACCGCACACTCCGCCGACCATCGGATCCTGGAATCCGTGGACGAGTGCGGCGATGCACCCTCGATCATAGAGGGTATTGGCATCCGAGAAAACGATGATATCGGAGTGCACGCAATCGATCAAGTCATTCAGCACGGCCGCTTTTCCCCGGCGCACCGGAAAGAGCTTCACCTGGATCCGGGGGTTGTGTATCCTCTCCAGGATCACATTCGTGCCATCGGATGAGGCATCCGAACCGATGAGGATCGTGAGCTGATCATCAGGATACGCAGACTCCAGGAGATTCGAAATACGGGCGCCGATGCATTCCTCTTCATTGTGGACGGCGATGACCACGGCGACCGAGGGGGCTTTGGCGTCGGTCCTCTGCGTCGTCACCGGCCGCCTGGGGCGGTGCAGGAGCAGAAACAGGGGATAGCCAAGGTATGTGTAGGCCACCACGATGGCTCCGGCGCACATCAGGAGGACCGGGAGTTCGTTCACTCGGCACCTCTGGCAGCGGCCGGGCGCTCGAATGATCTGGCATCCGCTACCGCACCGGGCCTGAAAAGAGCCGCGCCATACAGGGCCAGCAACTCTTGGACGCTGTGCCGATTCTGCGATGAGCCTCCGCGAACGACAGTCGTCAACCATCGCATCGCGAGGAACAACAGCGATGACACGGCGAGGAGCCGCAACCAGCCGTGTCCGTGGTGGATGGCATAGAATCTCACAAGCCCCCGATTCATTCTCAGGGTCACAGGTCCCAACTCTTGCAACTCATAGTGTCTCCCAAAATGCACGACGTACGGGTCGTGCAAGATGCGACAACGCAATCCCCGCTCGCGCAGTCGATATGCCAGGTCGGCATCTTCGAGGTACATGAAGTACCCCTCGTCGAATCCCCTGACCTCCGAAAAAACGCTCCTTCGAACCATGAGAAATGCCCCCGATAGAAAATCGGGAGCCTCGACCATGGCATGACCTCGCCGCAACGACGGCCGTAATCGAAGAATGACTTTTTTCAATCCAGAGAGTTGCAACCACCGCAACCCCAACGAAGGGAATCGAAAGGCCGTCGGCTGAGCGGAACCGTCCTCATTGCGCAGTTCGCAGCCCACCAATCCGGTTGATGGATCTCGGTCTAATTCCGTGATCATGTCGGGGATCGAATTTCCCAACAACTCGATGTCGTTGTTCACAAAGAGCAGGAACTCACCCCTCGCCATCTCGGCGCCGAGGTTACAGCCCCTGGCGAATCCATGATTGATGGATTCCGCTCGAAGAATGACCTCCGGAAATTCGGCGCGGATCTGTGAGGCGACATCCTCCGTGGAGGCGTTGTCGACGATGATCACCTCCCACGCGGGTGATAACACGTGGGCCTTGATGGATCGCACGAGGCGGAGGATCATGGCGGACCTGTCGTGGCTCACGATCACGAACGAAACACGCACCGGACACCGGGTCTCACTGCCTCCTACGGAATGCGCCACACGTCCTCCAGATAGATCTGCCGGATGGCCGACTTCAGGTGCTCCGATGTGAAATGAGAGGCCACCCTGGCATAGGCATTCTCCGTCATATGGGCTCGCAACGTGTCATCGTGCAGAAGCATATCCAGCGCCTGGTAGAGCCGAAGGGGATCATGGGCAGGCACGAGCAGGGCATCACGCCCATCCACCACGATCTCCGGAATGCCGCCGATGTTCGTTGCCACGATCGCGCACCGTTCAGCCATTGCTTCCAGGATCACCCGTCCGAGGCCCTCCCGATGGCTAGGCAACACCAGGACCCTGGACCTCCGCATCCATTCCCGCGGATCATCTACGGCGCCGACATACGTGGCTTGGCCTCCCAGCCGAGCGAGGCTTTGCGCCAACGACTCATTCGACCAGTCGGCGGTCAGTGGACCCGCGAGCACGAGCTTGAACCGTCTCCCGGCCGCGACGAATTGTTCGCAAGCCGTGAGCAGATCCTTCACCCCTTTTTCAATACTGACACGACCCACATACAGGACATCCACATCTCGCTCAGTGTCCCTCATCGGCGAGGATGAGAGCTCGATCCCATCATAGAGCACGTGTTCG
>CAYIHQ010000224.1:0-902 GCA_964362905.1 uncultured Ignavibacteriaceae bacterium
TTTGCCGCAGCCTTGGATCGCGCGATCTCGCCTGCCTGCTGTTGTATGTCGGAACGGACGGCCATGCGTGGGGGAACCGGTAGACCGGCGTCAGTCCTCTTCCGAAGTGACCGACACCAGTTCTTCGACCGACGTTGCCCCTTCTTTCAGCAGGTCGAGGGCCGCCTGACGCAGGGTCAGCATGCCGGCCTTCAGGGCGCCTTCGCGCACCTTCTCTTCGTCGACGAACGCGTCGGATTGCATGATGAGCTTACGTATCTCTTTGGTGAAATACAACGCTTCATGGATCGCCCGGCGGCCGCGATAGCCGCCGATGCAGTCGGAACATCCGACCGGCAAGAAGAACGAACCGTTCGTGATCTCGGCCTCCGTGAGACCCAGCGTGCGCAATTCATCGTAGTCCGTCACCGGCATCGGCGCTTTGCACCGCGGACAGAGACGGCGCACGAGCCGTTGCGCGATGACCAGGTTGATCGCATACGCGATGAGGAACGGTTCGATGCCCATCTTCAACAGGCGCGAGATGACGCTCACGGCGTCGTTCGTATGAAGTGTCGAGAAGGTCAGGTGGCCGGTATTCGCCAACTTGATGGCGATCTCAGCCGTGATCTTGTCGCGCATCTCACCCACCATCACGACGTCGGGGTCATGACGCAGGATGGAGCGCAACGCCCCTTCAAAGTCGAGTTTCGGATTCAGCTTGATCTGCCGGGCGCCGTCGATGAAATACTCGACAGGATCTTCCACCGTCAGGATGTTGATGGACGGGTCCACGGATGGCGCGAAGTGCCGCCACGAGCGTCGTGCTCTTGCCGCTTCCGGTGGGACCCGTGACGATAATGATGCCGTGCGGCTTGGCGAGGGCCTTTCGCATCGCATTCTCGGCGTGCTTGTTGAACCCC
>CAYIHQ010000224.1:912-4636 GCA_964362905.1 uncultured Ignavibacteriaceae bacterium
TGAACCCCAGGTCCTCGATCCGAATAGAGAGGTTCGGCTCCTGGAGGATACGGATGACGATGGATTCGTGTTTGCTCTTCAGTTCCTTTCCCACCGTCGGCAACACCGACACTCGGAACCGGATGGTCTTCCCGTCGATGAGCATTTGCGCAAAACCGTCCTGCGCCGTGTTGCGCTCGAACCGGTCGAGTCCCTTCGCCCGGTCCTTGAGGACAGCCGAGACCGCCTCGGTTCGCGCCTCTGTATATCGGAGCCAGAGGGTCAGCTTGCCGTCGATCCGGAAATGGAACTCGGAGATCTTCTCGCCCTTCGGAATGACGTGGATGTCGCTCGCGCCCACGCGGACGCCGTCCACGAGGATGTTATCGATGAGGGCGATCAGCCCGCTGCGGCTGATCTCCTGTTCGATCTCCCGCTCAAATCCTTCGTCCTCCTCTTCCTCCACCTCTTCCACCGCGGCGGAGGTATACTGGCCCTGGCCCTGCTTCGGCCTTGTCACCACCACTTTGCGCCAGAGTTCCTGCCACTGGCTCGGCGGCGTGAAGCAGATCTCGAACGATTTGTATCCCGTCCCCTTGGCCACTTCATACACTTCACGCCGCGTTGGGTCGGGCGACACCAGGAGCAGGCGGTTCGGGTTGGCCGCGTCGACCGTGAACGGCAACACCTGAGAATCGGCGGCGCGGTCCTGCAAATGCGGCGGCAAGTATTCGAGCATCGCCCGGATGAAGGCGATCCGTTCGTCGTTGATCCCCTCCCGTTCGACGTCGAGGGTGCGGAAGGCGTAGAACTGCGCCACTTCGCGGTAGAGCGCATCCGCGTTCACCTTGAACTGGTCGGCGAGGATGCGGACGAGACGACGCGGCGAAGGAGCGGGGTCGTTGGCCATGAGGGCCATGGCCTCATCCAGCACGCTCTGCTCCACCACCCCGTGCTCGACGAGGAGCGTCGGCAGGTCGCGCTTCAGGCTTTTCGGTTGTACGGGTTGCTGATCCATTCCTTACCCGGCACCCACTTTGTTCACGTCGATGCTCGCGGTCTCGGAGGAGAGCAGCGTGAGAAACACGAGCGAGCCCATGATGATGATGGTCACGGCCAGTTCGATCATGCTCACAAGGTTCTTCATCGCGAACGAGTTCTCGGTCTCGTAGTAGTCCGCCAGTTGCTGGGCGGTCACCTTCACGGAGCCCGTTTCCGCGGCGGTGCGGAACCGCGACAGCGCCATCTCGGGGAGGAAATCCGTAGCGGACAGCGCACGGCCCAACTCAACGCCCTGGGTCAGCATCATCGGAGCCGCGACCGTCCGGATTTGCCGGGAAAACCACACATTGCCGCTCGCGTCGGCCGCCACCTGCATCGCCTCGATGTTCTCACCCGCTGAAGTATAGATGATGCCCAACACGCGTGTGAAGATTTCGACCGAGGTGTTCCGGAGAATCCCGCCAACGTAGGGGATTTTCACGACGTACCGGTCGAACTGCAACCGCCCGTTCGCTGACGAAAGCCATCCGTAGAACGATGCCAGCATGGCCAGGAACAGGCCGATGAGCCACCCGTAGTTCGCCTTGACGAATGCGCTGGAGTCGAGCGTGAACCGCGTCACCGGCGGGATCTCGGACATCATCGGACCGAGCATGTCCATCATCTGCGGCACGAGGTACAGGGCGTAGAACACGATGGCTGCAACGAGGGTGACGGACGTGACCGCCGGCAGAAGAAGCGCCGAATTCAGACTCTTGGAAAATTCGGCGCGTCGTTCGACGAGCTGCGCCACGCTTCGGAAGATCGCCGCGACGTCGCCGCTCTTGGTTGCGATGCCGAGCAACAAAGCGTTGTGGTAGCCGAGCACTGGCGCCTGCCGCAGG
The DNA here is from genome assembly GCA_964362905.1 of uncultured Ignavibacteriaceae bacterium. Lineage (GTDB taxonomy): Bacteria > Bacteroidota > Ignavibacteria > UBA10030 > UBA10030 > 2-02-FULL-55-14. The sequence continues at coordinate 2,778 of CAYIHQ010000224.1, forward strand.
AACGCCTCGCGCGAATCCATCCCGTTCCGCAGGTCATTCATGATGTCCCGAATGCACTGGTTCAACGCCTTGTTCCGGATGTTGTCGGCCATTAGGACGAGGACCTCGTTGAACGTCAGCTTCTGCTCGAGGAGTTTCGCGCTCTGCGACACGAACCCGACGATGTCCGACGCCGGCGCGGAGAACTTGAACGAGAAGGGGGTATAGACCGACTGGACTTGGTAGCCGATTCGCTTGAGCGCCGCCACCACTTCGGCCCGGGAGTACGCGGTCTGCGTCCCGGTGATGAGTTTGTCCCCCCGGCGGGCCTTGTAGACGAACGTCCGCTTCTTCTCGACCTTCGCCAACTGGACGCCGTTGCGTGTTACCCACTCGCGACCCTTCGTCCGCGCCTCCATGTACGAGGTGGCCATGACGTACTTCACCAGCGCCCGGCCGGCTCGGTCGTGGGCGGATATGCGGTATTCATTTTTCGTGGGTAGGCCGGCCATGATCGGGGATCAGTTCCGCTGCTGGTTCCACCAGCGCTCAAGGACCTCGTGCGGGTCGGTCTTGTGGTCGCTCTTCTTCCATTTGTCGAAGAACAGCACATCCGAACTTAGCGGCGGCGGCGACGGCGGGTCGATCTGCACCCGCTGCGGCATGGGGATGGAGTCCCCAAGGATGATCGCCTCGCCCTGGCGCAGTAACGAAATGGAGGTCTCGAGCCCGCTGAACGATTCTGGCACGAGACGGCGAATATAGGCCTGGTCCGTCGGGTTCAGAAGGCGGAGCAGGACGAAATTGCTGCACTGGGACAGGATCGCCTCTGAGATCTCCGCCGGCCGCTGGCTGCCCAGCATGCAACTCACGCCGTACTTCCGCCCTTCCTTCGCGATACGCTCCACGGTTTTGCGCGCGGCCGTCGACCCTTCCGCATGTATGGAAAGATAGTTGTGGGCCTCTTCGAAGACCAGCAGGATGGGAAGGTCGGCCCGGTGCGGATTCCAGAAATTGAAATCGAACGCCAGCCGGGCCAGGAGGGCTACGATGGTCTTGAGGATATCGGACGGCACGCCGCTCAGGTCCATGAGCGTCACGCGCGACTTGCCGCTCAGGCCGAACAGCATCATCAGGAGCGATACGGCCGACTCCGTGTCAGCCATCAGCTTCGGCTTGAACATGAACGCGTAGCGCGAATCGTTCATCTTCGTGTCGAGCCGGGCGATGAGGCGGGTCAGTTTGCCCGCGTACGGGCCCTCCCGCACGCCGGCGCTGCTCGTGATCCTCTCCGTGTCCAGGAACTGCAAACGGCCACGGATGGCAGTGAGGTCGAAGAGAACGGGCGAATCGAGGGTGATGACGTCGGCCAGCCGTGGATTCTTGTCCTTCTTCGACATCACAACCAGGTCCTGCAGCAGCGACATCTGAATCGACGCATTCTCATCGTTCTGGTCGACGAACATCTCGCGCATCTCGTCGAAATTCAGCAACCAGTAGGGCAACTCGAGGGACGAGATCTCGCAGTACTGGCCCGTGTCGGGGAACGCCTGGCGATACTCGTTGTGCAGGTCGAGGATCACGACATGCGTCTCGGGAAGCGAGACGACCTTCTGCAGCACCGAGGCCACCGTATGCGACTTGCCGGAGCCGCTGCTGCCGAGGATCGCCACGTGCTTGCCGAAGAACTTGTTCGGATTCAGATACGCCCGCTCCGACTCGAACATCGACAGCGAGCCGATGGAAAAGTTGTACTGCTGGAAGGCCTGGAACGCGCCACGGATATCATTGTCCTCCAGCAGATACACCGGCATGTCGATGCTCGGGAGGACAGAGACGCCCGGTTCGAACGTTCCCTTCCGGATCGTGCCGATGAGCGT
>CAYIHQ010000225.1:0-4617 GCA_964362905.1 uncultured Ignavibacteriaceae bacterium
TCCCACCATCCGCGAGCGCATCTGCGACGGATTGGATTGGCTGGGCGTGAAGCTCGACGCGGCGGCGAATGCCGCTCTTCCGCGCGGCTCCGAAGGCATGATCCACGCGACCGACAGTCGTGTCCATCTGCACGTGATCCCGACCAACGAAGAGCTCCTCATCGCCCGCGATACGGTCAGGTGCATCAAGGACGCCCCCCGGCGATGGTGACCCGACAACCATATCCGTTTCGCCACGACCCATTCTCTTCCATTGGGCACGCATGAGCGCCACCCGCACAAAAAAGCATAACGGACACAACCATCTTGCCGATCGCCTCCGGGCAATGTCCCGGAATCTGTGGTGGACCTGGAATCCCGAGGCCCAGCGCATCTTCTTTCGGCTTGCCCCCCAGTTGTGGCGCGACTCCAACCACAGCGCCGTGGCGGTCATGCGGGAGATCTCCGACCAGGAACTGACCGCCCGTCTCCATGATCCGGATTTTGCACGCATCGTGCGGGCTGCGCTGACCGATTTCGACACGTACATGGACGCGGAGGGGACCTGGGCCTCCCATCATGCCGCGGCGCTGAAGAACCCGGTCGCCTATTTCAGCGCGGAGTTCGGGATCCATGAATCGCTCCCCATCTATTCGGGCGGCCTCGGAATTCTTTCCGGCGACCACATTAAGTCTGCGAGCGACCTGGGCATTCCGTTCATCGGCATCACCCTGTTCTATCGGGAGGGGTATTTCCAACAACGCATCGGCGCCGACGGCTGGCAACAGGAACAGTACGCGCCGAACCATGTCGACGAGCTCCCGCTGGACCTCGTGATGACCGCCGAAGGCGGCCGGTTGCTCAATTCTGTCCAGATCGGCCACAGCACGGTCTTCTTCCAGACATGGCAGATCCGGGTCGGACGGGCGACGCTGTATCTCCTTGACACGAACCTGCCCGAGAACGACATGCATTTCCAGGGCCTGACGAGCCACGTGTACGGAGGCAACATCGACACGCGGATCGGCCAAGAGATCGTGCTCGGCATCGGCGGCGTGCGGTTGCTCGATTCGCTCGGCGTCACCCCCTCCGTGTTCCATATGAACGAGGGACATTCGGCCTTTCTCGTACTCGAACTGCTGCAGCGGACGATGAAAGACGGCAACTCCCGGCCGGCCGCCGAAGCGCAGGTCCGCCGACGGTGCATCTTCACAACCCACACGCCGGTACCTGCCGGTCACGACCGGTTTTCCCGCGAGCTCATGGAGCACACGTTCGGCGCCAGCTGGGCCGCCACCGGCATGAGCATCGACGACCTGATGTCCTACGGCCGCATCCATGCCGGCGACAGCGCCGAGTTATTCACGATGACCGTGCTGGCGCTCCGCATGTCGCGTCATGCGAACGGCGTGAGCGAACTGCACGGCAGGGTCTCCCGGGAGATGTGGAAAGAACTCTATCCCGGAACGCCAGTAGACAAAGTGCCTATCGGCCACGTGACCAACGGGGTCCATACACCGGCTTGGGCCTCGACTCATGCACACGATTTCTGGAACAAGAGGCTCGGCACCGACTGGACGGAAAAGCTGATGGAGCGACGCTTCTGGAAGAAGATGCAAGACCAGGAGCTGGCCACGGACCAGGAATTGTGGGGATTGCGTTACACACTTCGCCGCGACCTCGTGGAATTCGCACGCCGACGGCTGCGGACACAATACCAGCGGATCGGAGGCGACGGAGCAGCCGCGTTCGCCAAGGTCCTTTCCCCGGATGCCCTGACGATCGGTTTCGCCCGGCGATTCGCGACGTACAAGCGAGCGCCGTTGATCTTCCAGAATTTCGACCGCATACTCCCCTTGCTTACCGACCCGAAGCGGCCCGTGCAGCTGATCTTCGCGGGCAAAGCGCATCCGCGTGACAACGACGGGAAGAGATTCATCCAGCGCATCATCGAATACGGCCGGCATCCGCAGCTCTTCGGCAAGGTGGTATTCCTCGAGAACTACGACATTAGCGTCGCCCGGCATTTGGTCTCCGGGTGCGATGTCTGGCTGAACAACCCTCGCCGCCCGCTCGAGGCCAGCGGCACCAGCGGACAGAAGGTCTGTATCACCGGAGGCCTGAACGTCAGCATCATGGACGGATGGTGGCGCGAGGGATACGACGGCACGAACGGTTGGGCGATCGGCGAGGATTCGCACGATCCCGACGTTGAGCGCCAGGACGCCATCGATGCGGAGAACCTCCTGACGGTCCTCGGCACACAGGTTATTCCCGAGTTCTTCGACCGGGACGATCAGGGCATTCCGCGGGCATGGATCCGGCGCATCCGGAATGCCATGGAAACGCTCATTCCCGGGTATAGCACCGACCGGATGGTGGCTGAATACGTCCAGAACTACTATCTGGGCTGACCCGCGGAACAGCCCTTGATGTTGAGCACACGGGATCCGTTGACATTCCAAGAGACCCTGAATATCTTGCCGCTACCGCCGCCTGACCGCCGCGGTCCCATTCGAACCGACCATCGCCCTTGTGAGCCCGAACGAACCGACGACCACGCCTGAGGATCAAGCCACGCGCAAGCTGGCGGCCGTGATGTTCACGGACATCAAGGGATTTTCCCGGAAGATGGCCGAGAACGAAACCGGGGCCTTTGACCTCCTCAAGAAACACGACGCGTTGATGCGCGTGCTCTCCACGAAGTATGGCGGCCGCGTCATCAAATCCATCGGCGACTCGTTCATGGTCGATTTCAACAGCGCCGTGAACGCCGTGAAGTGCGGCATCGAGGCGCAAAAGAAGTTCCATTCCTACAACTCCGGAAAGTCCGAATTCGACCGGATCGAGATCCGAATCGGTATTCATCTCGGCGACGTCCTTATCCGCGGAGACGACATCCTCGGCGACGGCGTGAACATCGCGTCGCGTGTCGAATCCGTGACCGAACCCACCCGCATCTGCATCTCTGGCGACATTTACAACCAGGTCAGGAACAAGATGCCCATCCGGACCTTCCGGATCGGGCAGCTCATGCTCAAGAACATCCCAGAACCGGTCGAGATTCATGAGGTGCTCATCGATGAGATCCCCGCCTTCGCCGAGCCGTCGACGAATGCTCGCGACCTCTCGCGCCAGACCACTTTGGAAGTGAGCGCCAAACGGGAACGCGAAGAGCTCCATGAGGCGCGCAAGGTCGAAGAAGCGAAGCAACGGGCGGCGCAGGGACAGCTGAGCGAGGAAGAGCGGAAGAAGTTCGTCGAAGAATACTACGCGCGAGCGGAGAAATTCTATCAACTCGGCCATATCGAAGAGGCCGAGGCGGAACTGAAGAAGATCGACGAGCTCGACCCCAATTTCGGCATCACCCAGACCCAGCGCAAGAACGAGGAAGAGCACGAATCAAAGGCCCAGGGCCACCTCCAGACCGCCCGCGAGCTCATCGCCCAGGGCAAGCTCGAAGAGGCCGAGCATGAGACGAATCGGGTGTTCGAGCATTTCCCGCTGCATGTCGGCGCCCAACAGGTCCTCCTCCGCATCGAAGAGGAGCGCTATCGAGTGGAACAGGAGACGCGCTCCAAACGGATACAGGAAGAACGAAGGGAGCAGGAGCAGACCCGCTCCGAGGAACAGCGAAAGATTGACGAGCTCCTGACGGCGGTACGCTACCAGATGGAACAGCGCAACTTCACGCAGGCCGTCTATACCCTGCGCGAGGTGTTCGTGCTGGACCCGAACAATTTTGCGGCGCGCGATCTCGAAACGGAACTCCGCGAGCGACAGGAGCGGCGTGGTGAGGAAGATCAGAAGATCGCCGAGGAAGAGGCCCAACGTGATCTTGAGGCGCGGTTGGCGGCCCAGCAACGGCGAGCCGAAGAACAGCGCGCCGCACGCCCCGTCGCCGAAGAACCAACACGCCGGCCGTTCCCGGTCAAGCGGGTCGTCCAGACCGTGGCCGTGATCGGCCTCGCCGTCGCGCTCTATCTCGCCGTCCCCACCCTCTGGCATATTCTGTTCCCGATGACGGTGGACGTGGCCGCGCTCCGGTTCACGGCGGCCAACGAAGAGGCGGCGGGCGATCCCCTGCTTGCGGCGTTGCCTTACCTCCTCCTTGAGGATATTTCGAGGTTGCGCCACGCCACCGTCCGCGGCTACGGGACATCCTCCCACGCCGACCCCCGTTCGACGCCGCTCGAAGCGTTGGGCGCATCACTCCGGGTACGGCATCTCCTCACTGGGTCGCTCACCAAGACCGGCGAAACATATGAAGTGAATGTTCGGCTAGTTGAGGCCGCTACCCAAAACATGCTCGTGAACCGCCGATTCAAGACGACGGCGGCGGGCATCGATCAGTTTCGGTCCCAGGTCATTCTGGCCCTGATCCAGGACGTCGGGCTCGACGCCGTTCCCGACCTTGTGCTCCTCCCCTCGGCTGAAGGAAGCGCCCTCCTTGCGTATCTCGACGCACGCACGTTGCTGGAGCGGGAAGAGATCGCTGCGCTGGATTCCGCCCGGTCACGAATGGCTGGCTTAGCTGACAGCGCCGCCGACTTCCCCGCCGCCCGGGCTGTCCGAGCCGAAGCCATCGCCCGACTGGTCCGGTTTGGATCGCTCCCCGACGCGGCCCTTGCTCTTGAG
>CAYIHQ010000226.1:0-4595 GCA_964362905.1 uncultured Ignavibacteriaceae bacterium
CAACAAGGTGGCTAGCATCCATTTCACTTCCAGCGACGAACTGCACACGTTGGGATCGCTGTACGAGTCCATGTTGCGGGAGATGCGGGATGCAGCAGGGGACTCGGGTGAGTTCTACACTCCCCGGGCAGTGGTGCGTTTCATGGTGGAGGTCACGGATCCACGGCTAGGTGAAGTCGTGCTGGACCCTGCCGCTGGCACGGGAGGATTCCTCGTTGAGACTTACAACCATCTAAGCAAACAGGTTAAGACGGTTGCGCATCGGAAGGCGCTTCAGGAACGCACTCTTTTGGGGTGTGAGGCGAAGTCCCTGCCGTACCTCCTGTGCCAGATGAACCTACTTCTCCACGGTCTGGATTCTCCGCAAATCGACCCTGGGAATTCTCTGCGCCACAAGCTGACGGAAATAGGGGAGAAGGACCGTGTGGACGTCATCCTCACCAATCCTCCCTTCGGCGGTGAAGAGGAGAAGGGGGTTCAGGGTAACTTCCCGGAGGACCGACAGACTTCTGAGACAGCGCTGCTGTTCCTGCAACTGATCATGCGAAAGCTGAGGCGATCAGCGGGGAAGCCAGCGAGGGCGGCCGTGGTCGTTCCCAACGGCACTCTTTTCGGCGACGGTGTGTGCGCTCGCATCAAGGAGGATCTGCTCAAGGATTTCAACCTTCACACGATCGTCCGGCTGCCGAATGGAGTGTTCGCGCCCTACACGAGCATACCGACGAACATCCTTTTCTTCGACCGTTCTGGCCCCTCTAAGAAAGTATGGTACTACGAACATCCACTACCAGAAGGCAGGAAGAACTACACGAAAACCCAGCCTATGCAGTTCGAAGAATTCGGCGAATGCATGAAGTGGTGGAACAAGCGGGAAGAGAACGAACGTGCGTGGTGCGTTTCTGCAGATGATCTCCTGGCTGCCGGCTGCAATCTGGACCGCAAGAATCCGCGAGCGAAGGAAGACATTGCTCACCTACCCCCAGAGCAGCTTGTAGAGAGCATCATGATTAAGGAGCAACAGATAGTCGAAATGCTAGGTCGGATCAAGTCAATTCTCTCAGCCAAATGACTTCGCACTCACGCTGGCCTGATGTGCTCCTCAGGGATGTGCTCACCTCGGTGAATAGGCGCGAGGTGGTGGTGTCGGACCGACAGTATCGTTTGCTGGGCGTTCGTCTAGACGGCAACGGTCCGTTCCACCGCGAGACCGTAACTGGAACTCAGACCTCTGCCGCAAGCCTCTATAAGGTCGAAGAGGGAGACTTCATCTATTCGCGCTTGTTTGCCTGGAGAGGTGCGTTCGGTGTCATTGACTCAACCCTGGACGGATGCTATGTCTCTGGCGAGTTCCCCACATTCAGGTGCAAGGTAGACAGGCTTGATTCGAGGTATCTGAACTACTGGTTTCGGCTCCGAGACACACTCACCGCCGTCGAAGCCAAGTGTTCTGGCAGCACTCCCCTCACTAGAAACCGATTCAAGGAGCAGTATTTTGTCGATTTGCAGATCCCCCTCCCGCCCATCGCCGAGCAGCGGCGCATCGTGGCCCGCATCGAGGGGCTGGCAGGGCAGATAAACGAGGCCCGTCGTCTTAGGGAGGAACTGGAGGCAGATGGAGAAGTGCTCTGGAAATCTGGTCTCTCCAGAATGCTTCAGGACAGTGATGCAGAATCAGTTGCCCTGGAATCCGCGTGCGCTGAAATCGTGGATAATTTACATTCGACGCCACGGTATGATGGGGACGAATTTCCCTGCGTTCGATCCCAGGACGTTGGCTGGGGGACCATCGACTACAAGGGGGCAATGAGGACAAGCGCGGGAGAGTTCGTGGAGCGTACAAGACGAGCTGAGCCAAGGCTTGGTGATATCGTATTTGTTCGCGAGGGAGATGTGGGGCGTTGTGGTGTAGTGGACGGCACTCGACGGTTCAGTCTCGGCCAGAGGGTCATGATGTTTCGGCCAGCACTGTTCATGGACTCGAAGTTCCTGATGTTCTCGCTGATGTCTCGGGAAGTACTGGACATGCAAATACTGAAGGCTAAGACTGGCACGACAAGTCACCATGTGAATATCAGGCATTTGCGCAGAGTGAAAGTCCCCTTCCCTGCGTTGTTTGACCAACGTCGAATCGCGGCGCGCGTTGACGCACTCAAAGCTGACATTGATAGGCTTCAAGCTCTGCAGGCCGGAACCTCAAACGAACTCGACGCGCTCCTGCCGTCCATCCTCAACAAGGCATTCAAAGGGGAGTTGTAGCGCGTGGTGCTGGCGGGGTTCGGAGAAACGTTTACCGCCAAGCTCGCCAAGGCTTGGTAGTGAACATGAAACGCCAAGCCTGCCTGCCGGAGTGACTCCGTCACGCAGGCAGGGACGCCAAGAAATCTGTAGTATCGGCTTGAAAACCCCTTACTCGCCATGGCCAACTTGCTCTTCAAATAGAGGGTCTGAGAACTGCAGGATTTGGCCAAATAGTCAGGTAGAAAAGCCAAAGATTGCTGAGAATTAACATTTTGAATATTGCTCCCAAATTGGGAACATTCTATATTCTATATGCGTATCATATCAAGGGCAAAGCTTAAGGAATTCTACGAACGACATGCGGATAGCAAGGACGCGTTGGAGGCCTGGTTTGCAGAAGCCAAGGCCGCCGATTGGACGACCCCAAACGTTGTCAAAGCGGAGTATCCATTTGCAAGCATCATCAATAGCACGCGCGTCGTCTTCAACATCTGTGGGAACAAATACAGACTCGTGGTCGCAGTGAACTACAGCATTGGGATCGTGTACATCCGGTTCATCGGAACCCATCCCGCGTACGACAAAATCGATCCGGCAACCGTATGAACTACCTCAAGATCTTCAGACCAATTCGCAACGAACGTGACTACAAAGAAGCACTTGCGGTCGTGGAGGCACATTTCAACGCGAAGCGGGGAACATTCTGGGGCAACGTTGTAGAGGTTCTGTCTGTCCTCATCGAGAAGTATGAGGAGGAACGCTTTCCTATTGAGGCGCCGTCAGCGATCGAGGCGATCAAGTTCCGAATGGAGCAACTGGGTCTGGAAAACGGTGATCTCGTGAAGATCATGGGAACGCGAGCCCGCGTGTGGGAGGTGCTGAATGGCAAGCGTAACCTGTCGATCAAGATCATCCGAAAACTGCACAACAAGCTGGGAATTCCGGCTGAGGCACTTCTGACGGAATAGTTGTAGCTGAAACAGGAAAGGCTTTGCGGAGGCGACCCCCCTGCCTTCGCTGCCGCTACGGCAGGCAGGCGCCTGATACTTGCGGGGTGACGGAGGTCAGAGGTGGCTTGATTGCCAGTCAGAAGCGACCGAGCTCTTGGCCGAATAGTCTGGTTGACTCTACAGAATCACTTCACTAAAGTTGTGTGTGGTTGTATCATGTCGCACGAGTCCCTATTATGTTGTGAAGTGTTAGACACGAGGGTCCTGACCAGACAGGCAAGAAGAGGTCACCAACCCCAATAATGGCAATCCTCCGATCGAAGATTGCCTGGACGAGTCCTGCCAGACGGAGAAGATGAATGGCCACATCGAGACTTCGAAGCGCACTTAAGAAACTGCCCCGATCCCTCACGGGTATCAAAGGCCTTGATGAGATTACCCACGGGGGATTGCCGAAAGGCAGACCGACGCTTGTGTGCGGCGGTGCGGGTTGCGGAAAGACCCTCTTTGCCATGGAGTTTCTCGTCCGCGGAGCAACGCAGTACAATGATCCGGGCGTCTTTATATCGTTCGAGGAAACAGAGAAAGAACTCACAGCAAATGTTGCTTCGTTGGGGTTCGATTTGGACAACCTTGTAGAGCGCAAAAAGATTTGGCTTGAGCACATTCACGTTGAACGAGGTGAGATCGAACAAAGCGGTGAATACAATTTGGAAGGTTTGTTTATCAGGATCCATCTCGCAATTGAGAGCATCGGCGCTAAGCGTGTTGTGCTGGATACCATAGAATCACTCTTTTCAGAGTTGCCAAATCCTCTTATACTGCGTGCTGAACTGCGCCGGTTATTCCGCTGGCTGAAAAGGAAAGGCGTAACAACAATAATTACTGCAGAGCGAGGCGAAAGTACCTTAACGCGTCAAGGTTTGGAAGAGTACGTCTCCGATTGTGTCATTCTGCTCGATCATCGCGTGGTCGATCAATCATCCATACGACGGCTGCGTATTGTCAAATATCGCGGCTCAACGCACGGTACGAACGAGTATCCCTTCCTTATTGATGAAGATGGTTTTTCTGTTCTGCCTGTCACTTCCCTGGGACTGAATTTCTTTTCATCCAACGAGAGAATTTCCACCGGTATTCCGCGTCTTGACACAATGCTCTCCGGTAAAGGTTACTTTCGCGGCAGTACAGTGCTTGTTTCAGGCACCGCCGGTACGGGCAAGACGAGCATTGCCGCACAATTTGTTGAAGCGGCATGCAAGAGGGAAGAACGCGTTCTCTTTTTTACTTTCGAAGAATCCCCTAGTCAGCTTGTGCGCAATATGCGTTCAATTGGAATACAGTTAGAACCGTGGGTGAAAAAAGGGTTGCTTCAGTTTCATGCAACACGTCCGACACTCTATGGCT
>CAYIHQ010000227.1:0-4567 GCA_964362905.1 uncultured Ignavibacteriaceae bacterium
ATGTTCGAGAACGCGTGGTATTCTGTGATCGCACCGGAGTCGTGCTCGAGCATTCTGTGGAGGTCGTGGGATTACAAGGCGCAGGCGGCGGAGGCCCTGCGGCTCACCGCTCCGGACCTGATCGAACAGGGAATCGTTGATCGCATTGTGCCCGAGCCGCTCGGCGGGGCCCATCGGAACCCGGAACAGGCGGGGGCTACGCTCAAGGAGATCCTGGTTGAAGAATTGAAGAAATTGAAGCGCATCCCGCCGCAGAAACTGATCCAGAAACGGGTGGACAAGTTTGCCGCCATGGGTGCGTGGAAAGAATGAAGGAACTTCGCCATCGGACCTCGATCCGGGTCCGTTACGCTGAAACGGATCAAATGAAGGTCGTCTATTACGGGCGCTACTTCGAGTATTTCGAACAGGCCCGGACCGACCTGTTGCGCGCTCTGGGGATGCCGTACGCGGACATCGAACGGGAAGGGGTGCTCCTGCCTGTGATCGAGGCGTTTGCCCGATACAAGAAGAGCGCCGGATATGACGACCTCATCATCGTCGAATCCATTGTGCGAGAGGTCCCGGTCGCGCGGATCCGTATTGAATACCTCGTCTACCGGGATGGAGACCCTGAACCGCTCGTCGACGGCTACACCGTTCATTCATTCCTGAACATCTCCAGCGGCCGTCCGACACGGGCGCCGGCACAGCTGGTGCAACTTCTCCAGGAAGCCATGCGCTGACCTCCCCATGATCTCCAAAGAACTCCTCGACCTGGTCTGCTGTCCGACATGTCGCGCCGAACTCCGTGAGGATGAAGCGCGCGCGGAACTCGTGTGCACGTCGTGTGGCACGCGCTATCCGATCCACGACGGCATTCCCATTCTGCTGCCCGACCCTCCGTCGACCGGCGCCTGAGACGGCGTCCTTCCCGTGATCGACCGCATCCTTCGCCTCGGCAAAGAGACCGCTTTGTACGGTCTGAGCACCGTTCTGGGGAGGATGTTGAATTTTCTGCTCGTCCCGCTGTACGCGCACCTGCTGCTTCCCGAAGAGAACGGCGTCTTGGCGACGTTGTACGCGTATATCGCCTTCGCCTCAGTTGTGTACGGACTCGGAATGGAGCAGTCGTTCATGCGATTCTGGGTGGATGCGCGAGAAGAGGAGCGCCCCATCGTTCTCCGTCGCGCAGGGGGCGCCGCTCTGGTCGGCGTGCTGCTTTCCATTCTTGCCCACGTCTTCCGTGCACCGCTGGCGGAATCTCTGGGATTCACCCCGCAGGATGCCCCGCTGCTGTCCCTGGCCGCCGTCATCCTCGCCGCCGACGGACTTGCCGCGGTTCCCTTCGCGCTGCTCCGCATGCAGCGGCGTCCGCTCGTCTTTGCATCCCTCAAAGTGTCTAATATCCTCCTGACCATTGTCGGGACAGTCTACCTGCTCGCTGTCGAGCACAGGGGAATCGAAGGCGTACTGACGGCCAATGCGGGTGCGTCCATTGTCACGTGGGTCGCATGCATGTTCCTGTCGCGGCAGTCGTGGCACGTGCCCGTCCCGTCGCCTGCGACGTCCAGTACCGTTCGCGATCTGTGGCGATTTGGCCTTCCGTTAATCCCGGCCGGACTGGCCGGCATCGCCTTGCAGGTCGTCGACCGTCCGATCCTGCGTCTGTTGACGGACGATGCCACCGTGGGGCTTTATCAGATCAATTTCCGCCTCGGCATCTTCATGATGCTGTTCGTTGGCATGTTTGATTTCGCGTGGCGACCGTTCTTCCTGCATCATGCCCGCGACGCTGATGCCCCGTCGCTCTTCGCCCGCGTCTTCACGTATCTGATGACGCTTCTGGCCACGGTGTTCATGGTCGTGTCGATGTTCGTCGACGATCTGGTCCGCCTGCCGGTCGGCGGGAGCACGCTGTTTCCAGAGCTCTATTGGGCGGGTGTCGGCATCGTGCCATGGGTCTTGCTGGCCTATGTCTTCACGGGTGCCTATGTGGTCTTTCTGTCGGGAACGTACCTCGATAAAAGGACCGGCATGATCCCGGTCATCAGTGTAGCCGCTGCGGTCGCAGATATCATCGGAATCGTCCTTTTCGTTCCGGTGTTCGGTATCGTCGGGGCGGCTTTCGCGGTCGCCGTTGCTCACGCCGTGCAAGCGGTTGGGATGTACGTGGTCAGTCGCCGCTATCTGTCCGTACCGTACGAATGGCGTCGCGTCAGCATTCTGGCGATTTGGACCGGCGCCGTCTTCGCCATGGACCGTCTCTTGGAGCCCACACCGATGTCCCTCACCGGCATTTCCCTGGAGGTCGGATTGTTCGCAGCATACCTGGTCGGGCTGTTCCTTCTTCGCGTTGTCCGGAAGGAAGAGGTCGGGGAACTCTCGTCGGTTCTGCGTTCTTCTCGCAATCATCCCGCCGAAGGCGCCTGATCCTCCCCCCGCGTTGAGCCCCCGCCATTTCTTTCGTATATTTCAATTTCTGAGACTTTTCACACCCCGGAGTTCCATGTGAGTGAACATAACCGGTCGTCGTGGGTGCCGACCAACCCCCACTACGATCCCGACAAGCCGATGCAGATCGGCGGCCAAGCGGTCATCGAAGGCGTCATGATGCGGGCGCCCGGTTCTGTGGCAACGGCCGTCCGGCGTGCAAGCGGCGATATCGTCGTTCAAGTTCTACGCCACCGGTCGTTGACCGAACGCCTTCCAGCGCTCAATAAACCCGTCCTTCGGGGTGCCGTCGGCTTGATCGACATGATGTACATCGGCATCAAGACGTTGAACTATTCGGCGGATGTGGCCATGCGGGACGCAGAGAAGCACGATCGAAAGGACACCTCCAGCAGCAGGGCGGACCGCACAGAACCCTCGCGATGGGCTCTCGCGCTCACGCTAGCGTTCGCGTTGGGATTCGGGATCCTTCTGTTCTTCGTGACGCCATTGCTCCTGACCACCTTCTTCTTCGACCTCGAGCAGGATGTACTGGCATTTAACCTTGTTGCCGGCTCAGTTCGGGTGGCGATGTTCCTGGTGTATCTCGTCGGGATATCCTTCCTCAAGGACATCCAACGTCTCTTCGAGTATCACGGGGCCGAACACAAGTCCGTTTTCGCTTTCGAGCTGAATACCCCGCTAGTGCCGCCCGAGGTGGCCCTGCAGAGCCGGTTCCACCCGCGCTGCGGAACGAGTTTCCTCCTGATCGTCATGTTTGTGGCGATCTTGTCGTTTGCCCTGCTCGATACGGCATTGATCGGCTGGTTGGGGGAATTGACCCTGCTTGTTCGGTTGGCGACCCACTTGCCATTCCTGCCGGTCGTGGCAGGTCTTTCCTACGAGATCATCAAGTTCTCGGCGAAGCATGCTTCGACGTGGTGGGGCAGGATCCTCGTCGCTCCCGGGCTGTGGTTGCAGGGAGTGACGACGCGGGAACCGGACCCGTCGCAGATCGAGGTGGCGATCGTCGCCCTCAAATGTGCGCTTGGCCAGGAGGATGCATCCCGCTATCCTCTCCGTGAGGAGGCCGCCGCGGCGGCGTGAGCATGCAGGACAAGATCCAGAAGGCCATTCTCAGGTGTGCGGAGGTCCAGCGACTTCTCAGCGATCCCGCGATCCTCTCCGATCAGCCTCGTGCGAAGGAGCTGGGCAGGGAACTGCGGATGCTCGAACCGATCGTGCGGTTGGGTGATTCGTACGTCAAAGCAGCGCGTGACTTTGAGGAAAGCAAAGCCCTCCTGGCCGCCGGCACGGACCCGATGCTCAAGGAAATGGCGCAGGAAGAATACGATCGACTCAAGATCGAGACAGTTCGGTTGGAGGAGGAATTGAAGGTTCTGTTGGTTCCTCAGGACCCGAATGATTCGCGGAATTTCATCATGGAGATCCGGGCGGGGACGGGCGGCGAGGAAGCGGCGCTGTTCGCCGCGGATCTCCATCGCATGTACACGCGATTCGCCGAGCGGAAGGGGTGGTCGGTGGCGCTCCTCGATTGGAACGAGACGGATAAGAGAGGGTTTAAAGAGATCACCTTCGCCGTTTCCGGCGACGGGGCGTACGGAATCATGAAGTTCGAAAGCGGCGTGCATCGGGTTCAGCGCGTGCCCGAGACTGAGGCGCAGGGAAGAGTTCACACTTCAGCGGCATCAGTGGCGGTCATGCCGGAAGTGGAGGATGTGGAAGTGGATATCAATCCCGTCGATCTGCAATTCGACACCTATCGCTCGGGAGGGAAGGGGGGACAGAACGTCAACAAGGTCGAGACCGCAGTTCGGATCACCCACCGGCCGTCCGGGATCGTCGTCGCGTGCCAGCAAGAACGCTCGCAGTTTCAGAACCGCGAGCGGGCGATGAAGATGTTGCGCGCTAAACTGTACGAGCGCAAGCTCGAAGAGCAGACGTCGGCGCAGGCGGCACAACGCAAATCCATGGTGAAGAGCGGGGATCGGAGCGACAAGATCCGGACCTACAATTTTCCGCAGAATCGTCTCACGGACCATCGGATCGGATTCACACTCTACAGCCTGGACCGTGTGATCGACGGCGAACTGGATGCGTTGATCGAGCAATTGCGGCTTGCGGATAGAGCGGA
>CAYIHQ010000228.1:0-4557 GCA_964362905.1 uncultured Ignavibacteriaceae bacterium
ATCATTCTCATACTTGAGAAGGACGGCCGGATCCTCGATTGGAACAAAAAGGCGGGCGAGAATTTTGGCCTGCGGCGTGGAGATGGGGCGACGGTCACGGTCGAAGGCCTTGTGGCGCCAAGCGCGCCCGAGGAAGATCGTAAGCTTCTCCACGCTCCCCAGGTTGTCCCGGCGGAGGAGGTCCGGGTCGTCCGAAGCGACGGTACCGTTATCGACCTGAAGTACGAGATCAAACCGATGCACGGTCCGAAGGGAGAGATCCGTGTCCTGATCGGGCGGGACATCACGCTCGACAAGCAGAAAGATCTGGACCTGCTCCGTTTCTCGAACGTGATCCAGCACACGATCAATCCCATCCAGATCACCGACGCGTCGGGGAAGATGGTATATGTGAATCCGGCGTTCGAGAAGGCGAGTGGCTATACTCGCGAAGAACTGATCGGCCAGAATCCGCGGATGCTGGCGAGCGGAAAGCATGGGCGGGATTTCTGGAGCGGTGTGTGGCGGCACATTATGAGCGGCAAGTTGTGGACGGGTCGGGTGGAGAACCGGCGCAAGGATGGGTCGCCGTTCCACACGGAACTGGTCGTCTCGCCGATCATGGATGCGGCCGGGAATGTCGTGGGCTTCCTCGGCGCGCATCGCGACATCACCGAGCAGATCATCCTCGAACAACAGCTCGTGAGGTCGCAGCGGATGGAGAGCATCGGTACACTCGCGGCCGGCGTCGCCCACGAAGTCGGCAATCCGTTGACGGCCATCTCGTCCCTCGTCCAAGTGCTACAGCGGACCGTGCAGGATCCGTTCGCGACCGAGAAGCTCGGCCTCATCAACAGCCAGATCAGCCGCATCGCGAAGATCATTCGAGATCTCGTCGATTTCTCCCGTCCGAGCACCCATGTCTCCAAGCTGACCGACCTGAACCAGATCCTCAACGATGCCCTCAACATCGTGAAGTACGGCAAGAAGGTGAAGGATATCACCATTGCCCTGGATCTCGACCCGCAGTTGCCGACCGTACGCATCGTTCCCGACCAGATCGTACAGGTGTTCATCAACGTGCTCATGAATGCCGTCGATGCGCTCGACGGCCGGCCCGGCACCATCAGCGTTTCCAGCCGCAGCACGGACAGCGTCATCGACGTCGCCGTGAGCGACACCGGCAAAGGCATCCCGCAGGAAGAGATCGAAAAGATCTTCGAACCGTTCTATACGACGAAAGGCGTCGGCAAGGGAACGGGCTTGGGCCTCTGGGTCAGCTACGGCATCGTCAAATCCTTCAACGGCGATATCATCGTGGAGAGCATCCCCGGTGAGGGCAGCCTGTTCACCATCCGTCTTCCCCGAACCTTCTGACCATGGCACAACGCATTCTCATCGTCGACGACGAACAGATCATCCGCGAATCCGTCTCGTTCGTCCTGCAAAAGGAGGGATTTACGGTGGCGGAAGCGCCGAACGGCCGGGTCGCCCTCGAAGCGCACCGGGAGCGTCCGTTTGACATCGTCATCACGGATATCGAGATGCCCGAGATGCGCGGCACGGAACTGCTCCGCCACATCCGCCAGGAATCGCCGGAGACGTTCGTCATTATCGTCACGGCCTTCGGCTCGGTCGAGACTGCGATCACCGCCTTGCGCGAAGGGGCGTCGGATTATGTCCTGAAGCCCATCAATTTCGACGACCTTCTCCTGCGGGTCCGAAAGCTGCTCGAGTACCGTGCGCTGGCGCTGGAGAACGCGATGCTGCGGCAGGAATTGCAGCGCACGTACGATTTCGACGCGATCATCGGCCAGAGCACGGCCATGAAGAAAGTGTTCAGCATGATCGAGCGGGTGGCGAAGAGCGAAGGGACGGTGCTCATCACCGGCAAGAGCGGCACGGGCAAAGAACTCGTGGCCCGGGCCATCCACTTCAACGGCTCCCGCTCCGCGAAACGGTTTGTGCCGGTCAATTGCGGCGCCATCGTCGATACGTTGTTCGAAAGCGAGCTGTTCGGACACAAGAAGGGGTCGTTCACGGGCGCCACAACGGACAAGGAAGGCATGTTCAAGGTGGCGCACGAGGGGACCATCTTCCTCGACGAAGTGAGCGAGATCCCCCTCAACCTTCAGGTCAAATTGCTGCGCGTGCTGGAACAGAAAGAGATCACTCCGGTCGGAACAACGGATCTTGTCAAGGTCGATGTGCGGATCATCGCGGCCACGAACAAGGACCTGCGCAAAGAGGTCGAAGCAGGACGATTTCGGGATGACCTGTTCTACCGGTTGAATGTTGTCGAAGTGAACCTGCCGCCCCTTAGCGCCCGGCCGGATGATATCCCCATCCTGGCGAACTTTTTCCTCGAACTGTTCACGAAACAGACGAGCAAGGCCATTCGCGGGTTTACCAACGACGCCATGCGCGTGCTGCTCCACCACCAGTGGAAAGGGGAGGTGCGCGAACTGCAGAACGCCATCGAGAGGGCGGTCATCTTCTGTGATGGCGAGTTCATCGGTCCGGAGCACCTGCCCGAGTCGATGTGGTCGGAGGGAGACGGCCCGCCCCCCGCCGCACCCGTTGCCTACGGCGACCAGCCGTTGAAGGAAGCCGTGAAGGACTTCGAGCGCATGTTCATCCAGCAGGCGTTGGCGCGCCATCATCAGAGCAAAGATGAGACGGCCCGGGCCCTTGGGATGAGCCTTTCTTCGCTCTACCGCAAGATCGAAGAACTCCAGATCACAGCCACTCCCTGACCAGTGCGCGAGGCTCAGGCCCGGGAGAGGCCTTCCTAGTCCTGAGAATTGCGCCGGACCGTTTCTCAGAATTTCGAATCTTCGCTAAAAAGGGGGCTTTCAGAGCCCCTTTCTTCGTTCCATTTCCCCCGCTTCCCCTTCCGAGGGAGATGGCACGCTCCTTGTCCCTTCGCCCCCGTCCGGGATTCCTGTCACTCATTCATCCCGGGGAATGTTTTTCGGGAGGAAATCCACCATGTCCGATGATTATCTCACCACGAGTACCATGTCCGCCCTCGTCGGGTCGGGCACGCTGAAAGAAGCTGTCCATTCGTACGAACGCGCGCTCATCCTCGAGTCGCTCCGTGCCAACAGCAACGACAAGAGGAAGGTCGCCAAACTGCTTGGCATCAGCATTTCGTCGCTCTATCGGAAGCTGGCCGAGCTTTCGATCGAAGACCACGCAGTCGAGGAGCGGGCCTAGGATGCCGATCCCGGCGTCGCGTGCAGGCATCGTCACCGACGATGTCCGCGTGTCGTGCGTACGGCGCCGAAGGATGGACGAACGGTGACAGCTTCTCAGACCATGGCCAAACCGGCGGCGGGTCCCACTCGCGGGGCCGGCTCCAAGAGCGTCCTGATATTCAGTCCGGACGCCGACCTCGCCCGCACGCTGGTGCTCATCCTCGAGGACCGCTACCGCATCACGCGCGAAACGACCATCACGGCCTTGTCGGATTCTCTGCAACGCGAGAATCCGGACCTGGTCTTGGTGGATCTTTTCACGTTCTCGGAGGATGTGCGTCGCGTGCTCGATGTGTTGCGCACACGGGCCGTCCATGTACCGCTCATTCTCCTGCGAGGCTATATCCCGCTGCGGCAGGATGTGACCGCTGATATCGAATCCATGGGGTCGATGGTGTTCTACAAGCCCGTGGACGTCGAACTGGTCTCGCAGGCGATCGAGGATCTGTTGAAGGGCGACCGCCCTTCGTAGGTCCCGGGCTGATTCGATCCATCCCTCGATCGCCGTACCGGCCTCGCCGGAACGGTTCCGCTGTCCTGTGTCTCCCCGACCTTCCATCTCATGCCCGCTGGCACGTCGTGCAACGGGCCCAAGGAGTCCTCTGTGAATTGGCTTCCCCATTACATGGTCAAGGTCGTCTCCCCCGACGAGGCCGTCACGGTCGTCAAGTCGGGCGACCACATCTTCATTTCCGGCAACGCGGCCACGCCGCTGCTGCTGACACACGCGCTGGCCCGCCGAGCCTCTGAGCTTCGTGAGGTAGATGTGAACCATCTCCTCCTGCTTGGCGAAGACCCGTTGGCGAAACTGGGCATGGAGGCAAGTTTTCGTCACAATTCGCTCTTCGTCGGTCCCGCCGACCGCGAGGCGATCGCCGACGGGCGGTCGGATTACGTGCCCGTCCACCTCTCGGACATCCCTGCGCTCTTCACTCAGCGCACGATCCCGCTGGATGTGGCGTTCATTCACGTCTCACCGCCGGACGAGCACGGCTTTATGACCTACGGGGTTGAGTGTGGTGCGTCCAAGGCCGCGGCGGAGAGCGCGCGCATCGTGGTCGCGCAGGTGAACGAACGCATGCCAAGAACCCTGGGCGACGACTTCATCCATGTGTCCCGGGTCCACAAGATCGTCGAATGCTCCGAGCCGCTCCTCACACTCGTCGGCCGGTCGGCCACCGACATCGAAATGAAGATTGCCGGTCTCATTGCCACACTCATCGAGGATGGAGCGACGATGCAACTCGGCATTGGGGGGATCCCCGATGCAGTCCTAAAACTGCTCGACGGCCGTCAGCATCTTGGCATCCACACGGAA
>CAYIHQ010000229.1:0-4554 GCA_964362905.1 uncultured Ignavibacteriaceae bacterium
GATCCGTCGTCCGTCCCGATCGTCAGCCAGATCGATCCCCACGCCGTCCCTTCGTGAATCTCACTCTCCTTCATCCTCCCCCGCGCTCGTGGAGCGTCGACGAGGCCTACGCGTGGTGTCTCCGGCTGGCGTCGTCGCATTATGAGAATTTTCCGGTGGCGTCGCGCCTCTTGCCGCGAAATGTCCGTCCGCATATCGCCGCAGTGTATGCATTCGCACGCATCGCCGACGACATCGCGGATGAGCCGGGAATGGAGAACGAGGAACGGCTTCGATTGCTCGACCTGTGGCAACGCCGTCTCGACGCCGCGTATGCCGGAACAGCCGACCATCCTGCATTCATCGCACTTGGACAGACCGTACGGCAATTCGAGCTTCCTCAGCAGTTGTTCGCCGACCTTCTGTCGGCGTTCCGCCAAGATGTGGTCACGCATCGCTATGAGATGTTCGACGACGTGCTCGACTATTGTCGCCGTTCGGCCAATCCCGTCGGACGTCTCGTGCTGCTGCTATTCGGATATCATGACCACGCACTCGCAGCGCGATCGGACGCCATCTGCACGGCGCTGCAACTGACCAACTTCTGGCAGGATCTTGGCGTGGATGTTGGCCGCGACCGCTTGTACGTTCCACGGGAGGACCTTCGTCGGTTCGGATGCTCGGAGGAGCAACTGATGACCGGAAAGTCCTCGGAACAATTCCGTTCGTTGATGGCGTTTGAGGTGGACCGTACAAAGGATCTCTTCCGCCAGGGCTCCACGCTTCCAGGCGTCGTGCGCCAGCCCCTGCGCCTCGAATTGCGCCTCACCTGGTTGGGCGGAATGCGGGTTCTGGACAAAATCGAGCGTTCTGGTTATACTATACTTCAGAATCGTCCCCGGTTGCGCTGGACCGACGTCTCGGCGATGCTCATTCGGGCTCTGCGACCCTTGACGAACTAAAGGCTGGCCACAAAGAGGCACCTGCCTGCCAGCCGGAGGCCCAATACAACTGTCGCGAAGCGATATACAATTGCCTCGACAGCCGGCCTGCCCGCCGAGCGCGGCGCGCAGGCGGGCACGTAGGCAGGCAAAAAGCACAAACCCGGATCTTTGTCCGACGACCGTTGACGCATCATCCATCTATCTACTGACTACTATCTCCTGTCTCCTGACTCCTTCTTCCATTGTCTTCCACCGTACTCCATATTGATTCGCTCGATGGCTCTGCGAACCGACGCAGCAATTTCTATCTGTCGTTCCTGACCCTTTCCCCGCCCAAACGCGAGGCGATCGAGACGATCTACACCTTCTGCCGGGTAACGGACGATATCGTGGACGAGACGGGTGACGATGGCGTGAAGCAACAGCGCCTCCATCAATGGACGGACGAGCTCCATCGCGCGCTCAACGGTCAATCGCGCTACCAAGTGCTCAACCGACTGACTCGTATCATGGCGCGCTTCAATATTCCACTCCATCACGTGGAGGGATTGTTGGAGGGGATGGAGATGGACCTGACGAAGAAGCGGTATGAGACCTTCGAGGAACTTCAGGAGTACTGCTACCGGGCGGCATCGACGGTCGGATTGATGTGCGCGGAGGTGTTCGGGTATCGGAACGAACGGACGAAGGAGTATGCCGTCAATCTCGGCATCGCCCTGCAGTTGACGAACATTCTGCGCGACCTGAAGCAGGACGCAAAACGGGGGCGGATCTACCTTCCGCTGGAGGACCTTGGTAGGTTCGGTTATTCAGAGGAAGAACTTCTGGCCGGAGTCTACAATGACCGGTTTGTCGCGTTGATGCAGTTTGAGTGCGAGCGAGCGCGCGGGTTCTTCCGCGTAGCCAAGGCGGCCCTGGCGGAAGAGGACAAGCCGTTGTTCACCGCCGCGCGGATCATGGGCAATATCTACTACCTCTTGCTCCGCCGGATCGAGCAGGCGCAGTACGACGTTTTCCGCCGCCGGATCCGGGTGAGCGGAGCGGTGAAAGTGCTCATCGTGATGATGCTCCGGTTGCGCAGCAAGTTCCCGCGGGATTTCCATCGGTACGTGCGAACGGAGCTGCCGGCATGAAGCAAACGTCAGAAACACCAAGCTCGAAATATTAAGGAAACACGAAATCGGAAGGAAGTCCGAAACTCGAAATTCGAAGGGCGCGGGAGGTCTTTGAGAGACTTACCCGCGCCTTTTGGTTTTCCTGCGAAGCGAGGAACTCTCCCTGACCCTGTGCCCTCGCGAAAATCTTCTGTATCTTGCAGCATCGCATGTCGAACATTCCGTGAATCTTCCAGTTATCATCGTCGGCGGCGGAGTCGCAGGACTTTCCGCCGCTGTCCATCTGGCACATGCAGGACGCTCCGTCACGCTCTTCGACCGCCGTCAACATCTCGGCGGTCGCACGTACTCATTTCGGGATGAAACGACCGGCGACACCGTGGACAACGGCCAGCATCTGCTCATGGGATGCTACGCCGACACGCTCCGCTACCTCGACCTGATCGGCAGCCGTCCTCTCGCACGGCTTCAACGATCTCTCCACATCGATTTTGCCGATGTCCTCACCGGCCGCAAGACCGCATTACACGCCGCCCCCCTTCCCGCTCCCTTCCATGTGTTCGGAGGCCTCTTGCGACTCCCCACACTCACGACGCGGGACAAGGTCCGGTTGTTGACGATGGGTCTGGAATTGCTCTGGTCCGCCCCCTGGAAAGAGTACGCGCTCCAGCATATGACGGTGGAACACTGGCTGCGGGAACTCGGCCAGTCCGAATCCGCCCGCCGTCATCTCTGGGACGTCATCGTCATCGGCAGTCTCAACGACGCTCCCGACCGCGTCTCGGCTCTGCTGTTCTTTAGGGTGCTCCGAAAGGCATTCTTCGGAAGGCGATCGAACGCGTCGCTTCTCATTCCCACGGTTGGACTCTCTGAGCTGCTCGTCAACCCCGCGCGGGCATTCATCGAAAACCACCGCGGCCAGGCGATCACAGGAACTGCCATCGCGCAGGTCGTGATCCGCGATGGACGAGCGGCAGGCGTCCGAACGGCCGCCCACGAGCTGCCCGCATCCCATGTCATTCTCGCCGTTCCGCATCATACCGTCGGAACGCTGCTGCCGGATTCAGCATTCGCGCGTTCCGCCGCGCAACTGGCATCTTCACCCATCATCACCGTAAACCTCTGGTTCGATCGGAGCGTGATGGAAGAAGAGTTCGTCGCGCTGTTGAACGGACGAATGCAGTGGGCCTTTAACCGGTCGCGGATGCTCGGTTCTTCAAAGGAAGGGCAGTTCGTCGCCTGCGTGCTGAGTGGCGCCGGAGATCTTGTGATGCTCGAGAAGGATGAACTGGTGGGGATGGCGTTGAAGGATCTGGGAGCGGTCTTTCCTGCAGTCGCGGGCGCTCAGGTGCGCCACTTGCTGGTCGTGAAGGAAATGCGCGCCACATTCGCTCCGGTGCCAGGGTCCGAGAAGTTTCGACCCGGCACGACGACGGATATTCCAGGTCTGTTCCTGGCGGGAGATTGGACGAATACCGGTTTTCCGGCAACCATCGAAGGAGCCGTTCTCAGCGGCCGCATGGCGGCGGAAACGGTTCTCGCAGATCTTCGATAGGGGAACGATGGAAAGAATGAGCCACAAGAGCACAAAGAACGTGGTGTGAAATTATCCGTGCGCTCTCTGTCATCTTTGCGTTCTTTGTGGCCATTTTATTTACCTTGCAAAATATCATCTGTTCACCGCGGGGCTCTTGGACGCCGCGTTCTCTCCACACGACCCCCTCACTTCAAACACGACTATGGAACGGCTCTTTTCTCCCTGGCGATCTCAGTACATCGCCTCCTTCAAGCGCGAACAGCAGCACGGCGACGAATGTTTGTTCTGCGCTGTCACGGCCAGCCGCAAGGATAAGCGCAATCTCATCGTCCATCGCGGCCAAACGTGCTTCGTGATGATGAACCTCTACCCGTATAACAGCGGGCACATCATGGTTGTGCCGTACAAGCACACTTCCGATCTCGGCGATCTGACCGCGAAGGAGCATGCCGAAGTGATGGCCCTGATAGCGCGGATGATGGCGGCGATGAAGAAGGTGATGAACCCGCACGGGTACAACATTGGCGCCAATCTCGGCCGCCCCGCCGGCGCGGGCATCGACCAGCACATCCATTTCCATCTTGTCCCCCGCTGGAACGGCGATACGAACTTCATGCCGACCCTCGCCGAGACGAAGCTCGTGTCCGAAGACATCGAACGAACGTACGCGAAGCTCCGAAAGGCGCTCAAGAGCGTACGGAAGTGATCGCGGCGGACCACGGACGAGCTCCTCGCTTGGATGTCGACCCCTCCGGCTGGCCCCGCTGCTTTCGCAATCTGACTAGAAGCGGCAAAAAAAGAAACGTCACCCCCGAATGCTTCTGTCGGGGGCCGCGCTGTTGAAAAGGAGCGATTCCCGCCAGAATCGTGCGGGAACGACTAGCAGGTTGCGGAAAAAATCGATTGTGTCGTTGATTTCATGAAACTTGGGTTCAATAATCTAACGCAACGGATATGAGTACAATACTATCCGTATGCG
>CAYIHQ010000230.1:0-4543 GCA_964362905.1 uncultured Ignavibacteriaceae bacterium
ATTGTATCCGACCTCGTAGCCGGTGATGGTCTCGGGTCGAAGCTTGGAGTTGCCGAGGTAGATCACGGCCCGCAAGGGATGCTTGACGTTGAGGTAGAGTTCCGAATAGTTGGGAGATTGAAAGGCCCGGTTGTATGTGGCGCGGAGCGAATGCTGCGAATTGATCGTCCAGACCAAGGCGGCCTTCGGCGAGAACTGGCTTTCGTGGAGTGAGGATCGGTCCCAACGTGCCGCGACGAGAGCTTTCAACGACCACCCCATGGTGTATTCCAGTTGACCGAATACGCCCGTCATGTTATCGTTCCGGGCGGCGGTCATGAGCGTTCCGTCCGTATCGATGTTGACGTACCGCTGTGAGACTCCGCCGACCACGAAGAGATCCTGCAGAGGCGTAAAAGAATACTGGACCTCTCCCAAGCTGATCTGGGCATTCTGGATGAGAGGCAAACCGGTAGAGAGGGAGCGGTCGGGCTCGCGATTATATCGTCCGTTTGACCACACGTTGACGGCCAGGCCGCCGCCTCGATAGTGAGCGCGAACCCACGGCCGCGTGGCTTCGATCGCTTGAACGCGTCCGATGCCCGTGACAATCGTTTCATTTTGGACAAGCGTGGTACCGCCTTCGAGCGTGGCTGAGGCACCGTCGCCGAAGTCATAATCGACGCGTGCCGACCCGTACATTGAAGAGACCATGTCATCCCACAAGATCACGGCCTCATTGTTCAATCCTGGCGTGAATCCGGCGTATTCGAACTCGGTCGTGGGCTTCATCCGGGGCGGGAAGAGGGCGAGGGAGTCGGGCCCCCAAGAGCGGTTCTTGCTGAAACTTGTGCCCTGGATCAACCCGGCATTGACTCGATAGCTCCAATCCCCGTTCGTTCCCGCGTGGCGAACATCCGCCCGGTACATCA
Source organism: uncultured Ignavibacteriaceae bacterium (assembly GCA_964362905.1). Classification (GTDB taxonomy): domain Bacteria; phylum Bacteroidota; class Ignavibacteria; order UBA10030; family UBA10030; genus 2-02-FULL-55-14. The sequence goes on from CAYIHQ010000230.1 coordinate 912, forward strand.
GAGGATCGCCGGCCCCGACGATCACCTTGGTACCCTGCGAGGTGCGTGGATTCATCGACGTGATATTCATGACGCCGTTGAAGGCATTGGCGCCATACAGCGCTGAGCCGGGACCGCGTACCATCTCAATACGCCCCATTTCCTCGAGAGGCATGGACAGGCCGTTCCATTCAGTGGAGCCCAGGAAAGCGGTCCCGAGGTCGCGACCGTCTAAAAGCACAAGTACGCGGCGGTTGAGTGAGCTGTTGAAACCACGTGTATTGATGTTGAAGTCAAACAATCCGTTCTGGACGATGTCGATGCCTGGCTCCGATTCCAGCATCTTGGGTAGCTGGCCCGACCCGGCTCGTCGGGCGATGTCGGCGGCATCCAGCTGAGTCACGGAAGCCGGCGCGTCCGTGATCCGTTCACGTCGAAGCGAAGCGCCATAGACCATCACGTCGCTGGAGCGTACAGCTTCGTCGACCAACAACAGGTTCTGGCGCATTTCCTCGTCCTCCCGCACAACTATGCTGGCTTCCGCCGATCGGTATCCGACAGCCGTCACCAGCAGCTTATATCTCCCGGCGGGGACTGCCCCGATTCGGTAGCCGCCAGCGTCATTCGTGGCCGCCCCCAAGTGTGTTCCAACAATGCGGAGATTGACCGACGGTATTGGTTCCTGCGTCTCATTGTGCCGGACGGTTCCCGACACCGACCCGCGTTGCGCAGAGAGACTGGTCGAGGCGCAGAGAAGGAGGCAGGCGGTCCATAGACAGCTCGAGCTCATCGTGGACTCCAGAAGTGGGTTGGAGTGGTGTGAACAACAGACCCTGGCCAGAAAATTGGTCAGGGCCTGTTGTCGAAATATCATTGGTGCAATGTCTAGAAGTTCTTTCCGGAGATCACACGATAATTGCCGTGGGTCTCTGTATCGCCGATCAGGTGCATCTTCACCGGGCCGACGCCAGCGACCACCCACAATTTGGCCGTGAGACCCGTGGCCACAGGTGTGCCGGCGATGGTCACTACACGCCGAATCTCGAGGTAGTATGTTTCATAGGTTGCTCCGCCAGCTGTCAAAGACTCCTTGGCAGACGCCCAAGTCCCCGTGATCTTGAGGCTCACATTCGTGGCGGAGCCCGCAACCGTACCGGCAAAGGTCTCGTCAAAGCACGTGAACGTTCCACCCATGCCAGCGCGCGGATTGGCCAAAACGATGAAGCGCAACGAATCGCTGCGAATGGTGGTGACACCGGCGGCTTTGACCTGAAACGTGCGATAAAAGAATCCGAGGTTCGTCATGTAGGTGTATTCCCCCGTGGTGCTGTCGAAGTTGACAAAGACGGGGGTGAACTTCATTGCAACACCGACGCCGGGAACCTTGGTCGTGTCGCGGATGAGCACGGCATTTCCGCTCACATTGAATGGGGGATTCGGGAAGACGGCGTTTACGGGGATCTTGGTGGTGATCGACCAGGTCGTGCTGTATCCGGCTTCCGAAGCTGCGATCTTCGTCTCGGTGTCGTTCTGCGTCAAATACCCGCTATAGGAGATCACGCGTCCGGCTGTCAACGGAAAAATGTTGTCGGGAATATTCGTGTCTGTCGGTTCGGTCGAACTGTCCTTGTCGCAGCCAGCCAATGCAAGAAGGGCGGTTCCCACGATTGACAGTATGCGAAGCGAACGTACCAAAGATGAGGTCATGCGACACTCCTCCTATAGGGGAGAATGGTGGGGGTTGCGGGAACGGAATCAGGGCGCGCAACATGAAGAGGCTCAGTGCCCCATTCCCAACTGGGGGAATGTTACGCATTGAGCCTCTGAGTGTCAATACTGAAATTGCAGCTTGCACTGAATCGATGAAAAATTCAACGACTGGCCGTGGCCCTAGATGGCCAGCTTGGCGATATTCGCCTTGACGTCTGCAGCCGATTTATTCAACGCCGTCTGCTCATCCGGGGTCAGCTTGATCTGGATGATCTGCTCGAGGCCCGCCTTGCCGATCTTGATCGGCACGCCCGCGACCACGTCCGACTGGCCGTACTCGCCCTGCAGCCAGACCGCGCACGGCAGGATGCGCTTCTTGTCCTTCACGATAGCTTCCACCATCTGGACGACGGCGGAAGAGGGAGCGTAGTACGCGCTGCCAGTCTTCAGGAAGTTCACGATCTCAATGCCGCCGTCCCGCGTGCGCTTCACGAGCCGGTCGATTGTTGCCTGGTCCATCAGGTCGGGAAGCGGAATGCCAGCCACGGTCGAATAGCGCGGCAAGGGCACCATCGAGTCTCCATGCCCTCCGAGGACGAACGCTGACACGTCCTCGACCGAGACCTTGAGCTCCATCGCGATGAACGAGCGGAACCGGGCACTGTCCAGCACGCCCGCCATGCCGATGACGCGATTGCGATCAAACCCGCTGACCTTCTTGGCGACATAGGTCATGACGTCGAGCGGATTGGAGACCACCAGGATGATCGACTTCGGCGAATGCTTCACGGCCTGCTCGATGCATGATTTGACGATCCCGGCGTTCGTGCTCTGAAGATCGTCGCGGCTCATGCCGGGCTTGCGTGCGATCCCGGCCGTCATGACGATGATGTCGGAGCCAGCCGTCGCCTCGTACGCATTTGTGCCGGTGACCATGGTATCAAAACACTCGACCGGCGCCGATTCGTACATGTCCAGGCCCTTCCCCTGGGGCATGCCTTCGATGACGTCGATCAGTACCACCTCGTTCGCGAGTTCTTTTTCGGCGATTCGCTGGGCGGTGGTCGCGCCCACGTTGCCAGCGCCAATCACTGTGATCTTGCTCATGAGAGGTCTCCTAGTGCGGAGGTATGAGGATGTGAGGTTAAGAGGTTGAGAGGAGAAGAACAAAAAGCCCCGCGCAGGGCACGGGGCTGGTAACGAACAACATCAGGCGGCCGGATGCACGCTCACTCGTTGCCTGATCTTTCCGACCCGCTCGAATCGGACGACGCCGTCGACTAGGGCAAAGAGCGTATCGTCGCTCCCGATCCCGACGTTGGTGCCCGGGTGCATCTTGGTGCCGCGTTGCCGCACGAGAATATTGCCCGCGCGAACAGCTTCGCCCCCGAATTTCTTGACACCGAGTCGTTGGGCATTGCTGTCCCGGCCGTTCCTGGTGCTGCCTGCGCCTTTTTTATGTGCCATGTCTGGATCCTTCCTTACGCGACCTTGACGATCTCGACCTGCGTGAAGGGCTGGCGATGGCCGCGAAGTACCTTGTAGCCCTTACGTTTCTTTTTCTTGAACACTTCCACCTTGTCGTCCTTGCCGTGGCGGACCACTTTGGCTTCCACATAGGCCCCGCTCAGATACGGCGAGCCCACGGATGTCGTGGCCTCGTCGCTCTTCAGGAGGACCTTGTCGAACTTGACCGTCGCGCCGACGTCGGATGTCAACAGGGGGACCATGACCTTCTGGTCCATCGACACCTTCACCTGCGATCCGGCGATCTCTACAATTGCGTACATGAGTATTTCCAAAGTTTGAACGATGAGGATACAAAAGTAGCCAAAATCCCCCCAAAAGTCAACGGGAAATGACCTTTGCACCGACGGCGGAATCCAGCCCCCCGTCCGCCCCGAACCGGAGGAGTCGCATCGAATTCATTAGTACGAACAGGG
>CAYIHQ010000231.1:0-4530 GCA_964362905.1 uncultured Ignavibacteriaceae bacterium
TGCAGATAAAGAACGGTCCGAGTTGGCAATGGCCGCAGAATCCGATGCCGCACTTCATGTTCCGCTCCATGGAAATGAACACCTCGCCGTCGGAGACGCCCCGGTTGAGAAGCTCGGTAGCGCAGACTCGCATCATCACCTCGGGTCCGCACAGAAAGGCGGTGGTGTTGCCCGCATCGAATGGGGCCTTGCCGATGAGACCGGAGACGAATCCCACGTTGCCCCGCCAACCCTCCATGCCCCGGTCCACCGTCACGTAGACGTCGAGGTCGAACCGTGCTCGCCAGGCTTCAAGTTCGTCACGGTACAGAATGTCCACGGGACTCCGCGTGCCGTAGAGGAGCACGACCTTGTTGTATTCCTGCCGATGGGCGATAAGATGGTACAGGACTGGGCGAAGCGGCGCCAACCCGATGCCGCCGGCGACGATGACCGCATCCCGGCCGCGGGCATGTTCGAGGGGCCACGGCGCGCCGAAAGGTCCGCGCACACCAAGCGTGTCGCCTCTGCGGAGGTTGCGCATGGCTTTCGTCACCGTGCCCACAGCGCGCGTCGTGTGAATGACCGCGGTTCTGTCCGCCGGATTCCCGCTGATCGAAATGGGGATCTCACCGACCCCGTACAGATAAAGCATATTGAACTGTCCCGGCCGGAACTCGATCCCACCCGCCCCGTTCAGGTCTTCGAGCGCGACCGTGAAGGTGTCGTGGGTGTTCTGCGTGAACCGGACAATGCGGTACGGCTGCGGCCGCATGGGGTCGCGGGATGCGGCTGCCGCTGCCGGCTCCACTGTGAGATCAGGCATGGTCTCCATACACGTCCATAAGTTGGAAGCTGAGTGCTTCGATCCGCTGGGTCATGATGCTCGAGAAGCGCTTCAAGAGTTGATACCCAAAGGTGTGGTCGTTCTCACACTTCGTTCGCAGGCAAAGTCCGTCGAACGACACGAGGCGGGTGTCCTCGGTCACGCGGGCGTCAAAATGCCAGGTGTACGGCGCGAAGAGCCAGGACCAACCGAGCGGTTCGTTCTCCGAGACGGTCTGCACCGTCAGCGGGCCCAGGCCGGGCGAATGGATCTCCACGGAGACCCGCCCCTCCCGGAGGAGGAAGAACTTCGTCGCCTCCTCGCCTTCGCGGAACAGGAATGTGCCCGCAGCAGCGCGTTCATTCCGCGCACATCCGACGAGGAGCGCAAAATGCTCCTCGGAAAACCCTTCAAAGAACGGAAGGCTGTGCAGGATGCGTTTCAGGTCTTCCATCGGTGTTCTCCCGGTGAAGAGTTGCTGGATCTGTAAGTGGATGTCGCAGGGCCTCGGCTTCCTGCGTGAGATCGATGCCGACGGGGCACCACGTGATGCAACGTCCGCATCCGGTGCAGCCGAACGTCCCGAATTGGTTAACCCATGACGACAGCTTGTGCGTGATCCACTGTCGATAGCGGGACATGCCGGACGGACGGACACTGCCGCCGTGAATATGGGAGTATTCGAGCGTGAAGCAGGAATCCCATCTCCGGCGCCGCTCGGCCGAGCTCCCGGTCAGATCGGTCGTGTCATCCATCGTGCTGCAGAAGCACGTCGGACACACCATGGTGCAATTGGTGCATGCGAGGCAACGTTGCGCGGTTTGTTGCCATCGTGGATGTTCGAAGTTCTTCAGGAACAGTTCCCGCAATCCGTCCGTGTCCAAACTCCGTCCCATGTGCCGTGAAGCTTCCCCGAGAAGGCAGTCGGCGGCACTGATCTCCTCTGCGGTGCTGGAAGTCGTCGGCACATCGTCCAACGCGGACGATCCGCGCCCCGTACCCGGCTCAGCAAGAAAGAAGTGACGATCGCCTTGCACGACCTCCGTAAGAGCGATGTCATATCCCCCCAGAGCCTTCGGACCCGTGCCCATTGAGACACAGAAACATGTCCCACCCGGTCGCGTGCAGTGGACCGTCACGATGAAAGCATTCTGTCGGCGTCGAGCGTAGCCCGGGTCCCGATACGGTCCGCCGAGAAACACGCTGTCGAACCGTACCATGGCCGCGAGGTCGCAGGGTCGCACACCAAAGAAGGCCAGACTCGGCTCAACGGCAGCTTCCGCATCCGTGTCGATGATGAATCCCGGCGCACCGGATCGCTTCGGAGTGCCTTCCCGACGGGCCCGGAGGAGAGTCTGCAACGGCGGGTAGAGGAACTGCTTCCACGAAAGCGGGCCGACGGCATAACCGAACAGTGCATCGTCGTCACGCTCCCGCAGGCGATAATGCCCCGGCGCTTGTTCGTCGGCGCGACCGCGTGGCAACGCGGCGGAAGTGTGGATGAAATCGAGAACCACGGCTTCGTCGCGCACCGTCGGACCGATGATGCGTAATCCGCGCCGCTCAAGCGCGGCGAAAAGAGAATCCAAGTCGTTGCGTTGGATGGTGACCATGCGGTCAGGTTCCTGTGGGGGAAGGACACAGTGCGTCGACAGTGCGGGCTGGCGGGATGTGGCCCTGGAGGGAATCAACGCACGATACGCGTGAAATATGCAACCTTCATGCCGCAACTCAACCGCGCGTGGACGCGTGGAAGACGGCGCTTTTACCTCGAACAATTCTTGCAGGTGGGAGTGTTTCCTGCCGCGAGGGATGCAGGTTTCCTGACGATGGAATATCACAATGCTGTCGTCGTGGAATGCCAACAAATCTAGCATTCACAAGAGTAGGGTTCTCGCTTCGAGTGCGAGCCTGTGGCGAGGAAGGCGCGCCTGTGCGGACCCGCGTTACGCCGGAAGGGATCGAAGGGCTGGCAATTGAAATGAAACGTGGTCCTACAATAACGTACTGAGGAGAGCAGCCAATCCGGAAACGACGATCAGAGTTCCCGTGATCTTGTTGATGAGGTCGAGGCCCCGGTTCCGCAGGAAAGTGCGGAACATGTAGGTGAGGCTGATCAGCGTCGTGAACCATGACAGAGAACCCAGGAAGACGCCGCCGACCAGAAATGCCGCAGTCTTCGTGGACGACACCTCCTCCACCGTCCCCACCCCGGCCAAGACGGCCGCGAAGGCAAATAGGGTGAGGGGATTGGTCAAGGTGAGGAGGAACGTGGAGAGGAAATTCCCCGCGTGTTCATTGAAGGTCAGACGAGGCGGAGCGCTGGGTATGTGCGCTCGAAAGGTTCGCACGCCGAGGACCAGAAGGACCGCTCCGCCAATGAGACGGAACCAAATCATGTGAGCTGTCATAAAATCTGACACCAGCGTCACGCCGAAAACGGCGACAAGACCGTAGACCGAATCCGCTGCTGCCGCACCCAACATCGTCGAGAGCGCGGACCGACGTCCTTCCGCCAGCGTCCGGCGAATGCAGAGCACGCCGATGGGACCCACGGGGGCCGCAAGGGTGAAACCGATCGCAATACCTTTGAGGAGGGCGATGAGCATCAGGTCATTCTCAGAGCGACAGTCAAGAAGATCTCCGGGAACGCCGCCGAGGGGCCGGATCCTTCCAATTCCACCAGAGGAGCCGATCTGGGTTTGGCCGGGGCGTGTCGGCGTAGTAGACGGCGCACCGGAACACATACAGCAGACACCGATCGATGGCCGTGCCTTGTTGCCGACAGCGGCGCTGATAGAGGCGTTCCGGATCCTTTCCCCGAAGGTCATCGACCGTCCGGATACCAAGGTCCCACAGGTCCTCCGCAATGCTCGCCCCAACGCCGGGGATGGTTCGGAGCTTGCGAATGCTCTCCTTCTGCGTCATGCGCGGGTCTTTCGTTGCGATGGATGACGATAGCAGGACACGAGATGATCGTTGGCCATGCCAGACGCCTGCATGAAGGCATAACAGATGGTAGGGCCGACGAACCGGAATCCGCGGCGCCGCAGATCCTTGCTCATCACATGGGCCTCGGGGGTCGTCGCCGGCACCACGCGGATCGACCGAAAGTGGTGAACCTGAGGCGAACCGCCGATGAACTGCCAGATGTACCGGCGAAAACTTCCGAATTCCCCTTGGACCTCGAGGAACGCCTTCGCATTGGACACGGTCGAGGCAATCTTTAATCGATTGCGGACGATCCCGCTGTCAGAGAGGAGGCGACGTACGTCGCGCTGCGTGAACCGGGCGATGCGCCGTGCGTCAAAGCGGTGAAACGCCCGTCGATAGTTCTCGCGTTTCCGAAGGATCGTGATCCAACTGAGGCCCGCCTGTGCCCCTTCCAGCGTCAGCAGCTCGAAGAGTCGGCGGTCGTCACGAACGGGAATGCCCCATTCGCGGTCATGGTACTGCACATACAACGGGTCGTCGCCGCACCAGGGACACCGCGTTTTCACGGTCGTTTCATCCCTCGCGGATCTTTCGGTGTCGTCACGTTGTCCCGGAAAAAATGGCTGGAGAGCCGTCAGGCTTGCGGAGACTGGTTGGTGGAATCGGCCGGACGATGGATCTCCCGCAGCAACCGGAATGAGAGCCAGCCGATGACGACCTGAACCACGATCAATCCCAGGATCCATGCCCGAAGAAGAATGAACCAGGTCGGCGAGGCGAATGCTGGTGGG
>CAYIHQ010000232.1:0-999 GCA_964362905.1 uncultured Ignavibacteriaceae bacterium
TCCGGTTGATGGAGGATCGCTCCGCTGTTGGACGCGTGCACCACTTCAGGTTCCACGCCGGCTTTGATCACGCTTTCGACCGCCCGGTCAAAGCGTGCGATCTGCTCCCTCGCAAACGGAGAATCCGGCTCATCCGCCGTGGCGAAGTGGGTGTACACACCCTTCACCTGCAGGCGCCGCGCGCGTGCAAGTTCCCGCAGGATCGCCGGGACATCATCGGGCCGGATGCCCACCCGGTTCATGCCGGTGTCGATCTTCAGGTGGACGTTGACGGTACAGCGTCGACGTTCAGCGGCCCGCTGCAGAGAGCGTATGCTGTCGACCGTTGCGACGGTCGGTTCCAGCCGGTGGCGGATACACAGGTCCGCCTGGGCATCATGGGAAAGGGCGAACACCAGGATCGAAGACCGGAGACCCTCCGCCCTCAGGGTCGCACCTTCTTCGGCGAATGCCACACCGAAGGCAGTAATGCCGTGGTCCTCGAGGTAGCGGGAGACCGGGACCATACCGTGGCCGTACGCATTGGCCTTGACCACCGCCATGATGCCCACACCGCGGCCTACGCGGCGCTGAATCAGACGGAGATTGGAGGCAAGGATGGGGAGGCGGATGGTCGCAACAGTCGGCCGTGAAGGGCGCTGCATCGGTTCTTCGTCGAAGGTCGGTAGAATATACCCCGCAGACGATGCTTTGTCAACGAATGGAGAATCATGCAACAGCCCTCCCTGACCGTGTCCGGAGGGCTGTCGGTTCTAGTGTGGTCCCGCGACCTTGAGCCGATTGATCGCTCTCGCCAAGGCCACACGGGCCCGATCCAGGTCGACCTTTGGCGCGCGCTCCGCCAGACGCTGTTGCGCCCGTTCGCGCGCTGCGTGCGCGCGATCCACGCGGCCTGCCCGTCCACCACGGTGGAAGTCCTGCCCGCGGATTTTCACGCGCGACGCGACTGCATCCAGGCGCTCTGCGACGCCGCCCCCGAGCTGTACAACCACCACCTCG
>CAYIHQ010000232.1:1009-4529 GCA_964362905.1 uncultured Ignavibacteriaceae bacterium
TAGTAAGCCTTGCCCGCGCTCACCAGTTGTTCGGCGTGCGCGCGGTGGATGTCGATCTCATCGGAACGCTCCGCGGTCTCTGCGAGAAGGACGACCGTATTGTTCCGCACCTCGACGAACCCGCCGCTCGTGGAAAACCGCAGCTCCGTTCCGCTGGGTTCGACGAGCTTGACCTCTCCGGTGCGCAGCGAGGAAAGGAGAGGCGCATGGCTGTGGAGGACCTGAAATCCGCCGACCACGCCGGGTGCGCTGAAGGAGATCACTTCGGCGGCAAAGACGGTGCGGCGCGGGGTGACGATCTCCAACCGATATCGCTTGTCGCTCATGACCGGTTACGCCGCCTGCATCTGCTTGGCGCGATCGAACGCTTCCTCGATCGGTCCCACATACAGGAAGGCGTTCTCCGGCAATTGGTCGCATTCGCCGTCGAGGATCATCTTGAACCCGCGGATCGTGTCTTCGAGTTTCACATACTTGCCGGGATACCCTGTGAATTGCTCGGCGACGAAGAACGGCTGGGAAAGGAACTTTTGGATCTTTCGGGCCCGGGCGACAGTCAGTTTGTCCTCGTCGGACAACTCGTCCATCCCGAGGATATTGATGATATCCTGGAGGTCCTTGTAGGTCTGGAGGGTCTCCTTCACCCGTTTTGCCACGCCGTAATGCTCCTCGCCCACCACATCCGGCTGGAGGATGCGCGATGTGGAATCGAGGGGGTCAACGGCCGGATAGATGCCCAACTCAGAGATTTGGCGGCTCAACACCGTCGTGGCATCCAGGTGGCTGAAGGTCGTCGCCGGCGCAGGGTCGGTCAGGTCGTCTGCTGGCACATAGATGGCCTGCACGGACGTGATCGATCCCTTCTTGGTGGACGTGATCCGCTCCTGCAGTTCACCCATCTCGGTGCCCAACGTCGGCTGATAGCCGACGGCCGAAGGCATGCGCCCCAACAAAGCGGACACTTCCGAACCCGCCTGCACGAATCGAAAAATGTTGTCGATGAACAGCAGCACATCCTTCCCTTCTTCGTCGCGGAAGTACTCCGCCATGGTGAGAGCCGTCAATCCGACACGCTGGCGTGCTCCCGGAGGTTCGTTCATCTGGCCGAACACGAGCGCGGTCTTGCTCAACACGCCCGACTCCTTCATCTCCAGCCACAGGTCGTTCCCCTCACGCGTCCGCTCACCGACGCCGCTGAAGACCGAATACCCGCCATGATGGGTGGCGATGTTGTGGATCAATTCCTGGATGATCACGGTCTTGCCGACGCCGGCGCCGCCGAAGAGGCCCGTCTTGCCCCCCTTTGTGTAGGGCTCCAACAGGTCGATGACCTTAATGCCCGTCTCGAACAGTTCCTTCTTCGTGGTCAGGTCGCTGAACGCCGGAGCCGGCCGGTGGATGGGATAGTGCTTCTTCGCCTCAATGGGGCCCAACCCATCGATCCCCTCTCCGATGACGTTAATCAAACGACCGAGGACGCTCGGACCGACCGGGACCATCATCGGCCCGCCGGTATCGGTCGCTTTCATGCCCCGCACCAGCCCATCCGTGGAGTCCATGGCCACACACCGAACGCGGTCCTCACCAAGATGCTGCTGGACCTCGACGATGAGTACTTCCTGTACGCCCTCGACGTTCGTGCGGGGGATCTTCACAGCATTGAGGATCTGGGGCAGTACCCCGCCGCTGAAGTCAATATCCACCACAGGACCAATAACCTGGGCGATGACGCCTTCAATCGTGCCGTTCTTCATAGGTTCCGGAGAAGGAGGAGTACTGTCGAGTTGACTAAAGTTTTTAAAGGTATCCACAATTGGCTACAATTTCAACTACTTACGGGCGATCGAATCCATCATGGTGCGCGCCTGACAAAAAAAAACATCCGCCGAAGCGGATGTTCCGTCCGTGGAATCCGGAGTACTGCATCAGACATCGCCCCCGCTGAGATGGCGGGAAGGAGTGGAGCTGGCGGGCGGATTTGAACCGTCGACCTGCTGATTACGAATCAGCTGCTCTACCAGCTGAGCTACGCCAGCATATTTTTGTTAGGGCCTATGCGAAACCAAAACTGCACTACCAGTGCCGCCGCCTCAAGCACTTCACTGAACGGCGGCATCCCTGCCTGCCGAAGTGTTCGGCACGCAGGCAGGCTCGTCACGCCTCCAACTCGCTCTCGCTCGTTGGGCGTGACGGGACTGAGCTACGCCAGCGATTTCTTCGTTTCTGCCTTGCGGAGCGATAGTATACGAAAACTCCGCCGAACGTTCAAGCCATGATTGGATCCCGACGCAGAATGATGAATGTGACATCATCCCGCAGATCCGCCCCCGACCGAAATTCTTTCAGGTCCGCAAGAAGTCGATCCCGAAAAGAAGCGGGCGCATCCGCGGGGAATGCACGAAGCAAGGCCATCGCCCGATGCTCGCCGTATTCCTTCTCTTCCAGGTTCACCGTTTCCAGAAGGCCATCGGACACCAGGAGAAGGACGTCCCCCACGCCCAGGTCGGCACGTTCACATTGCAACGCCTCCCGCAGAGTATCCTCCACTCCGACGCTCGCTCCGCTCGCCATGCCGATGGCCGCGCCCGGAGGGCGCACGGGCCGCACAGATCCTTCCGACGCGTCGAAATGCAGCACGCCCGGGTGTCCGGCACGACAGACCGTTGCCACTCCCGTCGGCTCAACCTTCACAACGAGCAGTGTCAGAAAATACGAGCGGCGGAGTTGACCCCGCAGATAAGAATCCAATTTCAGAACCAGCTCACGCGGGTCCTGGGTCTCCGTTGCAAAAATACGCAGGGCGGTTTGTACGGTCGTCGTGTACAATGCGGCAGAGATGCCCTTGCCGGAAACGTCCGCCAGCACATAGAGGACAGACCCGTCCGGACATGCGATCGCATCATAGTAATCCCCACCGACAGAATTGGCCACCTCCGAGTAGGCTGCGACACGAAAGCCGGAAGGAACGGGCGGATCGGACGGCAAGAGTCCCAGTTGGATCTCCCGCGCGATGACCAACTCGTTCTTCGTGACGAGCTTGTCGGCCACCTCAAGAACCAGGAGAAGATTGAGCAGTAAGAACGACCACCAGGCGTACTGAGAGAGGTCCAGCAATACCCACAGAACGAAGAAGAAGACCGCCCCCGCGAAGACCAGTCGGCGGACCGGCGTCAGTTTCTCCAGGAATGCCAGGAGGAGATACCATGCGAACCGCGCGGCGCGGCGGACTGAATTGGTCGGCTGAGGGATGTCCCGCATCGCGCGCCGGTAGAATGAATACGCGCCCGGCAATTCCTGCCGGACAAAACGTTCAAATTCAGAGGTGGAGATGCTCCCGGTAAGAAGATCCCAGAGCTGACGAAGGGCGTTCATGGAGGGTCGTTGTGTTCTCGGTCCTGAAGAGATACTACGGATAACCGGGCAAAAGGTTGTCGGCTACCGGCGAGCCCACCACACACCCGTGATGGTCAGGCCTGCGCCGAAGACCTGTTGCAGAAACACATGCTCTCCGAAGACCGCA
>CAYIHQ010000233.1:0-4498 GCA_964362905.1 uncultured Ignavibacteriaceae bacterium
ATGGCTGTGCGTGGGTCAGACAATATCGCCCAGTGGATCAAGTTCTTTCTGAGCGGTGTCATTGAAACGGCCAACAAAGGCATCGCCACCTTCAGTGCGATCTTGAAGCTCAAAGAGCTCATTGAAACACAGAAGCTTGTGCATTTGGGAAAGAAGATCGCTCGTGGCAGGTTGTTGATGAACCAGCTGTACAAATGGCCGCGAGTCTCAAGCGCTGGTATTCAGAAAATGCTGTCGGTCTCACCTGCGACGGCAAACGGCCTCATAAGCGATTTTGTTCGTTTTGGAATTCTTGAGGAGACCACTGGTCAAAAGCGCAATCGGGCCTTCGTCTTCCGTGAGTACCTTAATCTGTTTGTGAAAGATCGATGATCATGGCCAGCGACTCCTCCCCAATCGTCCAACGCCTCTGGAACTACTGCAACGTCCTCCGGGACGACGGGGTGTCGTACGGCGACTATGTCGAACAACTGACGTATCTCCTGTTCCTCAAGATGGCGGATGAACAAACGCGACCGCCATTCAATCGTGCCTCGATCATTCCCGCCGGCTTCGACTGGCCGGCACTCAGCGCGAAAGACGGCGATGCCCTGGAAGTTCTTTACCGGCGTACGCTGGAACGTCTTGCCAAAGAGAAAGGAATGCTCGGGGTCATCTTCAGGAAGTCGCAGAACAAGATCCAAGATCCCGCCAAACTGAAGCGCCTTATTGAACTGATCAGCGGCGAAACGTGGGTCGGACTGGATATCGACGTGAAGGGGGAGATCTACGAGGGACTATTGCAGAAGAACGCCGAAGATACCAAGAGCGGCGCAGGACAGTATTTTACCCCACGTCCGCTCATCAAGGCGATGGTCGAGGTCATGCGTCCGCAACCAAAGACCACGATCGCAGACCCGGCATGTGGCACGGGCGGCTTCTTCCTTGCGGCACACGAATATCTTGCCTCGCAATCGAATCTCGACAAGCAAGAAAAGAAGTTTCTTCGGTTCAGTACATTCAAAGGATGGGAGATTGTAGATGCCACGGCCCGACTTTGCGTGATGAACCTTTACTTGCACGGCATCGGTGGGGAGGAGAGCCCGGTGGTCGTCGGGGACAGTCTGGCTTCAGATCCAGCGGAACGGTTCGACTTCGTGCTGACCAATCCGCCGTTTGGGAAGAAGAGCAGTATTACCGTGGTGAATGGGGAAGGAAAGTCGGAGCGGGAGACGCTGACATATGAACGCCAGGATTTCTGGGCGACAACGTCGAACAAACAGCTGAACTTTCTTCAGCACATCAAGACGCTCCTGAAGATCAACGGCAAGGCGGCGGTTGTAGTGCCGGACAACGTGCTGTTTGAAGGCGGCGCGGGAGAGACGATCCGGCGAAAACTGCTAGCGGAGTGCGATGTTCACACTCTCCTGAGATTGCCGACAGGGATCTTCTACGCTCAGGGTGTAAAGGCCAACGTGCTGTTCTTCGACCGGAAACCGGCAAGCGAGAAACCGTGGACTGAAACGTTGTGGATCTACGATTTCCGCACGAACATGCACTTGACGCTCAAGACGAATCCCCTGAAGTCAGAGGATCTGCGGGACTTCGTGGCGTGCTTCAATCCTGCCAATCGCCACAAGCGGAAGGAATCCGAGCGGTTCCACAAGTTCTCGTTCGATGATGTGATTCAGCGAGACAAGGCGAGTCTGGATATCTTCTGGCTAAAGGACGACAGTCTCGAAGATTCGGCAAATCTGCCGGACCCTGACGTCATTGCGCGAGAGATTGCAGACAATCTTGAAACTGCCCTTGAACAATTCACCGCAGTTGCAGAATCGCTCGGCTCGAAGGCCACCGCATCAGAAGTGGAGTGAACGGTCATGATCAAACCTGGCATACTTCAGCTCCGAATTCAGATCGACCACATCACGCCTCCGATCTGGAGACGACTCCTCGTCGACTCAAATGCGACGTTGAAGAGACTCCATGACATCATTCAGGTTGTCATGGGATGGGAGAATTCGCACATGTACGCCTTCGTTGTCAAAGGCGTGGAATTTGCGGCGTCGGGTGATATGGAGTTCTCTCAATCCGATCGATCAAAACCACCAAACCCTCAAAAGGCCAGACTTGCCGACCTCGGGCTGTCACCGGGTAAGAAGTTCAAATACGTCTATGATTTCGGCGATGATTGGCAGCATTCGGTGGCGGTCGAAAAAGTGCTTTCGGCTTCAAGAGAAACGAAAGTTCCGATCTGCCTCGATGGACAGCGAGCATGTCCGCCAGAAGATTGTGGCTCATATCCCGGCTACGACGAAATCCATCAAGCCCTAGGCGATCGCAAGAATCCTCAGTGGAGGGAGCTACTCACATGGTTGGGGGATTACGATCCGGAATTCTTCGATGTTGGCAGAGTGAACAAGCGACTGCGGCCCCGCCTCATTTTGGCAGAAAAGCAAACCTGACGACAGCCGTCAGGTTTGGAGTCAGCATTCCCCTCCCCATCTCTTCCCGAAGTCGGACAACGATGTAACGGTCCTACGCTGACGACATCCTGCAGACAAGCAGAAACGTCATGTCGTCCGTCGCAGGACGAACATCGTCATGTCATCCGAGGGAGGTTCGGTCCCGATGAATTCTCGAACATCGGCCATCACGCGCGTGATCACCTCCGAGGCGGGAAGCCCTGTGGTCTTTGCGACCGACGCAATGAACCGTTCGTTCCCGAACAGCTCGTGTTTTCGATCCATCGCTTCCGGAAGTCCGTCGGTATATAATACGACAGTGGCGCCCGGAGGGACCGTGCCGGTTCCGCTGGTGTAGGTCATGCCTGGCATCATGCCCAACGGCAGGCCCCCGGGGGGTAGTTCGGTAAGGGAGGGGCCGTCGACGACGTACGGGGCGTTGTGTCCGGCGTTCACGAACGTATAGGCGTGCGTGCGGGTATTCAGGCGCAGGAAGAAGAGGGTGACGAAACTCTCTACTGTCGTATTCTCAACTGCCACATCGTTCAGACGCGTCACTAATTTCTCAGGATCGGGGATATACTCGATGTAAGCCTTGAGAAACGCGTTCAGATTGGAGACGATGAGGGAAGCAGGGATTCCCTTCCCCGACACATCTGCCATGACGATGGCGTATTCGTCGTCGTTCAGGTGAATGATGTCGTAGAAATCCCCGCCGACGGTCTTGCATGGAACGGCGACGGCGGCCAGGTCATACCCGGCGATCACGGGCAATGACTCCGGCAGCAGCTTCTGCTGGATGGCCGCCGCGATCTGCAGCTCCTTTTCCACGCGCTCCTGCGCCAGGCTCGCCTGGTGGAGCCGGGTATTCTCGATGGCCAGAACGGCATGGTCCGAGAATGCTTCGAGGAACAGAATATCCTCTTCCGTGAATGTCCCCTTCTTCTTATTGAGGAGCTGGAAGACACCCACGATCTTGCCGTTCCGGTTCCGCATCGGACGGCACAGCATGGTCTTCGTTCGAAAGCCGCTGGTCCGGTCGAACGAGGCTTGGAATCTCTTGTCTTTCGAAACATCCTGCAAATTGACCGTTCGCCCCGTCTTCGCAACCGATCCCGCGATCCCCGTCCCGATTGGCAATCGGATCTCCGACATCTTCTTCCCCGTCAACACCCGCGACCAGATCTCCTGACTCTCTTCGTCGATGAGATAGATCGTTCCACGTTCGGCGGCGAGGTTCTTAAGTGTGAGCTGCAAAATAATTTCAAGAAGTCGGTCGATGTCGAACGTGGAATTCAGCACCTCCGTCGCGTCAATAAGCGACTCGAGGCGGTGAACATACGGTGACGCTCGGAGTTTACGGGATGGACGATGTGATGTGCGGGGCATGAAATTACTCACGATCAGGTCTGAGGAGCGAACAAATTCTAACTCTCTTCTTGGTGTTCTTGGCGGGCTTGGCGCCCTTGGCGGTAAACGCTTCTATCACACGGCTCGGTCTCCGGCCATCAAGCAGTCCCTGTGCTCCGCAGCATATGCAGCTGCCAGAGGTCGCGGCTGCTGGTGCGCAGGAACGGAAGCAACGCCAGGTGGCCGGTCCGGCCGATGCTCTTCTCAAGGTACGACAACTCCGTGAATTTCGCCTCGACGTCTGGTGCCGGTGGAACGTCGAATCCGGCCTCGCGCATCATGAGAATGCCCTTGGCCTGCACGGCAAGCTCGAGGTAGATGCGGAGATAGCACAACAGATCGACCACCACCTCCGGCCGAAACCGCGTGCTGAGGGTGTGCAAATACTTGCCCAGCGGCGTCTCTGAAACGTTTCCTGAGGTGATCAGATTGAGCATGTCGGCGTCCGTGTCGAAGCCAACGCCCAACCACTGACGGGTCGCACGTTCGCTGGCCTGAAAGATCACCAGCATCAGCGGCGGCAACGATGCGAGGATCAACACCGTGTTCAGGATCGGTGGGAGGAAGAAATGATTGTACGCCGAGTGTATGACGGCGGCGAGGCCGAGGGCCGGCAGGAACCGGTACCAGCTTTCGGACCCGGC
>CAYIHQ010000234.1:0-4454 GCA_964362905.1 uncultured Ignavibacteriaceae bacterium
GGGCTCGACGGGCGGCGGAAATCGTGGCCAAGGCGCTCCGCGGTCCAACGATCGATAGAGCCCGTCACCCGTCGGGAGTGACTCGTTATCCTGCTTCGTCGAGGTGGCGGTCGCGACCCATACCAGGTCGCCGGAAATGGCGATGCCGGAGACACCAGATGCATTGTATGGCGTGACCGATGACCAGTTCTCCCACTGGACCGGCGACCCCCGGCCAATGGACAGGCCCCGTGAAGTCCCCACCCACACCGTGTCGCCGGCCACCACGATCTCATTGATGGAATTCGCCGCGGGACGGTCGGATGGGGTTGCGTTAGCCGTGAGCCGGTAGGTGCGGAGCGCTTGGGAGTGGATCGTCCCAGCCAGAGCCGCGAGGATCAGAAGCGATCGCAGGGGCAACGTCATGGACGCACCTGGATCTGATGGAGAACGACGTTGCTGCTATCCGATGATCGGTCAACGGCGTGGAATTCGAAGCGATAGGCACCCGGCGCCGCACCGGCGAACTGGATCCGCAGACTGTAGACTCTGTCGCCGGCCGCGAGGTCTCCGCTCAGTCCTGTGGTGTTTCCGTCGTCAAGCAGAAGGAACGGGTTTCCGCTTGACGGATTTCCGGAGGGCAGGAACGAATTGAAGTACACCTTTTTGATGTCCTGTGTGCCGTCAGCATCCACCGCGCGGATGCTAATGAGAAGCAGGTCTGGTGAAGAAAGCGAGACGCTCGTGTCGGCCGTCAGGTTGGAAAGGACGGGGGGGCGGTTGTTCCTGAAGACGGTCAGGGGCAGGGTGGCAGTGATGCTCCGGGCACCATTGGCCGACGTCGCTGCAACACGAACTGTCCACACGCCCACCTCGACGCGGGTGATGGAGAAGATGGCGGCCCCACCAAAGCGGCTGTCGCCGGCGATCGAATCGCCCGCAGTGCCCTCGTCTAACAGACGGGTCACAGGACCGACAAGAACTCCTTCGACATTTGTCACCCACGCTTCGACCGCTGCGAGGGGTCGCGCGCCGGCGGGAATCTCGACGAGGGCGGAAACAGGTATGCGCAACTCGAGAAGGTCCGTGGGCAGCCGGTCGGGGCCGACATTCATTGTGTCGGTGTTCACGGTGATCGCAGAGGGAACAACGGAGCGCAGAAGAGGTGGGACTCCCAGGTCGTCGACCACTCCTGAGGGTTCAGGAGCACACGACAGAAGGCCGCACAACGAAACAAGCAGCAGCAATCGGGGATGGATCACGAGGCGATCAGGGAACGGTGACAAGGATGGGGTTCGGAGCAAAGCACACCACGAACATTGCGAGTGTCAGCCACCCGACGAGCCGCCTCCGCGCATCCAACGGACGTTCGTCCGGTACCGGCGGATGATAGAGTTTGACGATATACAACGCGATGAGGGCCCAGACGAACCAGGCCGACCAGCTGTATTCGGCGAAGGGAACGATCTGCGACTGGTCCTCGCCCGTCACCCAGGACAGCAGCAGGCGCAGCACCGAATCCGAAATGGCGGGGGCGCTAAGACCCAGCAGGGCGTAGAACGTCCCTCGCGCGATCCGTTTGTGACTTTCGCCGAACATCGCATAGATCACGTGACCGCCGTCGAACTGGCCGAGCGGGATGAGATTCAAGGCGGTGATGAAGAGCCCGAACCAGCCGGCACAGAGAAAGGGATAGTGGTACATCTCGCTCATCGGAGGGACGTATGTCCCGGCGGGGACGAGAAGGGCTCGGAGGCCTGAATAGAGGAACGTGTCGCCGAATGCAAGTGCCAATCCGTCGGAATCCGGGATCGAATTCGTCGTAAAATCATACCCAGGATGGACGGCAAGAAGATAGTCTTGGGGAGGCAGATGTTGGAACCCGTACGCGAGCACCGCGACGCTCGCGACGAAGCCGGCGATGGGGCCGGCGACTCCAATGTCGAAAAGGGCCTTTCGAGAGGGGACGACGCTCTTTGTGCGAATGATCGCCCCGAAAGTCCCGAAGTTCAGGAACAGAAGCTGAAAAGGGGGAAAGGTCGGGAATGGAATGTAGTATGGCAGCGTCGTATCTACCCGGTGCGCGCGCGCGGCGAAGTAATGGCCGAACTCGTGCGCCGTCAGGATGAACATCAACGAAACCGAATACGGAAGGCCGAGATGAAGGTACTCAACGTCGAACGCGACCTGCGGAAAAGTCCACATCACGCCAGCGACCGTCGTCGTGAGAAACGTAAGAATGAACAGCACGAGATGAAGCCAAAGGCGACGTAAGGGCCCTGCTTCACCTGTGCTGTCGGCCGCGAATGCAGAGAACGGGAGTTGTTCCATAGCGCCACGAAACATACCAAAACTTGTCCGGTCGTCCAAGGATCGGCGTCACACGCCGAACCAGACGGGACTTGTCAGGCAGCGATGGCTGCGTCCGTCCTGTTCACCCGGATGCGTGCGCACCTCCACACGAATATAGTGAGGGCGCAGATCCTCCACGGTGAGGTCATCCCGCCATGCTCGGGCGCCGTCCAGGTTCCAACGCTGAAGGAGCTCTTCACTCTTCGACCCAAGGGGGCCCTTCCACACGAGAACTTCGGCAAGGCCTCCTAATTCCGACTACGAACGGGCCTCGATTGTCAGCGATGCGGGGGCCTGCAGCATCTCCCCGACACAATGTCTGCCATTTGAGTCTGACAGGACGGCAACCGGACCGTCCGTGGCGATAGTCTTCCGGCTACGCGCTGCGTCGACGATCGCCCGGTCACTCCGTTCGGAAGCGAGGACGCCCAGTCGTACACGGCCGAACAATTGGTGGTCGGACTCCCGCAGCGCGACAAACGGCACCGAGAGCTGCCGAAAGCGGTTGAAATTGCCATGGGCGTCGTTCCCGGCAAGAATTCCAAGCCGATGGCCCTCCAAGAGCGCCTGCACCCATGCGGATCGTCCGGACTCGAATCCGTGGTCCGTCGCGCCATTCCAGAACTGGATCGCGTGAAGACCCCGCCTGCGGAGGTCGTTGTCCTCCCATCTGCCGCGACCTAACAAGAGACGTTGAAGGAAGGGGACGCGTTCACGGATGTGTGCGGCGATCACGGCGGCATTCGGCGAAACACGGTCGAGGAGTTCCTCCACGGAGAGCTCGCTGCGAGTCCGCAGCCAGCGTTCAGCGCTGTCGCCGGAGCCGGGATGGAACTGCTCGTCGCCGAGTACCAGGCAATGAATGTTGCGGCCGCTTGCGTTTCGACAGGTCACTTCTTCGCCACACACCAGCACCATACCCAAAGATTCGTTCAGAACCTCGATCTCATGCCGCAGGTCCTTCCATTTCGGGAAAAGCGGATCGTTGTGGAGATAGTCGTCCCCACGGTCGTCCAGGTCATACGAGTGATCGGTGATGCAGGCGAAGTCGAGGCCCAGGCGCTTTCCCAGCGCACGGGCAGCTCCGGGGGGTGCTCCGAATTCCACCTGATCGCTTGTCGCATGCGAGTGCGAGTGTCCTTCGCCCAACAGCAAGCCCGGGATCCGTGGAAGCGGTTCACGGCTGACGAACACCCGCAGAGGAGCGTGCGACGTCGTTCGATAATTGTCGTTGGCGTAGGCGCGCGCGCCGTGTCCTGCATCGATCGTAAATCGGACATCGCAGTCGACCCATCCATGCATGCCATCGGTCGGTGCTTCGCAGACCGTCCACCACCAGTGGTCGCGCAAATGAATTGGGGCGCTGGTGAAGGCTATGCAGCGTTCCTGGTCACCGGATCGGAGCGTGGCGACAGCGTCCCGAAGAACGGCGGGATGGCGGTCGCCGTCCTTTGCGAGCAAGAGGATCGGGATCGGTTGCCCCGGTTCCACGCGATGCGGAGCATCTGCCACCACCTCAGGTTCCGGCTTCGATAGGAAGCTCATGAAGTAGGGGAATCGATAGTGTGTTTCCGCGTACAGTGGAGCAAGCGGTGGGACGAGGGGAAGGATTCCAAACATCAGTAGGAGCGTCCTTTCCAACGCACAGGTCCGGCAGCGAGCACGATGAAGGGAAGGGCGATGACGTAGGCCGTGAAGTAAAGCTGAAATGCAAAGAAGTGTCGAAGGTCGTCCGTGCGTCCCAGTCGGTGGAGGACGGAGTAGAGCACCGCATAGTCGGCGGACGCCTTCACCAGGAGAATTGTGAGAGTATGAGCCCAGGCGCCCCACACGATGGTGTGGACGAAGGGCAGCGCATGCACGCACCATCCGACGGCCATGATGAGAAATCCGGCCAGAGGGACATCCAGCCCACCCCGGCCCCACCGGTGCTTCTGTCGAAACAACGTGCGCAGGTCCGCGCACGGTTGGCTCTGCACGAGGACCCGTGGGTCGATGGGATAGAGTTGCTTCCAGCGACGGGTCTTGCAGATCGCTCGCACCAGCGTGTAGTCCTCCGTGACACTGAAGGGAAGGGCGCCATATCCACCCACCTCCTCGTACGCTTTTTTGCGGAAGGAGAG
>CAYIHQ010000235.1:0-4448 GCA_964362905.1 uncultured Ignavibacteriaceae bacterium
AGGAGACATCGTCGAAGCCGGGGGAATGTTCAAAGTGCGGAATGGACCTCGTGAAACAAGAGCAAGCAGGCGCGAAGGACGTATCTGCGCCTGCCGGTTCGTCGGTCTATGCGTGCCCGATGCACCCAAAGGAGACGTCATCGAAGCCGGGGGAATGTTCAAAGTGCGGAATGGACCTCGTGAAACAGAAACCGAAAATCGGAAGCAAGGGACTGAGCGCTTCCGAACAAGCACCGACCAAAGATGATCTCATTGCGGCGGGAACGTACAACTGTTGCGTGGAGAAGCCCTGCGACGAATGCTACAAGGGTCACCAGAGCTGCAACTGCTACAGGAACGCGAAGACGACAAAGAAGGTGTGCGAGGAATGCGGCAAGGGATGGAAGAAGGGCGAAGGTCGCGTGCCGGGTGTGCACCCGGACAGTATCAAAGCTGAGTCGCACTCTCATTGACCTCGTGCGTCCGACACCGGATGCACGTCACTCCGCACTGCGAAATCTTCAAAAAAGGAGATCCGTTATGCCCGTTCCACGGTCACAAGTTCTTTACCTGCTTGGTGTCGCTCTTCTTTCCGTCGCGAGCATCGGCACATCAGCGCGCGCACAATTCCGCAGTGATGGGATGTATTACGACGGCATGCATGCCATGAACTGGTCTTCCGGACTCCCCATCCGGGTCCTCCAAGGCAAAGCGGTCGTGGATTCAGTCGCGCCACTGCGCGGTGAGTATTTCCTCGATACGACAAACCTTGGTACTGCCAGGCACTTCCGTCTCTTCTTCGGGCCATGGTGGTATCGGCCCGCCAGCGGTGCAACGCGGCCCACGAATGGCGAGAGCATCAGCATAAAGGGCGGCCTGATTCCCTATTCGCCCGTTCCGACGATCGTGGTGTATGAGATGAACGGACTACGATGGCGAGATTCTGTCACTGCCCCTCCCTGGTCGGGCCATTGGATCCATCGAAACCTCGTTGACACAGCAACGATCTACTGCCCGACCGACAGCCTCTCCCGTGCACGCTTCTCCAGCGGTTTCATGGGGATGGGCATGATGGGCGGCGGCATGATGTGGCCCGATTCGCTCTTTTGTCAATTCGAGCAAATGCACCCAGATAGCCTGCCTGGGATGCCCCGCGGTCAGGCACTCATGGGATTCCATCTCGACGCGTTCAATCCTCAAGGAACTCCGTTGATGCAAAGCGGCGGAATGGGCCACGGAAGCATGACGTTCCAACAGCCCGTAAGGATGCGATTCCACCTGGATCCTGATTCATTGTCGAGAAGGGGGCTCTCCATGAATCAGGTCGCACTACAGTTCCTCGACTCCGACAACCAGTGGAAGGTGGCTACGTCTCAGATCGTGGATGCCTCCACCGGAAGCATCACCGTGAGCCAACTAGCCGCCTACTCTTTCTATGCACTCGTTCCGTCCGGCGCGTCGTCGGTCGAGACGTCTGTGGCCAGCGTTCCGGGAGAGTTCACGCTTGATCAGAACTATCCAAATCCCTTCAACCCGACGACCATGATTCGATTCAGGATGAGTACGCCCGGGATTGCCCTGCTGAAGGTCTACGACGGTCTCGGAAGGAAGGTCGCGACGTTGGTCGACAACAAGATCCTTGGCATCGGAGAACACGCCGCGACGTTCGATGCCGATGCTCTCCCAACCGGCACGTATGTGTACCGCCTCGAAATCAATGGCACGGTTCTCACACGAAAGATGCTGTTGGTTCGATAGGTTGGCCGACTGCTGTTGGACAACAACCGGGAAAGGGATGAGTGAGGCGGGCATCATCCTGAAAACGACAAGGGGTTGTCCGACACACCACTTGGACAGCCCCTCAGAATGGATGGAACCGGTCACGAAGATCAATCGGCCCCCGATCGTCCGAATTTTCCATACCTTGCGCTCATGAGGAATGCGGGGATCCTGCAGACACGGCGTGAGGGGGTCAATGTCTACTATCGTGTTGCAAGTCCAAAGGTCATTCAGGCGTGCCGCCTCATGAGGGACGTCCTGATGGACCACCACATCAGGAGAGAACGGATGTTCCGTTCAACGAGGAACTGAAATCATGCCTGGCACCACAACCATCGTTCTTGGCGGTGGCGTTGCGGGAATCGTCGCCGCAAACGAACTCAGACGCCGCTTGCCATATTCAGATAGAATCGTCCTCGTCGAGAAGAAGCGAGATCACGCGTTTGCCCCCTCCTTCCTTTGGGTGATGACCGGGGATCGGCACCCTGACACGATCGTGACTCCCGTTGAACGGCTCGTCCGCGTCGGGGTCGACCTGATTCAAGCCGAAGCAACTTCTCTTGATGTCACCAACCGGCACGTGGTCACATCGCAAGGGCCTCTCGCATATGACTACCTCGTCATTGCGCTTGGTGCGGAGCTGGCACCGGAGTTGATTCCGGGCCTAAAACAATGCGCGTATTCCTTCTATGCTTTTGAGGAGGCACAACGACTCCACCAGGGTCTGGCTCAGTTCGCCGGTGGTTCGATTGCATTGGTGGTCAGCGCGGTCCCCTACAAATGCCCGGGTGCACCGCACGAGGGTGCGATGCTCATTTTAGACTATTTCCGACGCCGCGGTATTCGAGGCCAGGTCGACCTTCACCTCTTTACTCCTGAACCGCAGCCCATGCCCGTCGCCGGAACCGCGTTGGGCGATTCGGTCAGACAGATGCTCGCTTCAAAGGGTATTTCCTTTCATCCGCTCCACAAACTACTCTCTGTCAATCCGAAGGATCAAGAGCTTCTCTTTGTTGGTAAAGAGCCTGTTCGCTTCGATTTACTTGTTGCCATCCCCCCGCACCGGGCACCGAGCGTTGTGCGGGAGGCAGGCCTTACAAATGACGCTGGGTGGATCCCCGTCGACCGCTTCACGCTGAACACTGTGCACGAACACGTCTATGCAATCGGAGACATTACGGCAATAAGCATTCCCGGACGATGGACACCCGACGTTCCGATGATGCTTCCCAAGGCCGGTGTCTTCGCTCACCTTCAAGCGGAAATCGTTGCTGAAAGGATTGCAGGCGAAATCAACAACCGTCCGTCCATGGCGCACTTCTGTGGGACTGGCTATTGTATGCTCGAGGCTGGCGAAGGTCTTGCCGGTTTTGCCTACGGTGATTTCTTCGGAGAGCCATCGCCCCGGCTTATGCTTCGTAATGTCGGCAGAGCCTGGCATTGGGGGAAGGTCCTCTTCGAGAAATGGTGGCTCTCTCCGTTCGGAATCAGGAAGCATGTGCTCCGCACACTTCTGGTGATCGGGGCAAAGGCCCTCAAGATACCCATCAAGGTCTGACACGACCGTTCATCCTCTCCATTTTAGGGATTACAGAAATGAACACCCTCATTGTCATCAACGATGCTCCGTACGGCACTGAGAAGGCTTACAATGGACTACGTCTGGCCATGGCGCTTCAAAGGGATCATCCCGATGTGCACGTGCATATCTTCTTAATGGCAGACGCAGTGGCTTGTGCCTTGCCACATCAGACTACCGCACAAGGGTACTACAACATCGAGCGCATGATGAGATCCGTTGTCGGAAAGGGTGGGGTCATCAAGGCATGTGGGACGTGTGCCGATGCACGCGGTATCAGAAACCTTCAACTGATCGAAGGAATTGAAATCAGCAATATGGAAGCACTGGCTCAGTGGGCGGTGAATGCTGATAAGGTGTTCACATTTTGATTTTGATGTGAAAAGCTCACGAAAGGTCTCACGTCCCCCCGAAATAAGCTGATCGTAGCGTACCTTGTTTGTTCCTGAATGAATCGATCCATTCCAATACTGCTTCTATTGCTACTCAGCTTCACCCTCTCTCTCGTCTGGTGCGGTGATGCAGAATGTATCACCGGGTCCGGCGACGAAGATTGCGCATCGTTGGTCTGTTCGCTGCTTGGCAAGCATGACGATCAAGGAACCAACGGGGCAACGCAAGACGCCGCGACCTGCTCCTGCGTCTGCCACCTCCCTTCGATCCCACTCTCTGCGGCAATGGCCGAAAACCAGTTCGACGGCCAGCGTTCTTCTCTCCCTGCCTCACCGCTCACGCTCGAAGCGCCCACCAGAACCCCTTTTCGCCCCCCACTCACAGCGTAGTACGCCCCATGGTTGAGTGCACCGCGCGACGTTCACGAATCGCGGGCATTGCCGTTTCTTCACCACCTGAACATCATTGATAACGAGGTACGCCTTGAAGACGCATGTTCGTCGGGCGGGATTGCTCTTTCTCCTTCTCCTGGCGTGGACATGGTCTCACGCCCAGGATTCGCTTTCCCTGTCCACCGCCCTGAGCCTTACGCTCCGGAACAATCCCATCATCCAGAAAGCCCGCAAGGAAGTCGAAGCGGTTGACGCCCGCGTCCTGCAGGCAGGACGCATCCCGAATCCCACGCTTGGGATCGCGTGGAACGAGAGTCCGTCGGTCA
>CAYIHQ010000236.1:0-4428 GCA_964362905.1 uncultured Ignavibacteriaceae bacterium
TATTCGTCGCGGATGGCCAGGAGCGCGTATGGTCCGAGTCGAATATGCGGCAGGCGGAATGAACCATCGGCGCCGGTCTGGGTCACGGAGTCAGGGCTGGTGGTGATCGGATTCAGTGTATCGTGTCGGACTCCCCGGAGGTGATAGGCGAGGACCAAAACGCCCGCGACATTGTCATTTGGTAGACGCGGATAGATCCTTCCGGCGATGAGCCCACGGTCGATGCTCGGCCCCGTGGAGAACGCGAGAGTGAAGGACTCGCGCATCCTGTTGTGCCTGGCAGCCTCGAGATCGGTCACATCTGTGCCGACGGTGAGGACGTACGTGGTGGAATCCCGGAGAGGCTCATGAAAAATGATCTCGACGATCTTGCCGGACCAGTCGAACTCCAGGTCCTCGACTGCCGGAGAGAGAAACACAGATTCTTCGAACGAGCGCTGGTCGACGTACTCGTCGAAGATGAACTCGACGCGGTCGCCGTCGAAACCGACGGTGAATGGGGCCGGAGATGTGGCAAGGATGACAGGCCCAATGTCGTCCACCGGACCGCCGGACGGAGGGATCTGATTGGCGCATCCTGCGAGCATCAGCAAGGCGATCGCGCCACAGCTCAACGAGCGCATGGAATGGTGCCTCATGATTCGGGGCTAGGAGGACTGAGCTTGCAGTTGGCGTCGGGCCCTGCGGAAGGACCGAACTGCACGGAGATGATCGTCGTAGGTGCTGGAGAAGCGGTGGCCTCCTGTGCCCGTCGCCACAAAGAAGAGATAGTCGTGCTTCGCCGGGTACAATACAGCGAGGATGGAGGCACGGCCCGGGCTGTTGATGGGACCGGGGGGCAGTCCGAAGTAGCGATAGGTGTTGTAAGGCGAATCGATGCGGAGATCGTCATAGAGGAGGCGACGGGGACCGTTGGGCAGCACATATTGCACGGTTGGGTCCGCTTCGAGCTTCATGCGCTTGCGCAGGCGATTCCAGTAGACGCCGGCGATGATCGGCCGTTCCACATCGATGCTGGACTCTGCCTCGACGATCGCCGCGAGGCTGAGGACCTCGGTGAGCGACAGGCGAAGCTGCTCCTGGCGGCGCACGAGGCTGTCGACGTAGAAGGCCTTGAACGATTCGACCATGGCCCGCACCAAGTCCTCTTCGTCGGTCTGCCAATAGAATTCGTAGGTCTCAGGCAACAGATAGCCCTCAAGGTTTGCAGCATTGATGCCAACATGGCGGATGAACCGGGGGTCCCGGCAGAGCGTGGCGATGCGTGCGGAATCCACCCCAAGCACTCGCTCGAACTTGCGCGCGATCGGCCCCATGCGCCATCCTTCCGGAATCGTGACGCTCAGGAGCATCCGCGACGCGCCGGAACTCAGGTCTTCAAGGATGGCCGAGTTGGACATGCCCGGGGCAAACAGGTACCTGCCAACATGTACCTTCCGGTCCGCGCCGAGAACCCGACCCGCGAGGTCGAACGCCCATCGGCTGCCAATGGCACCGGCGGCATCGAGCGAATCGACTGTCTGGCGGAATGTTGAACCACGGGGAATGCTGACGATGCTCCCGGTGGGGCCTGCGGACGGGTTGGGCCACCAGAACACATACGCGATGAACAATAGGATCGCCGCAAGAGCGGAAGCGCCGGCGATGGCGAGGGGGCGTTTCAGCGTGGACATGGGTCAATCACGCTTTGCGGGGATCGGACGGTTCTGTGGACCGACGTTCCACGGACCGCGTTTCGTCCATGATGCGTTCAAATACCCTGCGTATCGCTTGCGCCGACAACGGTCCGGGCAACGACGCGGTCACGTTGCGGATGATCTCCTCCTCACGCACCGGGTCATACACCGGCAATCCCTCCGCCAGTTTGTTCCGGCCGATCTGCATCGCGACCGTTGTGCGTTCATTGAGAAGGTCCACGACGGCGCGGTCGATGGCATCGATGCGGTGGCGCAGTTCCTGGAGATCAGGCATGGAACGACTCCTTGGGTCTCAGCGTAGCGAAGAACTCTGCCCCGAGTGTGGCGGCCTGGCCGGCTGAAGTCGCCGCCGCCATGGCCTTGATGAGCGCCGACCCGACGACCGCACCGTCGGCGTGGCGCCAGACCGCGGCGACCTGCTCCGCCGTCGAAATGCCAAAGACATCCCGAAAGGGATACTCGGGCGTCACGTACGGGATCAACGCTCTCCGGCCGGACGCCGCCAGGCGTTCCCATCGATGAGCAATGCGATCATTCATCCGGAGGCAAGGCTCAAGTTGGGTTCTGCGGAAACCTCTAGTGATGACGTTCGGCCTTCCCGCATTCGAAGATACCCCGCCATGGCGACCATGGCACCGTTGTCCGTGCAATACTCCATGCGCGGCATGAAGAGTCGCATCCCCCGTCGTGCGGCCTCCTCACCGGCGCGCGCCCGAAGCGCGCGGTTGGCCGAGACCCCGCCGGCGATGCAGACATCCCGCACGCCGTGCACCTCCGTTGCGCGAAACAACTTTCGCAGAAGAACGTCGATCACAGCCGCTTGGAAACTCGCGCACGTGTTGGCGACAAATTGGGGGTCGCCGGCGCCTGCGACATAGCCCGCGTCGCGGAGATAATAAAGGACGGAGGTCTTCAGGCCGCTGAAACTGAATTGGAATCCGTCGGGATCGAATGAGGACCGGGGAAAACGGACTGCTGTCGGGTCTCCCGACGTTGCTCGTTTGTCAACCGCCGGGCCACCGGGATACTCCAGCCCGAGCATTTTCGCCACCTTGTCGAACGCTTCTCCGGCGGCATCATCGATCGTCTCTCCCAGCAGTTCGTAGTCAAACGGAGCGCGGACAAGCACCAACTGGGTGTGGCCTCCCGAAACGGTGAGATTGACGAAGGGGAATCCGGGCTTCGCGTCTTCCAGGAGGTTGGAGAAGATGTGGGCCTCCATGTGGTTGACTCCCACAAACGGTCGGCCAAGTCCGTAGGCGAACGACTTTGCGAAGCTGAGTCCCACGAGCAAAGATCCGACCAGCCCGGGTCCGGAGACAGCGGCAATGGCATCCAGATCACCCCGGCCGACGCCGGCGTTCGAAAGGGCCTCTGTCACGACGGGGACAATGAGGCGTTGATGGGCGCGGGAGGCCAACTCTGGAACAACGCCTCCATAGACCGCATGGACCACCTGGGCGGCGATCACGTTCGACCGCACACGGCCGTCCGCGACGATCGCCGCGGATGTCTCATCACAGGATGTTTCGATGCCGAGAACGGTCATGGAGATATCTTGAGGCGCGCCCACGAACAGGCGTGCTGTGGCTCAGAATGTTGGAACATAGCCAAAAAACGAACCTGCATCAACAGTCCTCCCCCCTTCCTTTGAGTTGGAAAATCGCCTTGTCTTTTGGAGGGAGGAATCGTATCTTTATTGACTTGAGTTGTACTTTCGCAACGAGGAGTTGTTCCATGGCACGCATTTGTGAGATTTGCGGTAAACGGCCAATGGCGGGCAATCATGTCAGCCACGCCCACAACCGGGTTCCCCGTCGCTTTCTTCCCAACTTGCAGCGCGTGCGCGCCGTCGTGGACGGCAGCGTCAAGCGAGTGCAGGTCTGCACGAGCTGCATCAGGTCTGGTCGCGTGAAGAAGCCGGCCTGACCGGCCTCAACCATCGATTCCGAGAGTTTCCGAAGGATCCCGCCACCGCGCGGGATTTTTCGTATCTTCCCTGCACATTTCGCATGCAGCGCCTCTTCTCACCCCCGAATCAGCTGACGTTCCTCCGGATCCTCCTGACGCCGGTGTTCGTCGCGCTGTTCCTTTCGAGCGACCCCGTCCTCCGCTGGTGGTCCATTCCCGTGTTCGTTCTTGCCATGCTGACAGATTGGTATGACGGTTACGTTGCGCGACGGTGGGGTTTCGTGACTCGCTGGGGAAGCTTTCTCGATCCGTTCGCCGACAAGGTGTTGATCTCTGCCACGTTGCTCGCGTTCCTCGTCGTCGACCTTGTGCCCGCGTGGACCGTGTGGACGATCGTCGTTCGGGACATCGGCATCACGTTCCTCCGTTCGTATTCGGAGTTGAAGGGCAAGGCGTTCGATACCTCCATGATGGCCAAATCGAAGACGTTTCTGCAGTTCGTCGTCGTGCATTATGTGCTCCTGCTCTATGTCGCACGCACGTCCCTCGAGCCGGCATCCGAAGTTCGCGCCTGGGCCGCCAGATTCCTGGACCATTCCATCCTTGATCCGCTGATGGCGCTGACCGCCCTGGTCACGCTGGCCACGGGCGTCATGTATCTCTTCAGCAACCGCGATACGCTACGGCAACTCTATGGCTGAGTCCGTCACGCCATCCGCTCCGGCAAAGCCCTCCCTGCTGACGCGAATCGGGGGGTCCGCTCTGGGGACCGGGTACGCTCCGATCGCGTCCGGCACCGTCGCGAGCGCGCTCGCGATGG
>CAYIHQ010000237.1:0-4422 GCA_964362905.1 uncultured Ignavibacteriaceae bacterium
TCCTCTTGTGAAGCTCGAGAGCGTGCTGAAAGCGCTTGACAAAGTACTGCCGCCCCACCGGAAGCACTTGCTCGAAACGAATCGCAAAGCGCTGGAGCGGGGAAGCGTCTTGGTCCGCACGGCGGTCAACGAAACAGAAGGCCAGCCGGCCTGACCGGGGAAGGAAGGGACACCATGAACGGAGCACCGTTCCAATGTGAACATGCCTGCCGTACGACGTGCGCGATGCTGGCGCAGATCATGCGCGAAGAGACGGAGCTCGCGAAACTCTACGAGACCCTGCTGACCGAGTGCGACTACCCCGATGTTCAGTCGTTCGTGCGTGAAATGTTGGAAGCGAAGAGCGGCACCATTCTCGGCATTCTGCAGAAGCTCAACGAAATGCGAGCACGTGGAGAGATCGGCAACGGTGTGATCGCCAGTTTCGACGCCGCGTGAATCATCCGACCTATTCCGAACGAAGAACTAACGAAGACACGCTAATGAAAGATGTCAACCGCCAAGGACGCCAAGCCGAGAAGAATAGTAGCCGAGACTCCGTTCCACCACAACATCATGCAATTGGCGTTCATGCTTCATGAGATATCAGATTGGCCTTGGCGTCATGGCGGTACGTGATTTTCTCGTATGAAGTGATGAGCGACGAATCCTGAATCGACGGAGGTACCCATGAAACCCGCCATCAAAAAGATATTGGTTCCCACTGATTTTTCGGACCTTTCGCTCGAGGCGGTCCATTACGCCATGTCGCTGTCCGAACTGTACGGCGCGGACCTCGTCCTGTTCCATGCGGTGGATGACGCTCCCGTCCTCGCGTTTCACACGATGGAGATCACCACTGACTTCGTGGTCGACGATACCGCGAAGACCGCGGAACGTCATCTCGAGGAGTTCGCCCGTTCGCATGACATCCGGAGTCACTATGGCTTGTCGCTGGTCGTCCGGCGCGGAAACCCGTACGACGAGATCACCCGCTATGCCAAGGAGGAGAGCGTCGACCTGATCGTCATGGCGACACACGGACGGACGGGGCTTGCACACGTCCTCCTGGGGAGCGTGGCAGAAAAGGTGGTCCAGCACTCCGACATTCCTGTTCTGACCATCAAGCCCGCAAAGATTCGCACCGGCCGCCCGGAGCACTCCACAGAAGAAGCAGTTCACTGAGCGGCGGCATTCTTCCAGCCCTTCCCCTCACAGCCCGCTCCAGAGCCTCTTGCAGGCGCGGCGGTGGGCTGAGTTGTGTCCAGCCGGCAGCAAATCTCTTCGATCCACCCGCCCATTCTCATCATTGCAAATAACCGGTCGGAGTACTTGGAATGCGGCACGAAAAAAGCCGATTTTAGGGCATGGCGTTTGAACAATCCGGGGTGCTCGTCCAAGTTCTGAGGAGTGGGAATGTTTATCGGTGCAGGAAAGCCGGGTCTGGTCCGCCGAACGGCATGGATATCACTCGTCCTCGCGATGTCGGCGATCATCGTTGAGCTCGCGGTTTCCCAAGAGAAGCCGGTGGAGCGGGGGAAAGCGGTGTTCATCGCGAGCAAGTGCGGGACATGCCATTCGGTGGAGGCGGCGGATATTCCACGCAAGCCGAAGCAACGGAATCCGGACCTCTCCACGGCGGGAGACAGCGCCGACGCGACGTACTGGCAGGCCTATCTTCGAAGACAACGGGAGCGGAATGGGAGGACACATCTGGGGCCGTGGAGCGGCTCCGATGCCGACCTCGATTCCCTCTCACATTGGATCGGTTCCCTGCGTTCACGCTGAGAACGCAGATCGCTCCGGTCGTTCCACATTTCTGATATCGATGCTCATGACGTTCACCTTCGATTCCGTTCGATCATTCCGCGGGGTTCTTACCGCTCTTCTTCTCCTGGGGTCGTCCTCGACTCTTCGTGCGCAAGTCAACGATCAGTGTCTGGCCTGCCATTCGGATGAGTCACTCACGATGGAGCGGAAGGGCAAAGAAGTCTCGTTGCACGTCACGGCAGACGTCCTGAAGCGCTCGCCGCACGCCAAACTGGTCTGCACGGCCTGCCACACCGGTTTCGACGCCGAGAACTTGCCGCACAAAGAGAAGATCTCGCCAGTCGACTGCATGACATGCCACGCCAACGCTCCGGCGAAGCACCGATTCCATCCGCAACTGGCCACCGCCTCCGGCCGGGATACGCGCCCCGGCATGTCCTGCAAAGGATGCCACGGGACGCATGACGTTGTTCGGCCGTCGGATCCCTCGTCAAGGTTCTCGATCCGCAACCAACCCACGACCTGCGGCGAGTGCCACCGTGATGTCAAGAACACATTCCTCGCCTCCGCGCACGGCAAAGCTTGGACGGATAATCTCCAGGGAGCTCCAGGATGCGTGGATTGCCACCAGTTGGACGTGACGAAGATCCGTTCCGGCCGTGATTCGGTGGCGGTCAAGGTGGCGCAAGAACATCTGTGCATGGCATGCCACAAAGACAATCCCGATGTCCGGGCCCGGATGTCTCCGACGGCCGGGTTCATCGAGTCGTACGGCAACAGTGTGCATGGTCAGGCCCTCGAAGGGGGCAACGCCGCCGCCGCGAATTGCGTCAATTGCCACGGAAGTCATGAAGTCAACAAGGGGACCCATCCGAAATCCCTTGTGAACCGAAGAAACATTGTCGGAACCTGCGGACAATGTCACCTTGAGATCGGCGAGGAATTCAACGAAAGCGTCCACGGCGTCGCGGATCGCCAGGGGAACACGGATTCGCCGACCTGCACCGGATGTCACGGGGAGCATACGATCCTGAAGCATACGGATCCACGATCGCCCGTTGCCGCCCAGAATGTCTCCTCGCAGGTATGCTCTCCTTGCCACGCGTCCGTCCGGTTGACGGAGAAATACGGCATTCAGGCAGACCGATTTCAGACCTTCACTGACAGCTACCACGGCCTCGCGATCGAAGGCGGGACAGTCGGCGTTGCGAACTGCGCCAGCTGCCATGGCGCCCACAACATCAAGCCGTCCAGCGACTCGACCTCGATGGTGCACAAGGCAAATCTGGCCGTCACATGCGGCAAATGCCACCCGGGGGCGAACGAGCGATTCGGCGTGGGCGCGGTGCACGTGACAACGACCGTGACGTCGTCGGAGCCCCTCCTGTACTGGATTAGCACGATCTACGTGTGGCTGATCATCGGAACGATCGGCGGCATGGCGGTCCATAACGTCGCCGACTTCATCAGGAAGGCGCGTCACAAGCTGGCAGAACGTCGAGGCGGCGCGCCGATCCATCATCGGGTGAGCCATCGCCTGTATCTTCGCATGACGCTCGAAGAACGCCTGCAACACGCGGCATTGCTGGTGTCGTTCCTCACGCTCGTCGTGACGGGATTCATGCTCCGCTACCCTGACACGTGGTGGGTGATGGGCCTCCGTGAGCTCAGCCCCTGGTCGGCCGACCTCCGAAGCCTGATTCATCGTGTGGCCGCGGTGGTCATGGTCGGTGCGAGTCTCTACCACATCACCTACCTGTTCTTCACCGCCCGGGGAAAGGAGTTGCTCCGCGACCTGCTGCCCCGTCCGTTGGACGTTCAGGAAATGATCGCGCAGCTCAAGTACAACTTCGGATTCTCCAACGACAGACCGCTGCTTGGCCGATTCAGCTACATCGAGAAGGCAGAGTATTGGGCGCTTGTGTGGGGCACGATCGTCATGACCGCCACCGGCCTCATCATGTGGTTCGACAACACCTTCATCGGGCTCTTCTCGAAGCTTGGGTACGACGTGGCCCGGACGGTGCACTTCTACGAAGCGTGGTTGGCGACGCTCGCCATCATCGTGTGGCATTTCTACTTCGTCATTTTCAATCCGGACGCCTACCCGATCAACCTTGCCTTCCTGACCGGGACGCTGTCCGAGACGGAGATGGAGGAAGATCATCCGCGCGAACTCGCGGAAATCCATCGCCGGGAGGGTGGTGACCTGGATTCGCAGCCCGACGATCCGGACGGAAATGCATGAACCAGCGAACCCGAGGGCGTATCGGATGAATCCGATCGGTTCAGTGCAGTCGAGTCTTCGACGGACGTGGTGGTTCGTCGCGGCGCTCCTCCTGCTGGGTGTCGGCGCGGTCCGGGCTCAGGAGAA
Source organism: uncultured Ignavibacteriaceae bacterium (assembly GCA_964362905.1). Lineage (GTDB taxonomy): Bacteria > Bacteroidota > Ignavibacteria > UBA10030 > UBA10030 > 2-02-FULL-55-14. Next base: position 4,124 of record CAYIHQ010000237.1, read on the forward strand.
AGCCGACTGCCTCGTCTGCCACGAGGACAAGGAGTTGACCGCTGTCCGGAAGGGCGTGACCGTGTCGTTGACGGTGAACGAGAAACGCTTCGATGCGTCTGTCCATGGCAATCTCACGTGTGTCAACTGCCATACGGACCTGGAGGGGAAAGAAATGCCGCACGAAGCGCCGCTGACGCGCGTTCCATGCGGCATGTGCCATGCGGATGAGCAGGAGCTTCACGACCGGAGTCTTCACGGCCAGGCGGTCCAGAAGAGCGATGCGTTGGCCCCGACCTGTCAGTCGTGCCACGGCAGCC
>CAYIHQ010000238.1:0-4402 GCA_964362905.1 uncultured Ignavibacteriaceae bacterium
CAAGGTCGGTCTATTCGTTCGACAACGCCGAGTTGAACTACGTTCTCTATTCCTATCTCTTCGGACGGGACTCGACGGGCGCTTCCGTGCGCGTCGGGGATGCGTTCTTTGCGATGAAGCAGGTTCGCTACGCCACGAATGACCAGAAGTACCATCTGCTGGGAGACCCGACGTCGCGCCTGGCGCGCCCGCAAGGGGCGGCAGCCGTCGATTCGGTGAACGGGCTTTCGACGTCGAACATCGCCGTGATCCCGTCGCTCGGCCGGGCGGCGGTGGCAGGGTCCGTGCGGAATGGACTCGGCGCTCTTCGAACCGACTTCAACGGTAGCGGCTTGCTGGAACTTTTCGATTCGAAGCGTTTCGTCACAGTTCCGGAGTGGGGCGGATATGCATTTGAAGTGCAGGGGAGTGCGTTGTACCGCGGAGAGGTCTCTGTGACGGGAGGGATGTTTCAAGCGCAGGTGCCCGTGCCCAAGGATGTGACGTTCGGGAGCCGTGCGCGTCTCGCTCTCTATGCCACATCGGGGACGACCGATGCCGTCGGTGTGACGGAGCAGGTCACGATCTTTGGAACGGATAGCACCGCGACTGCCGATACGACCGGCCCTGTCATTAGCATCGCCGTGGGAGCGGACGAGTTCCGTCCGGGTGACGTGGTGCCCCCCGACCCGTTGCTGATTGTCCGTCTCTCGGATGCCAGCGGCGTCAATACGTCGACGGTCGGCATCGGACACCGGCTCGAGGCGGAACTGACGGAGGATGGGCGGGTCATCGGTCTGGGCGAAGTCTACCGCGGCGATCTGGATACGTACCAGAGCGGCCGCGCGGTCACTCAGCTGACCGGACTTTCCGAGGGGCGACACGCGGTACGTGTCCGCGCCTGGGACATCCGCAATAATTCTTCATCGGCGGAGACCGTGTTCGAAGTGCGTGCCGGCTCGGACGTGGATCTGTTCCAGGTGACGAACTATCCCAATCCGATGACGGACGGTACCGTGTTCACGTTCCAGCGCACCTCCGGAACGGCAGTTTCCGTCGAAGTGCGCGTCTACACCGTGGCTGGACGACTGGTGCAGCGTCTCGAGGTCGCCCACGTCGCGGACCTGGTCGTCCGAGTGCCCTGGGATGGACGTGATCGTGAGGGTGCGTCGCTGGCCAACGGGGTGTATCTGTACAAAGTGATCGCGCAGACGCTTGACCGGTCACGGTCGCAGGAGTACATCGGGAAGCTCGCGGTGGTGCGGTGATGGAGAAGAGTTACACAGAGGTCCACAGAGCTCTCACAGAGTTCCACAGAGGAAATGACATTTCCCCTGTCCCTCTGTGGAACTTCGCTTTTCCTCTGTGAATCTCTGTGTCCCGCTTCTCATCAGGTCCGTTGCGACTGCTGCCCTCATTCTCTATATTACTTAATTACGCCGCATGTCTTGGAGGAAGTGCTCTATGAAGCAACGAGTAGCAGTGTCGGTCCTTCTTCTTGCGTCCATGGCCTTTCCGGTCGCCGCGCAGGTCACGACGTCCGCCGTGCCGTTCCTGTTGATCGCCCCGAATTCGCGTTCCAGTGCCATGGGCGAAGCGGGGGTGGCTTTGGCCGATGACGCGTGGGCCATCTACTGGAATCCCGCCGGATTTGCCTTCCAGAACACCGCCGAGGCGGCGCTCACGAGGGCCGACTGGCTGCCGGCATTCGGGCTTTCCGACCTCTGGATAGCGCACGCGGTCTACAAACAACCCGTCGAGGAAGTGGACGGCGTGGTCGGTGTCGCCGTCACTTACCTGAGTCTGGGCGAATTCACGAAGACGTTGAATGACCCGACACCTCTCGCGACCTTCAAAGGGTACGAGGTCGCCGTCTCGGCAGGGTATGGCACCAAGATCGGCGAAGAAACCGGCCTGGGCGTGAACGTGCGCCTCATCCACAGCAGCCTCGCCCCCTTTGGGACCGCCAACGAGCAGGGGGAGGGGATCGCCACCGGGTTCGCTTTTGATTTGGGCGTTCTGTATAAGCCGTCAAGCCTGTTCATCCCCTTCACCGACGTGGATATGGGCAATGTGTGGAGTTTCGGCGCGGCGCTGTCCAACATCGGGCCGAAACTCACCTACATCGACAAGGCACAGGCGGACCCGTTGCCCATGAACCTGCGCGTGGGAATCGCCTTCAATGCATTGGAATCGGAGTTCAACAACATCACCGTCATCGGCGACCTCAGCCGGCTGCTGATCACGCGCAAGGGGACGCAGACAGACGAGTTCTACAAGGCCATCTTCACGACCTGGACGCAGGGGTCCTTCTTCAAGGAACAGATGCGTCAGTTCGTCTCCGGGATCGGTGCGGAGTACTGGTACGGGGCGCCGCGTCTTATTGCCATGCGCGCCGGGTTCTTCTACGAAGACCCGCGGGCCGGCAACCGAAAATTCATGACCTTCGGCGCCGGGATCCGGTACGACATTTATGGATTTGACTTCGCCTACATCAGCGCGTTCGAGGACCAGCACCCATTGGGTGAGACGCTGAGATTTTCATTGGGCATCAACTGGGGTGCTGCTGGGGCGCAGTGAGCCACAGCAGGATTCGAAGTAGGCACGCCGTTCTCCGATGCACCATTGCCCACATTGCTCTCCGTTACCCCGGGAGCCTGTTCTCACGTACCCTCAAGCTTCAAAACCTCCAGAGAACCTACCGTTCGCATGAGACCTAACCTCCCCGCTGCTTTGTTCTGCATCCTCATCGTGTCCGGTTCGAGTTTGTTGGCGCAGAAATCATTCCGCTTTGATCCCTCCCGTCCTCTCGCCCCGTATCGCACCATCGCTGCACCGCTGGCGGTCGCTGATACCGTCCGCCTGCTCGGCATCATGGTTCAGTTTCCGGTGGACGCCGATCCACGAACAACCGGAAATGGGCACTTCGACTCCGTCGTCACCCATCCCGCCATTATCGACCCTCCGCCGCACAATGCGGCGTATTTCACGAACAAGATGAAATTCGTTGAGAACTACTTTCGGCGTGCGTCGGATGGCGCGCTCAGCGTGAAGGGGGATCTGTTGCCCTCGGTCCTGACGGTCGACCGGCCGATGAGCGAGTATGCGCGTGCGACGACGCCTGCCTTCGCCGGTTTGGCGCGCCTGGCTTTCGAGGGTTGGCGCAAGGCAGACAGCGCTTCGCCCGGAACCGACTTCGCTTCGTATGATGCATTCGTCCTCTTCCACGCGGGAGCGGGCAAAGATATCGACCTCGTCGGCATCCTCGGATATGACCCTGCGCCCTACGACCTCCCATCCGTCTATTTGGGACTAGAGGCTCTTCGCAAGGGCTTGGATAGCGCCGACTTCAACGGCATCGCCGTGTCCGGAGGCGCCTTCATCAGGAACACGATGATCCTCCCGGAGACGGAGACGCGCGTGTTTTCGTCGTCCTCAGGGAACGACACCCTGGAGCTTTCCCTCAACGGATTGTTCGCGGCGTCGGTGGGCAGCCATCTGGGACTGCCCGACCTGTTCGACACGAAGACGGGACGTCCTGGGATCGGTCAGTTTGGCCTCATGGACGGGGCGTCCATTTTCGCGTATCAAGGGATCTGCCCTCCGGAACCGAGCGCGTGGGAAAAGGTCCGGTTGGGATGGGTGACGCCGATCGATGTCGACGGCCCGGTTGATACGCTGAGACTTCCGGCTGTCGGGCTCACGACATCCGCCGACACGGTCTATCGTGTTCGCATCAATGCCTCCGAGTATTATCTGATTGAGAATCGCATCCGTGATCCGTTGGCGAATGGTCAGCGGTTGACCGTTTTTCGCAATGGGCTGACGTCCATCCTCGCCATCCCTACGGACTCCACGGGCTTCTACACGTACGACAACATCACAGGGATCGACGGTTCTGTCATCGACGTCGAGGATCTGGACTGGTCTCTTGTAGGGCGCTTCGGGATCGAAGGCCGATTCGACGGCGGGGGGATCCTCATCTGGCACATCGACGAGGACCGCATCTCCGCGGGCCTTGCGGACAACTCCGTCAATGCTGATCCCGCACGGCGTGGAGTGGATCTTGAAGAGGCCGACGGATCCCAGGACCTCGGAGAATCCTACGGTTTCCTGGAAGGTGGTTCGGGGGCAGAATCCGGTTCCCCACTGGATGCCTGGTTCCTCGGCAACGAAGCTCGTCCGTATGCGAACCGGTTCGACGACACGTCGTTTCCAAACAGCCGGGCAAACACGGGAGCGTCGAGTTTGGTGACGGTTCGCGATTTCTCCGCCCGTGCGGCCCGGATGTCGGCCGTCGTCGAACTCGGAACTTCACGAGCGGTGAGTCTCTCCGGATTCCCGAAGCAGTTGCAGGGAGAGCTTGGCCCCGCGATCCCGTTCGCCCTGGACGGGAATGGCACAGCGGAGTTGATCACCAGTC
>CAYIHQ010000239.1:0-4387 GCA_964362905.1 uncultured Ignavibacteriaceae bacterium
GCAAGTAGTCGAAACGCGACTCGGTGGGCAGATAGAGAATGCCCTCAGCGTGATAAGCAGCGGGATCATTCAAACGAGAGCCGCGCCGGGATGATGCGCTGGCTTTCTCCAACTTGGCGCGATGCGCGATGAAGCGGACTTCCGCAAATCGCAAGAAGATCAGGCCGAGGATCGGTCCGGAATATTCTTGGGCCTTGAGGCCGGAATTGGCGCGGAACTGGTCTGCCGCATCCCAGAGGCGTTTTTCCAGCGCGGCGTTGTCGACATCCTTTTCAGATGGGGCGATCCATTGCATATTACAGATCCCTTCTTGATTTGAAGAACAGCATCACTTCCGCAGAAGCACTCAGTCCAACGCCCATGATATCAAATCATGCCCGGGATTGCCATGCTCAGGCGACTTGTTGCGCCAAAATCCCGCAGCTTCGCGACTCATTCCTGCGATTTGTGTTTATCAGGGGGTTCGACATCGTGAACCGTGTCAGTATCGCCACATCAACAAAGGAAAAACCGCAACCCGACGTCAGCTCCATCGTCGAATCGCGGCATTGTTCGTCTGATTCGCACCGAATAAGTATTGCACGCGAAGAGGCCATTTCGCCATCAACTCAGATACCCAATCCTCGGACACCCAAGGCATGAACCGCCAAGAGCGCCAAGCGCAGATGAGAACCTACGCCGCCAAGTCCGCCATGGCGATTTGAGGTGTATTTGAAGCAATACAAATATTTTCTTGGCGAACTTGGCGTGAATTGCTTTCGACCAGAACTTGGCGTCCTTGGCGGTAAACGTTTTTCCGCATCCTGCTAGAGCGGATTCAGCAACGCATTGATCACTTCGTCGCGGCGCGCAGCAATGGCATCGACTGTCGCGGCCGACGGGCGGGCATCGAGGCGCAACGTGCAACAGGCGGTCTTGGCGCCTTCGAACACGACATTCTCCACTTCCTGTACGTTGATCCCCGCCGCTTTCAATTCGCTCAGCACGTTCGCGAGCACTCCCGGCTTGTCGAAATGACGCACCACCAGCTGCCAGGTCGCAGCGGTCGTGCGTTGCCGATTCACCCAGTTTGGCACTTCTCCGTACTGCTTGTAGCGATCGACGATCCGCACCACTTCCTCCGCCACGGCATCCTGTGCCTGCGTCGTCGATGCCCCGATGTGGTGAGTCCCCGTCACGCCCGGGAGTCCAGCCAGCCTGCTCCGGATGGTCCCTGCTTTGTCCTCTGGTTCGCCCGCGAAAACGTCGGTACCCACGCGAATGCGGCCGGCCTCGACAGCCGCCGCCACCGCATCTTCATCCACTACTTCCGCGCGGGCTGTGTTCAGGAGGATGGTTCCGGGGCGCATATGCTCGATGAGGTCCTTGCTGATGATCCCACGGGTCTCGGTTTTCAGCGCGAGATGTACGGAGAGGATATCGCATTGGGGCACCAGCTCTTCCAGGCTGGCCGCCCGGGCGACGCCGAGACGGTCTGCTTCTTCCGCCGTCAGCGATCGCGACCATGCGATGATCTTGAGGCCGAACGCCTTCGCGCGCACGATCACTTCGCGGCCGATCTGACCGACTCCGATGATGCCCATCGTTTTCCCGAAGACGCCATCTGCTGTGGAGTATTCTCCTTTGTTCCATTTCCCCGCGCGAAGATCCGCCACGTTGTCCGGGATCCGCCGGTCAACTGCCAGCAACAATCCCATCGTCAATTCCGCGACGGCGACCGCGTTCTTTCCCGGGCAATTCGTGACGTAGATGCCCCGTGCGTTCGCGGCCTTGATATCGATGGTATTCACGCCCGCTCCGGCGCGCACTATGAGACTGAGGACGTCCGCGGCTTCGATGCACGCCTTGGGGACTTCCGTCGACCTCACGATCAGGATGGTGGCGCCCCCGACAGCAGCCGCCAACTCCTCTGCCTTCAGTTTCGGGCGATAATCCACGTCCAGGCCGATCTCCTGGAGGCGTGAGAGTGCTTGAGCGGGAAAGGCGTCGACGATCAGAGCTTTCATAGGTGGACTTCGATAAAGTTCGAATGGCTTCAGTAGTACGTAGGATTTCGTCGGTCGAATTGCAAGGGCAAGAATTGAGGGCCACGCTACAAAGTGGTCGCCTTGCCACAACGTGGCCGCGTTGCGGCGAAAGTGGCCGCCTTTGTCATTCCGAACGACCTGCCTTTCTTCTGGAATTCTATTGCGAAGGTCGATTCGGAATCTCGCTCTTCACTCAGCTGTAGTGAAAAGAGATTCCGAATCCCTTTCCAAGTGAGTGCTGGTCGAAAAGCGGGTTCGGAATGACAGATGGGGGGGGCTCTGTCGTTCTGAACGCCCCGCCTACCCTGTGGCACAATTCGGTGATGAGCTAGGCAAGAATGTTCAGATACGCCGTGATGATGATGGCGTTCGTGAAATCGATGAAGAATGCTCCGACCATCGGGATGACAAGAAATGCCCTCGGTGCCGGACCGTAGCGCTCCGTGAGCGCTTCCATGTTGGCGACGGCATTCGGAGTCGCGCCGAGGCCAAACCCACAATGCCCACCCGCCATGCCTGCGGCATCATAGTCCTTCCCCATCAATCGGAACACCACCCACGTTGCGAATGCGGCCATCATCGCCACCTGCACTGTGAGAATGACCAGCAACGGCAGCGCCAAGTCGAGCAATTCCCAGAGCTTCAGAGACATGAGCGCCATCGTGAGAAAGAGGGAAAGCGCCACCGTCCCCAATTCTTCGACCGTGCGGTCGTCGATCCGAACCTTGACCAGCGGGGCGGTATTGCACATGACCGCAGCGACGATCATGGAACCGATGTACGCGGGGAGAGTCACGTACTGGCCCAACCAGCCGCTGAGCCACGATCCCAGCCACATCGCGACGAGGATCGTCCCGATCGCCCGAAGCAACCGGAATGCCGACCCACCCTCACCTGTTCCCTTGTCCTTCAATACCACATCCATTTCATCGGTAATCTCCACGGGGCTCTTCTTGGACGCACCTGTCGCACGATGGTGGGGGTGCCATCGCTTGATCAGGCGCGTCGCCACAGGGCCGCCGATGAGGCCGCCGGAAACAAGGCCAAACGTCGCCGCCGCCATCGCGAGCGTCACCGCACCGGCGAACAGATATTGATCTTCCATCAGCTTACCGAACGCGGCGCCGGTTCCATGGCCGCCTGTCATCGTCATCGAACCCGCGATGATCCCGAGAAACGGGTGGACTCCCATGCCCTTTGCAAGCAGAATCCCCACCCCACTCTGAACAACGGCAAGAACGCTGGCCAATCCCCAGAACAGCAACACCTGCGGTCCTCCCACCTTTAACAGGCGCAGATTGGCCCCCAGGCCGATCGTCGTGAAGAAAGCGATCATGAGGGGAGATTGGAGCGTCGTATCGAATGAGAATGCAGCAATGCCCGTTAGGCGCAGTGTGAGAGCCCCCGCAGCAAATAGAAATCCCCCGACGACGGGTGCAGGTATGTTGTACCGGTCGAGCACGCCCACACGCCTTCGAATGGCATATCCGGCAAGCAACACAACGGCCGCAAGGGCCAGCGTTTGGATGAGGTCAAGCGAGAAGGTCGTCACAGGGCTCGAAGAGAGGGTCGAAAACCTATCTGAAGAGCATATCGCGCAGCGACCTGCCTACCGCAGTGCTCCGCGGCACGCAGGCAGGCGCAGCGACAGCTACGGGGGGAAAGGAAATGAGCATTCCTGAGATGGAAGGGATAACATCCTTCGGTCAGTCAGGATCTCGTCAGCGGCAAGTCGCTTTGCACGTCCTTCACTCCCGGCGACGACCAGAGGTCGAAGAGGAACCGATTGTGCGACGCGTGCCGTTCGCAGTACTTCAGATTGAGGACGATCTTCTTTCCCTTTTTGGCGATCTCGTAGTGTTCGGCGGGCACATCGTATTCCCGCAGGATCTCGTTCACTTTCGCCCAAGCGAGGCCGCCCTTGTCCTCCATCTGAATCGTGCATTTCGCGAAGTCGCATTTCCCCAGCAGGCGACGCTCAAACCGCGCCAGGATGGAGAGGACGAACAGAATGAGCAGCGTGAAGAACACGGCGAGCAAGGTGTGTCCCGCGCCGATGGTGATGCCGACGGCGGCCACGGTCCAGGTGACAGCCGCGCTCGTGAGCCCCGTGATCGTACCGCGGGACTGAATGATGGTGCCAGCGCCGATGAACCCGATGCCCGTCACCACTTGCGCCGCAATGCGGGCAGGATCGCTGGCCATTTCGGACCCGTACGCAATGAGGTCGCCCACGATCATGTAGATGGCAGACCCGAGACAGATGAGAATATTGGTCCGAAGCCCGGCTGGCTTGCCGCGGCGTTCACGCTCCAGTCCAATGAGGCCGCCGCACACCAACGCGAACACGGACCGGATAA
>CAYIHQ010000240.1:0-4382 GCA_964362905.1 uncultured Ignavibacteriaceae bacterium
ATCAAGAAGCGTCCCGTGGTCCTGCCCGACGCCGATGGGATCGATCTGGTCGGCATCCGGTCCATGATGTATCTGACGTTGTCCTTCGACCATCGCATCGTCGACGGCGCCATCGGCGGCCAGTTCCTGGCGCAGGTGAAGGAAGGGATCGAGCGGTTCGATTTCGGGATCATCAAGTGAAAAAGACTCTGATCCGCCCCAGGTTGGGGCCGCCAAGTTCGCCAAGCACGCCAAGATCGCCAAGTGGTGGTAGGTAGTAAAGATGAGATTCGATTTCCCTATCACCTTGGCGTGCTTTGTGTTCTTGGCGTCCTTGGCGTTCTGCAACCGTGCATTGAACGAGACATTCTAGAGGCTCATGGAGATCATCATCAAAGAAGTAGCAGCGAAGAGTGAGACGACGGGCACACCGGCAACGCAGCGGCGGCCGGAATGGCTGAAGGCCCGCATCCCCGGCGGCGAAGCATATGCCCGGCTGACCGGCATCATGCGCACGCACCGATTGCATACCGTGTGCGAAGAGGCCCGATGTCCGAATATGGGCGAATGCTGGAATTCCGGAACGGCCACGTTCATGATCCTCGGGGACACGTGCACGCGGTCCTGCGGATTCTGTGCGGTCAAGACGGGCCGTCCGGAATATGGTCTAGACTGGGACGAGCCGCGTCGCGTCGTGGAGGCTGTCGAACGGATGGGCATCCGCCACGTCGTTATCACCTCCGTCAATCGTGACGAACGAAAGGACGGAGGCGCGCCGATCTTCGCGGAAACGATCCGGCTGATCCAGGAGCGCGTCCCCGGCTGTTCCATCGAAGTCCTGATCCCCGATTTCAAGGGACACGAAGAAGCGTTGAAGATCGTGCTGGACGCGCGTCCGAACATCCTCAATCACAACCTGGAGACCGTCCCGCGGCTGTATCGCACGGTCCGTCCCCAAGCGAATTATCGTCAGTCGCTCGAGGTCCTCGATCGATCGAAGAAACGCGGCCTTCGCACGAAGACGGGTCTCATGCTCGGCATCGGAGAGAGGACAGAGGAAGTTGTCGCGGTGATGAAGGACTGTCGGACGTTTGATGTTGACATCCTGACACTCGGACAATATCTCCAGCCGACCAAGGACCATCTTCCCATCGACCGGTATGTCCATCCAGATGAATTCGCGGAGTTGAAACGCATCGGGATGGAGATGGGATTCAAGCATGTCGAGTCGGGACCGCTCGTGCGGAGTTCGTATCATGCTGAAAAAGCTGTGGAAAACTATTGAGATTGAAGTAGGTAGATAGAAGTAGGAAGACTGAGGCACCGGACTTCGAGGCATCTTTGCCATTCACGATTCCCCATTCACTATTCACCGTTCTCCTTCCCCACATGATCACCCGATACGGATACGACGTCTACTTCACGCTGGTCGCGGTCTGCATTGTCGTTGCCGTTTTGATGATCCTGTTCGTGGAACCGAAGGCCATCCGGTATCCAGTGCTGGTGCTGGCAGCGACGCTGTTCGTGTTCGCAACGAATTTCTTTCGCGACCCGGAACGTTCGACGCCTTCCGGCGAGAATCTCATCATCGCTCCGGCCGACGGTCGGGTACTGCACGTGCGGGAAGTGGACCAGCCGGAGTATCTTGGGGGCAAGGCCACGGTCGTGGCGATTTTCATGTCTCCATTGAATGTGCATGTGAACCGCAACCCCATCACCGGAACGGTGCAGCATCTCCGGTACGTCCATGGAGAGTACTTCGCCGCCTTCGAAGACAAGGCCTCGGAGAAGAACGAACAGATGGTGATCGGGATGGAGAATCGTTTTGGCAAGGTACTGTTCAAACAGATCGCCGGCTTCGTCGCACGCCGCATCGTCTGCGAACTCAAGGATGGTGAGTCGGTGAAGGCCGGTGAGCGGTTCGGAATGATCAAGTTCGGGTCGCGGGTCGACGTCTATTTCGACCCCGGCGCAGAGGTTCGCGTGAAGGTGGGTGACGTGACAGCCGCAGGTGAGACGATTCTCGCGGCCTATCGATAACCAACTCGGACAACCCTGATGAAGATCACGCGGGCCGTCGTGCCCAGCCTCTTCACGACCCTCAATGTATTCTGCGGGTTCCTTTCCATCGTCTACGCCAGCCAGAATCGGATCGAAATGGCGGCGTGGTTCATCATTCTGGCCGGCGTCTTCGACACGCTCGACGGCGTCATGGCCCGCATCACCCGGTCCTCGAGTCAGTTCGGCGTCGAACTCGATTCGCTGTCGGATGTGGTCTCCTTCGGCGCGGCCCCGTCGTTCCTCGTCTGGCAGGTGCATCTCCACACGCTGGAAACCTGGGGTTTGATCATCGCCGCCTTCCCGCTCGTCTTCGGGGCCATTCGCCTGGCGCGGTTCAACGTGCAACTGGTCGGCTTCGATAAGGACTACTTCAAGGGAATGCCCATCCCGATGCAGGCCTTCACGCTCTGCGCCTTTTTGCTCCAGTTCTACGGCGAGGGGGGTGGGCTCACTGGTTGGCCGAAAGATGCATTGGCGCCGCTGACCGTCGCACTCGGGCTGTTGATGGTGAGCCGGGTGAAATACGATACCTTGCCGAAGCTCACGCGCAAGGATATCGTCGCCCACCCGAAGAAGGTGGTCGCATTTGGGATCGCCGGATTGCTGGTCGTTTTCTCAAAGGGTGAATTACTCTTCGCCGTTCTGGCAGCCTTCATCCTGTTTGGCGTGGCGCGTACAATTGTACGGAAATTGCGGGGGCAGTCCGCCACGGATGCGGAGGAAGAACCCGAGCCGTCGAGCGTCGATGTCTGAGACAAGCTTCGAGAAAGGACAACCGTGTATCACGCGCGAGTGATCGTGACATTACGCCGTTCCATCCTGGATCCACAGGGCAAGGCCGTGGAGCACGGCATCCACACCCTCGGCCACACAAATGTGGAGCAGGTCCGGATCGGGAAGTATGTTGAAATGAACATCGACGCCCCCTCGAAGGAGGAAGCCGAGCGGATCGCCCGTGCGGCGGGGGAGAAGCTGCTGGCCAACCCCGTCATGGAGGATTTTGCCGTGACTGTGGAGAAGGTGGGATGAGCCGCGTTCGATTCGGCGTCATCGTGTTTCCGGGCTCCAACTGCGACCACGACGCTCACTACGTCGCCGGGTCGATCCTCGGCCAGGAAGCGCTCTTCATCTGGCACAAGGAAAGTTCCATCGGAGACCTGGACGTCGTCATCGTCCCCGGGGGATTCTCTTACGGCGACTACCTGCGGTGCGGAGCCATCGCGCGATTCTCGCCCGTCATGAAGGATGTCGTCCGGTTCGCCACCAACGGAGGCCTGGTGCTCGGTATCTGCAACGGGTTCCAGATCCTCACCGAAGCCGGACTCCTTCCGGGGGTTCTGCTTCGCAATGCATCGCTGAAGTTCGTCTGCAAAGATGTGCACCTGAAGGTCGAACGCGCCGACCTGCCCTGGACCAATCGTTGCTCCTCCGGACAGATCTTGAGGGTCCCGATCGCCCACGGGGATGGCAACTACTTCGCGGAGGAAGAGACGATCCGGCGGGTCGAAGGGAACGGCCAGGTGGTGTTTCGCTATGCGGAGCCGGACGGACGTCTCACCGACGCGGCGAATCCCAACGGATCCATCAACAATATTGCAGGGATCGTGAACGACCGGGGCAACGTCCTCGGCCTCATGCCTCACCCGGAGCGCGCCTCGGACCCCACACTGGGTGCGACCGACGGACGCTTCGTGTTTGATTCCATCGTTACCGCAGTGCTCTCGTCTCATGCACGAGCCGGCCTCGCGCCGGCGGAAAGGAACTGAACATGTTCGGCAACATCGGCGGCAGTGAGCTCTTCCTCATCCTCCTTATCGTTCTCGTTTTCTTCGGGGCCAAGAAGCTGCCTGATCTGGCCAAGGGCCTGGGTCAAGGCATCCGTGAGTTCCGCAAGGCGGCGCGCGACGTCCAGGAAGAGGTGGAGAAGGAATCGAAGAAGCTGGACGACGCGACGAAGCCCGACGACAAGAAGTGACCGGGTCGGGTTCTATGCGCAGTTTTGACGCGATCCAGGCGGACCTCGCCGCCGGGTCAACGACGGTCGAAGGGGTCACCACGGGCTATCTGAAGGCTGTCGAGCAACGACAGTCGCTCAATGCGTTCGTGAGCGTGTTTGCGCACGAAGCGCTGGCACAAGCGCGCGATGTGGACCGCAAACGCGCCGACAGCGCGGCAGGTCCGCTCGCCGGCATGGTGGTGTCCATCAAGGATGCCATCAGCGTCGGAGGACATCGGCTGACCTGCGGCTCGAAGATCCTCGAGAGTTTTGTCTCTCCGTACGATGCGACGGTGGTAGCCCGCCTCAAGGCCGCAGACGCCGTCATCATCGGCAAGACCAACTT
>CAYIHQ010000241.1:0-4381 GCA_964362905.1 uncultured Ignavibacteriaceae bacterium
CTCGCACGGTGCCGGTCTGCGTCCATGCCGCGTTGGCAACGAGTGCCAATGCGAGCACGAGACCGCCCAAGCGCGTTCGGTTGAAAACGCTCATAAATACCTCCATTGAGGTGGGGTGGACAGAAGGTGAAGGTTGGTGGTGTTGATGCACAATGCTCATTCGCGGAGGAACGTGTGCAGCGCTGATTCTGGAATGATGAGAGTGTACGTGGCGGAAAGTCGAGGAGCAACTACTTCAAGTAAATTTTGAAAGAAGTTTTTTGTTCATCCAAAGCAAAAACCAACTGCGCTATGTTCTTAAAGATGAGACGATTCTGATTTTCGAATTGACTTCGTCAAGTCAGTTGTGTATATTTATTGACTTTTCTGAATGAAGCAGGCTGCACAGCACCTTTTTCTGGCCCCTCGACCCCTCGACTCGTCCCTTCAGGACTCGCTCGGGGCTCGGGGCCAACACAAGACGTTGGGATCGTAGCTCAGGCCTTCGACAAACTCAGGCCTGTCAGTCTAACACATTCATTGACGGTGGCTCCTCGACTTCGCTCGGAGCCAACAAGAAACGTTGGGATCGTAGCTCAGCTTGGTTAGAGCGCCTGCCTGTCACGCAGGAGGTCGCGAGTTCGAGTCTCGTCGGTCCCGCGAAAACGACTGGAGTTAGCAAGTCCCTGCTTTTGGGACGCAGCTAACTCCATCGTCGTTTTCAGCATCCCGCCGCCACAAGGTGGCCACTTTGTGGCAAGGCGGGACATGCCCGTTCAAGTCTCAATTTCACCCAGCTGCTTTGTGGTGAGGAGTGTCAACATGATGTCTCACGCTTGCCCCGATGCTGTCTATCGGGGGCGGTCCCGCTCCCTTTTTCCGATCAAACACGTGCTCCGTATGAGCCGCTACTTGTTGTAGAGTTTCAGGCTATTCAGGTCATTCTCTGACGCTGGCCGAAGGGATACTGCCGCTCCCCCACCCGGCGCAAGCGGAAGTTCCAGATTGGTCCCTCCGTTCACCAGCCATCGCTCAATCAGATACGCCTTCGGATTCTTCTCCCAATGTGCTGAGGGCGCGTCTCTGTAAATTGTCGCGACGTAGGTCGCTCCCTTATCAAGGAAGCTCAACTCCACGCGTGCAATCCTCGGTTGATCATCAGTGATGGCGCCAATGAACCACTCATTGCTGCCGCGTGCCTTCCTGGCGATCGTCACATAGTTTCCGGGTTCTGCTTCCACCACCTTTTTCTCATCCCAATCCACCGCCACATCCTTGATGAACTGAAACGCGTCCGGATATCGATCATAATTCTCCGGGAAATCGGCAGCCATTTGCAGAGGACTGTACATCGTGACGTACAATGCCAGCTGTTTGGCTAACGTGGTATGCACCTGCTCCTTCTTTCCCGGAACGTAATGGTCCATCTTGATCTCAAAGATCCCGGGCGTGTAGTCCATGGGACCTCCCAACAGGCGCGTGAACGGGAGGATGGTCTCGTGAGCCGGCGGATTGCCCACGCTCCACGCGTTGAACTCGTTACCGCGGGCCGCTTCACACGCAAGCCAGTTCGGATACGTACGATGGAGGCCGGTAGGCCGCACCGCTTCATGGGCGTTCACCATGATCCGGTATTCGGCGGCCTTCCGTGCGACACGAACGTAGTGATTCACCATCCACTGTCCGTCGTGGTACTCCCCTCGAGGGATGATCCGTCCGACATATCCAGTTTTCACCGCATCGTAGCCATGTTTCTTCATGAACTGGAGAGCTTCGTCCAAACGGCGCTCGTAGTTCGTGACCGAGGCCGACGTCTCGTGGTGCATGATCAACTTCACGCCCTTCTTGGCCGCATACGCCTGGAGCTCCTCCACATTGAAATCCGGATACGGGGTGACGAAATCAAACACCTCCTCCTTCCATTGGCCGAACCAATCCTCCCACCCCACATTCCATCCCTCGACCAACACGCCGTCGAAGCCATGCTTCGCGGCGAAATCAATGTAGACCTTTGTGCGCGCCGTCGTTGCTCCATGGCGTCCATTGGGTTTCAGACTCTTCCAATCCGTGGAGCCCAGTTTCACATTGCTCACGTCGGCGTAGTTCCAGGAGGCAGTTCCCACATGCATTTCCCACCAGATGCCGACATATTTCACGGGCCGGATCCAGGACACATCCTCGATCACCGATGGTTCATTCAGATTCAGGATGAGATTCGATGCCAGAATATCCCGGGCATCATCACTGACCATGATGGTTCGCCACGGTGTGGTGCATGGGGCCTGCTTATAGGCACGATTCCCCACAGCATCCGGAGCGAGGTGAGAGGTAAGGATGAACCGCTTCTGATCGATCTCCAGGGTCATGGCCGGGTAGTCGACAAGAGCCGCCTCGAAGATGTTGACGTACAGGCCTTCCGGCGTCTTCATCATCAGCGGCGTCTGGACGGCATTCGCCGCGATGACGGTCTTCGAGAATATCTCGCCAGCATTCTTCCCCTGGTCCGCATCGACCTCCGACAACCGCGATTCGGTGTAGGCGTATTCGTTGGTGTCGTAGTCGCCGGGGATCCACCATGCTTTGTGGTCGCCTGTCAGATGAAACTCCGTACGCTCACCCATGACGACGAAACGCTTGAGGGCGTCCTGTTCAGCGAACTCGTAGCGGAATCCAAGCCCTTCGTCAAAGAGCCGGAAGCGGATGGTGAATTCGCGGCCCTTCACCTTCTCCTGACGAAGAACGACCTTGAGTTCGTTGTGGCGGTCCCTGACATACCGTGTCTCGCCCCAGACGGTCCCCCATGTCTTGTCCACTGAGGTGGTCTCCGTTTGAACAACTGCGAATCCTTCCAAAAAGGATGGCTGATCTTTCAACAGAATGCCCATCCGGCTGGGATGGACCACCGGTCGACCAGCGAATCGAAGCGCATAGGTCGGTTCCCCGGCAGTCGTCAGCGAGAACTCCAGCGCCAATCGTCCGTTCGGAGAAACGATCGTTTGCCCGATCGATCCTATACTCAACAAGAACAACGACATGAAGAACAAGCGACACATGGATGCCCCTTTCATGATCCTGAGGGGCAAAGTAAGAAAGGGTTTCGGCATCCGCCAATGACGGAGAGACCTTTACAGGCGGCGGAGACGGGATCGGCTGGAACCAAGATGCTAAAAGCCATTTTTGGGAACCCTTGCGTGTTGACATCTTCGCCTTCTCTTCGTAGCGTCTCGCACAGTTCTGCCCACTATCACCCTCTCCCTTGCCATGGATAAGAAGCCTGTTGTTCCATTCGTTCCAGCAGATTCCGCCGTGCCGGAATTCACACTCCGCGCCGTCTTACTCGGCGTGGTGATGGCGATGGTGATGGGCGCCGCCAACGCCTACCTCGGATTGAAGGCCGGCATGACCATCGCCGCCACGTACACGACGGCGGTCATCGGCATGGCGGTGATCAAGGCCTTCGGAGGTTCCATCCTTGAAGAGAACACCGCCCGGACAGTCGGTTCGATCGGCGGAAATGTCGCGACCGGCGCCATCTTCACGCTTCCGGCGTTCTTCATCGCCGCCGTGTGGCATCCGTTCTTCACCATGGAACACTACGTTCTGGCCACCATCATCCTGGTGGTCGCGGGCATCCTGGGGATTATGTATGTCACCATTCTTCGTCGCGTGCTCGTCGACGACGTGGACCTTCCGTTCCCCGAATCGATTGCGGCCTCGGAGATCCATAAGTCGGGACAGACCGGCGCCAGGGGATCACGCTACCTCTTCACGGGGATCGGAATCGGTGCCCTGATCAACTCGCTTGTTGAGGTCAAAGTTCTGGCCGCCGGTTGGCAGAAGGTCGTCTCCCTGACAAAAGGAACCTTCCTCCTGCGCGGCCCGGGGATGAATCCGGCCTATCTGGGGGTGGGATACATCATCGGCCCAAAACTTGCCGCGATCAACTTCAGCGGAGGCGTGCTCGCCTGGGGACTCCTGACGCCGATCATCGCCTACTATCTTCACCGAGACGATCCGGGCGCTGTGACCAACTGGACGGCCGAGCTCACCGCCGTGTGGAAGAACACCGTGCGATACATCGCCATCGGCGGCATGCTCGTGGGGGCCTTCTATACATTATTCAAGATGCGGAAGAGCCTCTTCACCGGCATCGTGCGTTCGTTTTCGTATCTCCGAGGGTCGGCGGATGCAACGACAGCCCTTCCCCGCACGGAACGGGATATCGGACTTCGATGGTCGCTTCCCGCCATCGGAGCGATCGGCCTTGTCATGCTGCTCATCTTCATGATCTTCACGGGAGCGTTCTTCCCCGCCGCGGTCGCCGCCGTGGTCAATCTGTTCCTGGGGTTCGTCTTTGCCGCGGTCTCCGGGTATCTGGTCGGGATCATCGGAGTCAGCAACA
>CAYIHQ010000242.1:0-4380 GCA_964362905.1 uncultured Ignavibacteriaceae bacterium
ACGCTATGCATTCTCACCCTTCGAACTTACCTATTGGTAGTGCTGCCATCAATATCCGCCAGCCTCAAAGTGTCCTTGAATCCCCCCAATGTGGGATGGTCTCATTGGACACAGTGGTCAGAGGGCATCCGGAAGGCCTGGACCTTACCCCATTTGATAGACAGGGAGAAAAGCCAGTATCTTCCTCAGAAGGAGGACTGGCATGGACGGAGAGCAGAAGCGCAAGGTGTATGACAACAGTTCAAGATCGATGCAGTTGGACTGGTGACAAGTGGAGGGCGGAAGTTGCAGGAGTTGGCGCAGGAACTGGGGATCGTTCCGAACACGCTGTATGGCTGGAAACGGGAGTTGGAAGCGGCCGGGGAGGCGTTCCAAGGCAAGGGCCATCTGGCTTGAACTTGAGACGGCGCCCCCGTAGATTCCACCCAATCCACCGCAGAAGTCCGCGGCGAGACTGCTAATGCCGCTTCCCGAAAGTAATACTGTGATGGAAGCGAGCATTAGCACTCGTTCCCAATGTTGCTTTCACGAGAGATTCAAAATGGGTCATTGGGAACGGTGCTAACACATCTGCTAACACTTCGTCCCAAACGGGCTCACAGAAGCCGCGGATACAAGTCGATTTCGCATTGCGGGGATCTTTTCAAGCCCGGTATACGAGTTCGATTCCCGTTGGGGGTACTAAGCATTGTAAATTGTAAATTGAAAAGGGAAAATTGACCCAGAAGCAGGCTTGGGAAGACTGAGGAGGATTGGCTGAGGAGGTCCATCTGGTTCAATCCAACAATTTTCAATGTTAAGCCGATCCGAGAGGATTGGCTTTGTGGTTCTCTGTCGCCCAGGAAGGACCTGTCGCCGCCGTAGAGGGAAGGCCGTTTCAATTGTCAATTTACATTCTGCAATTTTCAATGTTCAGGGTCGGCTTTTTGCGTTGTGCAGGTCCGCGCCCTTTGACACTCCGCACGATGCTGGCTATATTGATAGTGAAAGAATTCAGGCCGCGGCCATAGTCGTATGGACGTCAAATTCCCCCCCTACCTAACAATCCGAACCGCTCGCTCGCTGGTGAACAAGTGCGAGGAAGCGCTAGGGTCAAGGCAACGTGATGTAAACTTCGATTTGTCGATTTCTGTTTTCTCGGATCCTTTCGCCGTTACTCTCCTCGCGGGAGCGATCAAGGCCTGCGTTAAGAAAGGACACCGGGTCCAGTTTGTGAAACCAAACGTTAAGAAACTCGATGAATGGTTCGACTCTATTGGCTTCTATGCCTTCGGAGGGGCGGACCCTGGTTCCGCGAAATACTCAGAGCGACAGGTCGAACTGCGCCGGTTCAGCAATCTTGATCCGACCTACACGGAACAAGTCCTCGGTGTTCTTTGCAACGACATCAGAATGTCAGAGAGAGTGCGAGATTCGCTCCGCATGAGCGTGAACGAGATGCTCACAAATGCATTTGACCATAGCCAAAGCCCCGAAGGCTGCTTGATCAGTGCATAGGCGTACTCCAACAGAGGCACGGTTAGCATCTGTCTTGTGGATCTGGGGATTGGGATACTCAAAGCTCTCAGGTCATCCGGAAAGTACCCTCAGTTGAGAACATCGCACGCGGCAATTGAAGCGGCTGTGAAGGAGGGGGTGACCAGCCGCACAGATAGACTGGCTGGACTCGGACTGACACACATCCAGCGATTCCTCCAAGTCAACAAAGGAGAGATGCATCTCATCTCAAGACGTGGTTGGGTTCACTGGGATTTCTCTCCTGATACAGGGGTCATCGTGCGACGAAAGACACTGGACGTTGCCTTTGAGGGGACGATTGTGAATATTATAGCCCGTGCCGATGGAGAGGGATTCTACTTCATGTCAGACGAGCTGCCAGAGGAGATTTTTTGAAATGGACGACGTGAACGTTAACATCACGACTGTATGCGGAAAGAACATTGTGACCAGAGAAGAAGGCCACAAGGTCTTGAGGCTAATTTTGGAGCTATGGGAGCAGGGCAAGCCCATTGTCATCGATTTTGACAACGTGACGATTGCCTCCGTTTCCTTCATCGACGAGATCTTTGGCAAGCTCGCCTTCCAATACCCGCTCGCTGAACTGTCATCCAGGATTAAGGTCAAGAACATCCAAGAGTTCGACAGAGCCCTCCTCAATGATATTGTGAAATCTAGATCGCGACAGAAGCAACTTGCCGCGTAAGCGGGAACGCGAGTCTCATCCCGACGTATAGCAAGCCTCCGACAAACGAAACGGCCCCGAGCGAACGAAGTGAGTCGAGGGATCGAAGGTAGAAGTGAACGGCTCCCGAGAGGGGGCCGTTTGTGTTTGTAGTGGTTGCCGTGAATGCCTTGGGTCAAGTGTCGTCATTTTGTCTCCATCCTGCCTCCATGTCCTCCTCACGGTCATGAAAGCCGACGTCCAAGTGATGAGCTTGGGCGTATGTGTTTACTCAGCTGAGTGGTTTCGCAAGAACAAGAACCTGACGCGGAATTCTCGATCATCACCGATTATTCACTTGACACTCACTCCGCACTTCGCCATCTTTCACCTGCCCTTCGACATAGTCTGTAGCGTCAACCGGTAACCAAGGGGGGAGCCAAGGCGAAGCGTCATGCTGGACCTTACCCCAAACCCGAAAGCCCATCCTGGCGGTCAATGACCGTTGGGGTGGGCTTAACCGTTGCTTCTGGCGTCATCCGGTATGAAGGAAGAATGACCGTGAACGGAATTCCGTCAGGTCCAAGTCGAGGAATTGGATAGGTTTGGGGATTCTGAGGACTACGGAATCAGGCACAGGGATGCCTTTGGGCTAATGGCAATCGGATTGTGCGTTTGACAAGCCTGATAGTGTTCTGCTCAGAGGTGCTCAAGTGCTTCTAACGAACCAGAAATCCTACAGTCCTATCTAAGGAGGCTAATTTAAATGAGAGCATTCAGAATAGCTTGCATGCTATCAGTCCTAGTCGCGTCAATTGCATCCCAGCCAAAGGACAAACTGGCAATTTCTGGATCAGTTCAGAAGGAGTTACAGTCATTTGGTCTCACCGACGCGAAACTTATGCGATTGAAAGCGCATGGCATAGATGTGGAGCGGAGTCTGATGGAAGCCCATGAGTTGGATGAGAAAGGAAAGGCTGTCTTCTCAGACTTGGTCATCATCGGAACTGTGAGACAAGTCGTAGACATGCCGGGCCCAGACTCGAAGAACAATCCGTTCCATTCGAAAATCACTATCGATGTGGATAGTGTGCTGAAAGGCAAACTGCCCAGGAATCGAATGGTCGAGATTCTGAGGCAGAGCGGTCCAACAACCGGCGCGTTCAGAAAAGTAGTATCGAGTGATGTACGGCTGACGCAAGGAGAGCACGTACTCGCCTTCCTCCAAAGGCCGGAAAACAACTCGTTTCTCCGGGCATACTACAGGGCATATTTTGAAAGCCTGCAGTCTGGAGCAAATGGGGATTGTTACTGGCTAGATCCATCATTCAGTTTCCCAATAAGAGGGGACAAAGTGACTGTGAATCGGAAAGAACGACAATTGGACGAAGTAATGAAAAACGTCCTACTCATTGACAGCATTCTTTCCACTGTAGAGTAATGGCCAGGAGATCGACATGCGCAGAGCAATTGCTTTCACTGTGTTGCTTGGAGTGGTGGCTACCAGCGAAGCCATCTCTCAATGCTCTCTTTGGTTGGGGCATCGATGGCCCTTCAGCGATAGGTCGTATTACCTTCAGGGAGTTCCGCCCGAGTATACTTCTGCAATCGTGCAGGCGTCCGAAACTTGGAGAACGCAGTGCTTCTACTTCAATGCAGGGGCGGGTGGATTTCCTGTCAGAATGGCGGACCTGGGGGATCCATCTATATATCCTCACCATTTTGCCCAAACCGAGGCAACAATTTTGGGGTCGTTAATGTACTCCATATTCACAGAAATCAACAGCAATCCGACCATCCAATGGGTGACTTCGGGAGAACTTACTGACCATGAGATGGACGTCGAGACTGTCATGCTCCATGAGTTCGGGCACTGGCTGAACTTGGACGAATCGTACCAATACTCATCAACGATGGGCATAGTATATTGGGAGATGACCCCCCGGAGGGGACTCTCAGAAGACGTGAGTAGTTGTCCCAACACCATCTATTGTGGCGTACCGACGGGTGTATGCGAGAATTGTCCGCCCGTCCCGAGTAATTTCGCCGCCACACCTGCCGGGAACAACATCGTGCTGTCTTGGAATCAACGAGAATATGGATCTCTTGTAACTGGGACGCATCTATACAAGAACGGTCAGCTTCTGGCAAACCTCTCGGCTGAGAGGTTGTCCCCTTCTTAGTTGATCTTTTGGGTGGCTCTGCTTCTCTGGGGATTG
>CAYIHQ010000243.1:0-4378 GCA_964362905.1 uncultured Ignavibacteriaceae bacterium
ATGGCTAAAGCAATTCGCCGTCCCTCCACCCCTCGCCGCCGCACACCCGCCTCCGGGACCCAAGACGTTCGTACCGGTCTGTCCCCTGAAGCGATCGAACAGGACATCAAGGACAATCTGTACCTCATCCAGGGGCGCGTGCCCCGCACTGCCACCAAGAACGATTGGTACATGGCGGTCGCGTACACCGTGCGGGATCGGATCCTACAACGCTGGATGCAGACCATCGAGGCCTACATCGGCAACAAGGAAAAATCCGTCAGTTATCTCTCGGCTGAGTTTCTCATGGGTCCGCAGTTGGGCAGCCACCTGATCTGTCTCGGCATTACAGAAGAGGTTCGGAAGGCCGTTGCCAATCTGGGGCAGGATCTGGACGAGCTCATCGAGCAGGAGGAAGAGCCGGGATTGGGGAACGGGGGTCTCGGTCGCCTCGCGGCCTGCTACCTCGATTCGCTCGCGTCCCTCGAGATTCTCGGCGTCGGATATGGCATTCGATACGAGTTTGGCATCTTCGACCAGGCCATTCGCGACGGATGGCAGGTGGAGTTATCGGACAAGTGGTTGCACCTCGGGAGTCCCTGGGAGGTGCCGCGTCCCGAGATCGCATTCACCGTTGGCTTCGCCGGACACACAGAGCACTGGGTGGATGATGCAGGGCGCTACCATGCGACGTGGGTTCCGCAGAGGACCATTCGCGGCGTCGCTTGCGACATTCCGGTCCCCGGATATCGCGTGAACACGGTAAATCTCCTGCGGCTCTGGAAGGCGGAGGCCTCGGAATCGTTCGACTTCCAGGCATTCAACGCCGGAGACTATTGGCGTGCGGTGGAGGAAAAGGTTGGTTCGGAAAACATTACCAAGGTCCTCTACCCGAACGATGAAGCGATCCGCGGCAAGCAGCTGCGGTTGGAACAACAGTACTTCTTTGTGTCGTGTTCGTTGCGAGACATGATCCGCGTACACAAGCTGCGCGGCCACGACCTGAGACAATTCCACGAAAGCTACGCGATCCAATTGAACGACACGCATCCCGCCATCGCCGTTGCCGAGCTGATGCGTCTGCTCGTGGACGAGCATGACATGGAATGGGAGGCGGCATGGAACATCACGCAGCGGACCTTCGCGTACACGAACCACACGCTTCTGCCGGAGGCACTGGAGAAGTGGTCATTGCCGTTGTTTGGCGACCTGCTGCCGCGGCATCTGGAGATCATCTACGAGATCAACCATCGGTTCCTGGAGGCGGTGCGGTTGCGTGGAAATGTGGACGATGCGACGATCGGTCGCCTGTCGATCATCGACGAAGCCGGGAACAAATATGTCCGGATGGCCAATCTCGCCACCGTCGGCAGCCACGCCGTCAATGGCGTCGCGGCACTGCACACGGACCTCCTCAAGCGTGACGTGTTGCACGATTTTGCCGGCTTGTTTCCGGACAAGTTCCTGAACGTCACGAACGGCGTGACTCCGCGCCGCTGGGTCGTCATGTCCAACCCGAAGCTGGCGGAACTTATCACCGGGCTGATCGGCGAGGCGTGGGTGCGGGACATGGAGGATGAGTTGCCGAAACTGGAACGGTTTGCCGACGACCGGACCGTGCGGAAGTCCTGGGCGGCGATCAAGCATGAGAACAAGGTGCGGCTCGCGAAGGCCATTCGCGAACAGACGGGCGTTGTCGTCGATCCGTCGTCGATGTTCGACATTCAGGTGAAACGTATCCATGAGTACAAGCGGCAACATCTGAACATCCTCCACGTCATTTCGATGTACCAGCGGATCAAGCGCGACCCGTCGATTGACGTCGTGCCCCGGACGGTGATCTTCGGCGGCAAGGCGGCGCCGGGATACTACATGGCGAAGCTGATCATCAAGCTGATCAACAGCGTGGCGGAGGTGGTGAACAACGACCCGGATGTGCGGGGCCGGCTGAAGGTGGTGTTCATTCCGAACTTCAACGTCAAGCACGCCCACGGCATCTATCCGGCGGCGGATCTGTCGGAGCAGATTTCGACCGCCGGGAAAGAAGCGTCCGGAACCGGTAACATGAAGTTTTCCATGAACGGAGCGCTGACGATCGGAACGATGGACGGCGCCAACGTCGAGATCCGGGAAGCGGTGGGGGGTGAGAACTTCTTCCTGTTCGGAATGACGGCGGACGAGGTCAAGAGAACGAAAGCTGAAGGATACGACCCCCGGAGGTATGTGGATGCGGATGACGAACTCAACGACGTGCTGAATCTGGTCCATGGCGGCACATTCTTCCCTTCCGACCCCGGCCTGTTCCGTCCGCTCGTCGAGTCACTGTGGTATCACGACGAGTATCTCGTCCTGGCAGATTATCGGTCGTACATGAAATGTCAGGATGATGTCGACAATGCGTATCGGGACCAGGATGACTGGACCCGGCGGTCGATCCTGAATGTGGCGCGGATCGGACGGTTCTCGTCCGACCGTTCGATCCGGGAGTACGCCGAGAAGATCTGGGGCGTGAGGCCGGTGAAAGTGAAGCTCTGAGAAGAGGTGGTAGGATTGAGGAGATGAGAGGTGGGAGGAGTGAGGTATGAGGTGGTGGGGAGGTGTCTATGAGAGGTCGTACTCGGGATCCGCTGTTCTATTGACAATTCACTCTTCACTATTCACCGCTCTTCCATGGACATCTACTTCTACGAGGCCTTTGCCGAGGAAGCCGAGGCACTCCGCCGATTCCTCAGTCCAAAAATCTCCTGCGCCTACACCGCCAAAACCATTCAGGAAACCGGTCATCGGGATCCGCAGGCCCGGATCGTCAGCACCCGCACGCAGTCGGGGGTGCCGCCGGAATGGGCCGGACGCATTGGCGGAGTCCTGAGCCGAAGCACGGGCTACGATCACCTGAAGGCATTCAGGGCCCTCGTCGAGATCCCCGTTCCATGCGGATATCTCGAAGAATACGCCACACGCGCAGTCGCAGAGCATGCCATGATGACGCTCATGGCCCTCCTTCGCCGATTGCCCCTGCAGCAGGACCAGTTCCTCACGTTTGAGCGCGACGGGCTGACCGGACTGGAATGCAAGGGCCGCCGCCTACTGGTGGTAGGAGTCGGGAGGATCGGGTGGGAGATCGTGCAGATCGCGCAGGCCTTGGGCATGGAAGTGCGCGGTGTCGACCTGGTCAGGCGTCATCCTCATGTGGTGTATGTCGACCGGAGTGAGGGCATGCGATGGGCCGATGCCGTCGTCTGTGCGATGAACCTCACGGAGAAGAACCGTGGCTACTTCACGGCCGACCTCTTGCGGCAATCAAAACGCGGCGTAGTGTTCGTGAACATTGCGCGGGGCGAACAATCACCTCTCGCGGCAATTCTCACCCTCCTTGAAGAAGGCCATCTCGGCGGTCTGGGACTCGACGTCTTCGAAGATGAACCCGATGTGGCCGGGACGCTCCGCGATCCTTCTGCAACATTCTCTCCGGGCGCCGAGCTCGTCAAACGGATACTCACGTATCCAAACGTGCTGTGCACCCCGCACAACGCTTTCAACACAGTCGAAGCAGTCGACCGGAAAGCGGCGTTCACCGTCACACAGATCAACCACTTCCTGAAGCACGGGGATTTTCTGTGGAAGATCTGACATGAGCCTGCTTCATCGGTTCTTGTGGGTGGTGGTGTTCGCAGGAGCTTTCGCTTGGGTGGAAGCTTCCGTGGTTGTCTATCTTCGCGACCTGTACTATCCCCTCGGCTTTGCCTTTCCCCTCAAGGTATTCCCGCAGGACCGGCTTTCCGTTGAACTGATCCGAGAGTTCTCCACGTTGGCCATGCTCGCGGCTGTGGGCATGCTGGCAGGTTCCACGCGCTGGGGGCGGATTGCCTGGTTCGCCATCGCCTTCGGCGCGTGGGACATCTTCTTCTATCTCTGGCTCAAGTTGGGCATCGACTGGCCTTCGTCGCTCTTTGAATGGGACATCCTCTTCCTTCTGCCGCTGCCGTGGATCGGTCCGGTGATCGCACCGATTGCGATCTCTTTTTTCCTGATCATCTCTGGCCTTCTTCTTCTCCGGTATGAGCGCGAGCAGCCGTTCCGCCCGCCGGTCTCGGCCTGGGTATTGGGCGCAGCGGGTACTGCGTTGGCGTTGTGGTCATTCATGTCTGATACGGACGCAACGCTCCGTGGAGCGCTTCCCGGTCGATATCCGTACGAGCTTCTCGGCGCCGGGCTTGCCTGTCTGACCGGAGCGCTGCGGATGTCGTTGAGACGCCCGAGTCGGTCTTGAGATGGATGTCGCCTCTCAATATCCTGCCATGGCATGCTCCGGTTGGTGATGTCCGGCTCAGTATCTGCTGACGCACACTCTCAGCCCTTGATTTAGACAGTCGGAAGGTGTACGTTGACCCCGCGCCCT
>CAYIHQ010000244.1:0-4378 GCA_964362905.1 uncultured Ignavibacteriaceae bacterium
GTGCGGCGGCCTGCGGGTCCACCGTGTAAAAAACCTCCGGACCGGTTCTAGTCTCTCTCGGCGTTTCCACTCTCACTTCTAACGCGGCGCGCGCCTCGTGCAGTTGCGCCTGTCCGACGCCGAACCAGGCGACCGCCGCCAGCGCCATCGCGCCGTACGCCACGCGAACCGCGGGTCGCTCGAGAGTTGGCAGAAGTAGCTCGATCCAGGGATGCAGCCCTCTGTCGATGCGTTCCGTTCCGGCCAGCACGCGGGCGCGCACGCGCCGGAGGTCCGGAATCACGACCTCGGACCGACACAACCGGGTCTCGACGACAGTCAATCCCTCGATTCGAGCCGCTTCGCCCGCACATGCGGTACATGTGCGAAGATGCTCCCGAAGCGCTGTCTCCTCGGCCGGCGTCCGTTCGCCCGCCCGATTGAGGTGCAAAAGCTGTTGAGCAGTTGAGCATTTCATCAGAACGCGTCCTCCACACGATATTCTCGGACCAGGATCTCCCGGATCCGCCGCCGCGCATACGAAAGATTGGCTTTCACACTCGACCGGGACAGTCCGGTCACTTCCACGACCTCCTCCACATCCAGATCTTCCAGATCCCGCAGGGCAAACACGATCCGCTGTGTGGGCGGAAGTCGCCCGGCGAGCCTGACGACCAAGGCCGACAGTTCTTTCCACTCGGCCGCCCGAACGACACCCGAGTTGCGATCGGAACTGTTCTCCGCTCGCTCATGGCCTTTCTCTCCGGTCAAAAACCACACGGAGAACCGTTGCCGGCGGCGAAGACGATCGAGACTGAGACGTGTGACGATCGCGTACAGCCACGTCGTGAACGGTCTTGTGCGGTCATACGAGGGAAAGTGCTGCCACACCCGCAGAAAGGCATCCTGGCAGGCGTCCTGCGCCTCGTCGGCTGATCCAAGAAGGCGGTAGGCGACCCGGTACGCCATGGGCAAATACGCATCCATGACGCGACCGAACGCCGACCGATCGCCCGATTGTGCGAGCGCGATGTCATCGTCGACCGGTGTATGGACGGGGGTCTCTTGCACGGTGCATCGTCACCATCATGATACGCCCGACAGGGGTTCTGGTTAAAACAGGAATGGCAACGTACGGAACTCTCGTCGGGAAAGCGGGGAATCCTTCCGGAGGGGTAGAGGACGAATCCCTGAATTCGCGCCCCTTCGTTTCTGTGACGCCCGTCAATAACGTCAATATCCGACTCTACGTGGACCGGGACGGTCCCCGGGGCTCCCCCTAGGGGCCGTCCTTCTTGTTTTTCGGGGGGGGGATGCCTACCTTAATCAGATTGTGGGATGGCCCTCGCAACCCCTGAGGGGCCTTTTTTCAGCCCAGCTCACCTCCCTGAATGGCGGCCTCATGAGTTCTGAAGAAATGCTCCGTGTGCTCATTGTTGACGACGAAGACCCGTTCCGTCTTGCCGTCGAGATGGCTCTGAAACTGGACGGATATGCGGCAAAATCCTACTCGTCCCCCGAGATCGCGATCGACGCGCTGAAGGAAGAGTCGTACGACGTGATGATCGTGGATTTCTACATGCCCGGCATGAACGGGATCGAGTTCATGCTCTGGATGAAGGAGCACGGCATCGACACGCCCGTGATCATGCTGACGGCCGCCGGGTCGGAGACGACTGCCGTCGAGGTCATGAAGGCCGGCGCGTACGAGTATTTCCGGAAGGACCAGATCAACACCAGCCACCTGGCCTCTGTCATCCGGTCGGTCCATGAGAAGCATCGCATTGCTCGCGAACGGCTGCACATCGAACAAGAACAGCGCCGCCTGCACGACCGCGAAATGGAACTCGCATCGCTTCAGATGTTCCAGAAGACCGTCAATTCCCTGGGTCAGTTCGTCGAAAACGGCCTCGCCTCCCTCGCCAGGTCCATGGCCGACAAGGAAGTGGAAATGGTGGGATTGGTTGAGAAGAAACTGCAGGACCGCGTGAAGGGGGTTTTTCAAGAGCTCAATCAGGGCATCGAGTTTGTGGCCAAAGGCGTCAAGTCCATGACCGACCTGTCCGCGCTGGTCACATCGAAGATCGAGGGACTCAAACACTCCTCCGGCGAAGAGAAGTATCCGACCAAAGAATCCGAACGCACCGCCGTCTGAACATCCTCCATGGCCGACGCTAAGATGAAGATCCTCATCGTCGACGACGACGAATCCTTGCGCAAATCCATGGCGATCACGTTGCAGGTCAAGGGGTACGAGATCCTGGAGGCGGAGGACGGCATGATGGGCCTGGAAGTGACCCAGGAACGGAGGCCTCACCTGGTGATCACGGACGTGTACATGCCAGGCATGAACGGTTTTATGCTCGCCGAGTCGATCCGGTCCGATCCCGCATTGAAGGACACGAAGATCATTATGATGACAAGCGCTGCGCAGGCCGCGGGCGCATGGCGTTCCGAGCAGGATGTCGTCTATCTGGACAAGGGTTTTTCACTCCCTGCGCTCGTAGAACTCGTGACCAAGGTCCTCGGCTGATCGCTGCGTTTCACTCCGCCACGAAGCGTACGGCCACAGTGTGGCGATGCCCGCCTCTCCATCCCCCAACGTGTCTCTCCCGCCCCAAGAACCTCTCGAACTGTGGATCCCGTTCGGGCTGCGTCTCATTCCGCTCGGATTCTGTGCCCTGATGCTGTGGCAGGCCGCCGATGCGACCTGGAGCTTCCCGCCCAGGCACTTTCCGTTCTTTTTTGGACAGTGGTACGTCTGGATCATCACCCCCTTGCACGAGGCTGGGCATCTCCTGTCCATGCCGTTCGGCCGCATCCTGATGATCCTTGGCGGGTCCCTTTGGCAGGTCGCCATCCCGCTGATCCTCGCCGGCGTCGCGCTCCGTCAGCGCTCGTACTGGACGTCGGTGTACACGTCCCTTGCCGGCATTCATCTTGTCGCGCTGAATCCGTACATCTACGACGCGCCGTACCGTTCGTTGCCGCTCCTCGGCGGAAGAAAAGAGGGACACGATTGGTACAAACTCCTCGTCCATTGGCAATCCCTCGATGCGTCCGAAGATCTCGCAATGCTGGCGTACGTGGGCGGGATCTTCATCAGCCTGGTGGGCATCATCGGAGGAGTTTTGTGGACCACGCTCCGGTCGTTGCGCCCCCAACCGGAAGTACCGCCGCAGTGACGCCTACTTTCGTGAGCCGTCATCTCCGCGTCTTCGTGTTCGCCGCCGTTTTGGTTCCCTGTGCGCGGAGCCAGGATTCCCTCGAATCCCCGGAGGTGAGGTTTTTCCGGCCGAACTACGTCATGGCAGGATTCAATCGGTCCAATCAGGTCAAGTTCCAGTTCAGTGTGCGGTACCGACTGACCGAGGAAGCGCCGGTGTACTTCTTCTACACGCAACGATCGTTCTGGGACCTGTACGAATGGGACCGGTCCATGCCCTTTCGCGAAAGCAATTATAATCCCGGCCTGTTCTGGGAGGATGTACCGCGTTCCGGGACGGTGTTGAGGGCGGTCCGGTTGGGCATCGAACACGAGTCCAACGGCCAGGAGGGGCTCTCCTCCCGAGGCTGGAACCTCGTGTTCCTTGAATCTGTGATCGTCATCGTGGAGCGCCGGTTGCGCATCCAGCCGCGTCTCGCCGTGCCGTTCGCCGTCGACGTGGAAAACGCTGACATCCTCGATTTTCTCGGCCCCGGCGAGTTGATGGTCGAGTACGTGTCGTCGACGATCCCCGATCACAACCGTTTCCAGGTCACGCTCCGCAAAGGTCGCGGATGGAATTGGCGTCGGTTCAGCTGGCATGCGGATTGGATGATGCGGCCGCTGGTCGCCCTGGGATTCTTTCCGTTCAACGCAAATCCATCCCTGTATCTACAGTTCTGGCACGGCTACGGTGAGAGTCTTATCGACTATAACCACTTCCTGACCCGGTTTCGGGTCGGCGTACGATTTTGAAACAACCGAGGAGAACCATCATGCACAGATTACTGAGACTGGCAGCACTCTGCCTCTTGGTCGCGACGTTAGGGGCGCAGGATCTCCACTATCCCGTCACGCCGAAAGTGGACCATGTCGACCTGTATCACGGTACGAAGGTGGCCGACCCCTACCGATGGCTGGAAGCCAACGACTCCTCCGCCGTGAAAGAGTGGGTCGAAGCCCAGAATGTCGTCACGTTCGGCTATCTCGAGCGGATCCCGTTCCGTGCCAAGGTGAAGGACCGCCTGACCAAGGTCTGGAACTACGCCCGATACTCGGCGCCGGTGAAGGAAGGCAACGAATGGTATTTCACGAAGAATGACGGCCTCCAAAACCAAAGCGTCATGTATCGTCAATCCTCGCTCGACGGATCACCCGAGGTCTTTCTTGATCCGAATACGTTCTCCACAGACG
>CAYIHQ010000245.1:0-4361 GCA_964362905.1 uncultured Ignavibacteriaceae bacterium
AGCCGCTCCTGCTCATTGGTCAGGCGGTCCATGCCGATGTCTTCGACGCTCGGATTGAGGATGCCGTTCGTGATGCCGCCGTCAAAATCCTCCGTATTGAGATCACGGTTGGGGATGACGTCTTCGCTGATGTATCCGAGATCCAGCCGCAGAATGGCGCCGGGCGATGTCTCGTAGATGTTCACCCACATTTCGATGAAGTTGATGTTCTCATCGAGCAGGTTCGACGCCGTCGTCCCCATGACCCGCTGGATGCCCGCCCAAGATCTGGCGGGTTGCCCCTGCACTGTTCCTTCCAGGTTGAGGGAATAGTTGAACTGTCCCCGCTCGGATGGCTGGTAGTACAAATTCAACACGCTGACCTGTTCCTGGCCGCGCGCGACGCTTCGGCGGTCGCCCCAGATGTCCTGCACGTACACATCGCTCGGAAGGACGTTGAACCAGATCAGCTTGCCTTTGTGCTCGATGGCGCTGTCAGGGCGAATCACAGGCGCGCTGGCTGAGATCACAGTGTCCATTCCCGGCGGGGGAACATATGGGTCCAACCCCGGGATATAGAATGGCGCGCTTGCGTCACGCCACGCCGTGTAGGAGATGTGGAGCGGGACCGTCCGCCGAGCCCCTTCGAAGTCATCGATGTACGCGATGCCTTTGCCCCCGTCCTGCGGGATCGAGCTCTTCCGTGTATTTGGGTCGGGAAACATGTAGGCCGCCTCGCCGCGCAGGGTCAGGCCCGACGGCGCAAGGGTTCGGATCCCTGGCAGCCAGTTGAGCGCCTTGGTGACGAACGGCGCGTCCACGGAGGTCTGGCCGTCGACGCCCAGGATCGTGTTGCTGGTCGGCTCCTCCCCGATCCGCACCTTGTCCGAGAGCGACTGTTGATTGAGATTCATGACGGTGAAGCCGAGCGATGAACCGGTCCCGAGGTCGAATTCGCCGCGTGCCCCGACGAGCGATTTCGAGGCCAGCTGGAACAGGTCGTTGGCTTCGTATCGGATCTGTAATCCCCGGCCCGGCACCAGGAGCGACTGGTTCTTGATGTTGACGACGCCCGTGATATAGTCGACCGTGTAATCGACGTTCGGCGTCGCGCGCTGGCCGTCCACGATGACCTCGACGCTTCCCTCCACGATATTGAAGCCGAGGTTGTACGTCGACGCCGTCGACGGCGTGATGTTGCCGACGAACCGGTAGACCTGGTTGCGCCGATCGTTGAGGGCGCCGTTGTAGGTCGTGTCGTAGATGGCGTTGAAGGAGAAGGAATCGGCGTAAGTCTTCGCGAGCGTCGGAGCGATCCCGCGCACGAGCAGCAGTTGTTCGATCCGCGAGTCCCGGAACGGCTCGACAAAGGGGAAGATGATCTCGCCCCGTTGCTCGTCGATCGTGACACGGGGCAGGTAGTCGAAGACCTTGTCCTGCCCCGCCGTTCCGTCCGGCAGATAGCGGTCCAGCCCATAGAGCTCGAGGAGATTGATGTTCTCGGGCAACACATCCTGCAGCGGCGTGCTTCCGGACACCGTGTATTCCACTTTGAAATCGAACCCTTCCCTCTTGACGCCTCGGCCGCCGAGCGGGTATCGGTTCTTCAGCATCAATCGCCACGCGGTCGTGAACTGCGGCTGGAGATTACGCGGACGGACAAGCTTCATGACCAGCAGCTTCGACGTTGCCGTGTCGCGCATGCCGAAGTTGCCGACCTGGAACGGCGCCCCCGGACGCTGCCACGAGAAGGCGACTGCGACTGCCTGGTCCGCCTGCAGGGGCTTGTGGATGCTGATGATGCCCGCGTTGGCGTCGTACATGAAGTCGACGTTCTCCGTCAGCTGGCTGAATTTTCCGACCTCCACCTCTCCCGGCACCGGATCGTAGCTCCGAGTCCGCTCGGCGTCGCTGCCCTGCTTGAAAAGGACGGAATCGATACTCATGAACGCCACCAGGTTCCGGTCGCGGGCGTCGAACGTCGCCGTGCTCGTCACCCACGCTTCGATCTCCTGGATCTGCAGGTCGATGTCGGGCTGGGCGGGGATGCGGCAAAAAATGTCCTCGTAGATCCTGATGTACGATGTGTCGATGAAGAAATGGTCGCGGCTGTAGTCCACGACGCGACGCTCGAAGGGAGTGGGCCGGGCTCCGCCGGTGACCGTCAATTCCTTGATCTGCCCCTTCTTCTGTGAGGCGACGGTCGTCAGCTTGAGGGGGCCGAACTGGAATCCCGCCTTGATGCCGAACAACGCCGCGCTGGGCGGAATGAATGCCGACGACGTCGCCAACGAGACGTTGCCCGCTTCGACGTACTGCACGATCTCATCCTCATAGCCCGTGTACCGGACCTTCAACTGGTTCTCGTATTCGAAGGTGCGCTGGGTGTTCCAGTCGGCGTTGATGGTCAGCTTGTCGCCGATCTCCCCCTTCAATGTCACCTGCACTTCCTGGTTGAAGTCCGGTTCGTTGCGTGACTGTCCCAGCGGGCTCGCCACGAACTGGTCGCTCTTCGTGTTCCGGAACGCGGCGTGGATGTTGACGGACCCGTTGATCTGGATACGGATGATGTTCGGACCGAAGATGCTGAAGAGGGGATTCTTGGGGATGGGGATCTCGATGTTCGTCACCTTGCCGAACAATTCCCCCAATCCCTCCTTCTTCGCCGCCTGATAGCCGGTGGCCTCGACCATCTGGTCCCAGTTCTGGCGGAGGGCATAGTCGAGGCGGACCTTCGCATATTCTTCGAGCGGGAGCACGACGGGTGCGCGGAGGTCGGTCGCTCCGAGGAGGTACCGGATGGTGTACATCCATTCCGTCGTATCGAGTCGAGCATCGACCCGGACCAACGCGGGGTCCCGAAGATACAATGGATGCTCGTCGTGGATCTTGCCCACCGAGGACACAACGTCCTGCCGGCCGTGCTGGAAGTGCTCGATGCGCGCCGTCGAGTCGACGGGCGGGGCCTGCGCACGGCTGCGCACGGCGAGTGTATCCATCGGCAGGAAGGCCCCCGTGCGCGACGAGCGGGTGAGGAGGGCGCGCTTGCGGCGATTCACGGGCCCTGCGACCCCGAACCTGCCCGGGACGCTGTCCCGCGGAGCCACCTGGATGACCGGTGCCGCAGCCGCGGAGGCCCAGAGAGGTTCCGCCGAAGCGCTGGGGAACGCAAACAGCTGGACAAAGAGCGCTATGGAGGTCAGGCGATGCACGCGTGCGACGAAGGGATAACGATACGCAGGGCTGGAATGATGGGCCCGGGATTCATGACAACGAAATTGAGAGGACAGTAGGACCGAACGGCTGTAGCAACCGGCCTATGCGACTCCGGGGTCGTTCGGTGAGAGGGTGCCGCCCCACAGGGGGCGCGGAACACGGGGGGTGCGGATGGAACGATGGCGTGGCATGCGATTCGTGACCATAGTAGGGAGAAATCGGAATAGGTTCAAGGCGACAACCGCCGGATCGTCCACGCCTGTCCCTCAAGAACAAAGAGAATGCGGTCATGGAGGCGATTTTCCCGCCCCTGCCAGAATTCTACACGGTCCGGCAACAAGCGGTAGCCGCCCCAGTGGTCGGGCAGCGGTATCTCGCCGTCGCCGAACTCCTTCGTTCTGTTCAGGAACGAGACCTCCAGGGCTTCGCGGGAGGTGATGACGCGGCTTTGGTCCGACGCCCAAGCGCCGATACGGCTTTCGCGCGGACGCGTTGAGAAATACGCCTGGCTCTCGGCGCGGGTCACGGCATGGGCCGTTCCCTCGATGCGCACTTGTCGCTCGAGCGTCGGCCAGAAGAAGACGAGCGCCGCCGCAGGATTCACGGCCAGATCCTCGCCTTTTTTGCTCCGCGTGTTCGTGAAGAACACAAACCCGCCTCCGTCCACGCCCTTCAACAACACCACTCGCGCAGAGGGCCGACCATCGGGACTTGCCGTCGCCAACGTCATCGCGTTCGGATCCGCTTCGCCGGCCGCTGTCGCTTCATCGAACCATCGGGCAAACTGGCACAACGGATCGCGGTCCACGTCCTCTTTGGACAACCGATGGAGGCGGTATTCTTTTCGGAGAGCGGCGAGGTCTCCGTTTTGTTCGGTGGATGGTGTCATGCTTCGGGTTCGTCGATGACCTCCCGGATCCGCTTCAGGATCTGGTCCGGGATGTACGGTTTCTGGATGAAATCCTTCGCGCCGGCGGCGAGAAGGTCGGACCGCAGATGCTGGTCGAGATACCCGCTCGCAAGAATGGACCGGACGCCGGGTTTGATCTGCCGCATCTTCTGAAACACTTCCCAGCCGCCCAGCTTCGGCAGGCCCATGTCGCTCAGCACGAGCGCGATCTCCTGATGCCGTTCCTGATAGATGCGCACGGCCTCTTCTCCATCGG
>CAYIHQ010000246.1:0-4349 GCA_964362905.1 uncultured Ignavibacteriaceae bacterium
GGGAACCTGCAGACTCGTACTTGCCGGTGTACTCCTGGAGTGTCTTCGGGGCGCTCAGCGATGCGTCTGGCCTTCGCACGAAAACCACCTCAGCCTCATCCAGCGACATCAGGGCCTGAGAGATTTCCCCCTGCGGATTCGTCTTGAAATTCACCGACCACAGTCCATACTGCTCGTCGTTCGGCGTGTCGAACCTGTCAAAATGAAAGTGCTTCAGCGGAAGCACTATCTTGTGGAAATCAAATTGAAGCGAAGAGTCATTCATCGAAATCTTCAGGATGCCGTACGCTGGATGTTCGTACTCGCCCGAATAGTCTGCTAGTGGATGCGACGGTACAGTATGAGGAACCCTCTCTCCACCGGACTTCCCTCTTCCCTCCTTGTCTAACTTCCTTGCCTCCGTTCTGTCCTTTAAGCGTCGTTCGCTCCAAGGCGTTTCTGAAAGACCTAGCAAGCGTTCATAGACGTTGTAGCTGATCAGGTCGCTAAGTGGCCGATTGTGTTCACCATTGACGAAGACGATGACCCCGATGCTGTCATACGGCATGCAGGAGATTTGCGAGTAGATGCCGTCAAGGTGGCCGCCGTGATAGGCAAGGTAGTGACCCCTGTACGATGCAAACCATCGCCCCATCCCATACACTGGGTTGAGAAGCTCGCCGTAGCCTCTATCCTCAAGTTGAGAGTTTGGAAGGGCGATGGACGGGGCCAGCGTTGCTCGAACCACCTCAGATGGAATGACCTGTCTTCCGCTATAGGCTCCTCCGTTCATGAGCGCGATAAGCCACTTTGACATGTCGTTGATGTTCGAAATAATAGATCCTGCGGGCCCGATTCCCTCTTGCTCCTCGTAGTAAGGGATTCGATACAAGATCGTCGTGTCCCGTTTCTCGTTGTATGGCACGAAGCAATCCGTCTGCTTTGTCATCTCCTGAATGCTGAACACCGTGCTGCTCATGTCCAGTGGCCTGAAGATCTGCTCCCGCAGGAAATCTTCCCACGGCTGCTTGGTCAAATACTCGATGACGTACCCGCTGGCGGCATACATCATGTTATTATACAGGAATCCCTGGCGCATTGGTTGACTCGGCTCAAGGTATTTCACGCGGTCGAATAATTCTTTGCGGGAAAAGTCCGACCTGTACCAGATCATATCGTGGCGCGAGATACCGGTGCGATGAGCCAACATGTCGCGGATGGTAACTGTGTTGTTAAGATCTTCAGTCGAAAACTGAATGATCGGTACGAATTGGCGAAGCGGCTTGTCCCAGTCCAGTTTTCCCTCAGCGACCAGCAATCCCACCGCCATAGTCGTGAACAGTTTTGTGTTGGACGCGATCTGGTACAGTGTGTTTGGAGTGACGGGAAGCTTCTTTTCGAAATCGCGATACCCATACCCTTTCGCAAAGACGAGCTTGTCCTTCACGACAATGCCAACTCCTACTCCCGGTGCGTTCCAGTCCTTGAGGATTTTCTCCATGTATTTGTCAAATTCCCTCAGTTTCTTTTCGACATCTGTCCGTTGCGCCAGCATCGGCAACGAGAAGAGGAAGCCGAGAGAAATGAGGAATACTCTCCTGGTAAGGGTAGCCATACGTCCTCCAAAGGGTAGGTCGTTTGTTCAGCAAAAGATTATTCATGAATAGTCGTGACTACATCGATGCGGCCATTTGACCTAACGGCTGGAACATCCAGTGTAGATCCATCACCGGCCGGCAGGCAAGTGCGCCACGCGCAGATGAGAGCCCACGTTGCCCGATCCGCCCTGGCGATTCAGAGATGGTTTGAACCAATACAAAAATTTCCGTGGCGTACTTGGCGTGTATTGCTTTCGACGAGGACTTGGCGACCTTGGCGGTACAGGCTTTTCCGCATCCTGTGAGAAATGCATAAACCCGCACACTCTGTCACGATGAGTATGCGGGTTCATTCATACGATTCTCCGAAAGTGACAAAGCACCTTCAGCACAATTCCGCTGTCAATGTACGCACTCCGTCAATGGAAGCAACCATTGACTGCTGGGTTTTCTTGTCT
This sequence comes from uncultured Ignavibacteriaceae bacterium, assembly GCA_964362905.1. Lineage (GTDB taxonomy): Bacteria > Bacteroidota > Ignavibacteria > UBA10030 > UBA10030 > 2-02-FULL-55-14. The sequence goes on from CAYIHQ010000246.1 coordinate 2,036, forward strand.
CAGGCCGTGGCGCAGCGCAACGGGATGGACTCGCAAGAATGAGAATGCCCAAAGAAATGTGAACGTCCTTCTTCTGACGCGAACAATCCGTCCCAAATAGTCCTACACTTGCCCTAACACTTTGACCCCCGCACCAACGGGGACTCCTATGTGCGGGTAAGGAACTGTGATGAGACCAGAAGCCTCTGTTGGCGAATGCCGGCGGAGGCTTTGGCGTTTCATGATGGACTGGCGACTGAGACCATAGGGTTGAACGTTCGTCCCGTTGAAGAGATTCAAGATCCTTCACCATTAGGAGCACAATGATGAAATCCTTCCAGCTCGTCTTCGTTCTACTCTTGTTGGTGGTTTCCTCCGCCCTTCCTCAGGTCCAGTGGAATCCGGATGCAATGATCCTGTTCAAGCGGGTGGGCGATCCCGTACTGTCAGCCGATGGAAGATTGGTCGCGTATACAGTGTCCTCGCCAATGATGGAAGGAGAGAAATCAGAATTCCTCTCGCAAATCTGGGTCGCAACAACGGACGGCAAACAGAACAGCCAGTTTACGTTTAGAGACAAGTCCTGCTCCAGTCCAAGGTTCTCTCCAGACGGAGAATATCTTGCGTTTTTGTCGCCGCGCTTGACCGACTCAAAGAATCAGGTCTGGATCATGCGCGTTCGAGGAGGAGAGGCGGAACGACTGACCGATGCCAAGTCTGGAGTTAATGATTTCCAATGGTCGCCAGATGGAAAGAAGATAGCGTTCAGGATGACCAATTCGCCGACGGATGAGGAGGAGAAGGAGACGAAGGAGAAGCGAGACTGGAAAGTTGTGGACAAGGACTTCCAGTATGCGCATCTGTATACGATTGAGATCGCCCGGGGCAACAAGGAGCACAAGGTGAAACGACTTACTGCTGGGGATCTCCATGTGACTTCATTCGACTGGTCACCGGATGGAGGGACGATTGTGTTTTCTCACCAGGCGAATCCATCGGATGACACTTGGCCGACAACTGACATTTCGACTGTATCCAGCGACAGTAGTGCGATCAGCTCGCTTGTAACGTGGAAGGGAGGAGACCTCGACCCTCGATACTCCCCGGACGGCAAGTCGATCGCATTTGTGTCTGACGGAGGTGAGCCGCGGTGGGCATTTCAGAATGACATCTATACGGTCTCGGTGGTGGGAGGAACACCGAAGAAATTCGCGGAGACAAAGGACCGGGTTCCTGCAATCCTCGATTGGTCTCCAGACGGCAAGTTCATCTTCTACTTTGAAACCGAAAGAACCTCTGGCCGGCTGTGGAAATTGACGGTCGATGGCGGACTCCCGACGCCAATTACGACGGGCAACGGGAGTTACACCAGCCCTTCAATTAGCGCGGACGGAAAAACTGCCGTATGGGTCTTCCAGAATTTTGAACTTCCGCCGGATGTGTATGCAAGCCCCCTCCGTTCCTTCAAACCGCTGAAGCTCTCGAACGTAAATCCAGATTTCGTGGATCATCCAATGGGGAAAAGCGAGTTACTTACGTGGAAATCAAACGACGGTAGAGAGATTGAAGGAATTCTGACATATCCGGTGCTCTACGACAAAGGAAGGCGCTATCCACTGATTCTCAATATTCATGGCGGGCCTACCGGAATCTTCACACAATCCTTCACCGGAGCGGGGAGCGTCTATCCCATTCAAGCGTTCGCTCAGGAGGGATATCTGGTTCTTCGTCCCAATCCTCGCGGAAGCCGTGGATACGGGAAGGAATTCCGATTCGCGAACTACAATGATTGGGGATTGGGGGATTACGACGACATTATCGCCGGCGTCGAGAAGGTGGTCCAAATGGGGATCGCCCATGCAGACAGTCTTGTGGTTTGCGGATGGAGCTACGGGGGGTATATGACATCATTCGTCGTGACCAAAACCAATCGCTTCAAAGCAGCGAGCGTTGGAGCGGGCGTAACGAATCTGATGAGTTTTGTTGGAACGAGTGATATCCCCGGTTTCCTCCCTGACTACTTCGGTGGTGAATACTGGAATCGAATAGATACGTTCATGAAGCACTCGGCTATGTTTCAGGTGAAGAATATCAGCGTTCCGACCCAGATCATTCATGGTGAGCAAGATGTTCGGGTGCCCCTGTCACAGGGTCAGGAATTGTACGTCGCGCTGAAACGGCTCGGGATTCGCACGGAAATGATCGTCTATCCCCGCACGCCGCATGGACCTCAAGAACCGAAGTTCATTGCGGATATCGGGAAGCGCATCATAGCGTGGTTTAATACGTCACTTGGTCGACGCGGGGCAAGTGCAAAGTAGGGTGCATATCGGCG
>CAYIHQ010000247.1:0-4313 GCA_964362905.1 uncultured Ignavibacteriaceae bacterium
TCGCGACCTGGCGAAAATGGGACGCCTCGTCGAGAGAGTCGTGAAATCGGTCTCATTGCCGGTGACGGTCAAGACTCGACTGGGGTGGGACGCGGAGAGCATCAAGATCGTCGACGTCGCTCGCATGCTTGAGCAGCTTGGAGTCCAGGCCCTCACCGTCCACTGCCGTACACGCGTCCAGGGGCACAAGGGGGACCCGGACTATTCCTGGATTCCCCTGGTCAAGTCCGCCGTCAAGATGCCCATCATCGTCAACGGAGGCATCAACTCCCCGCAAGACGCCGAACGCGTCTTCCGCGAGACGGGAGCGGACGGGGTCATGATCGCCCGGGCGGCCATCACAAATCCTTGGCTCTTCCGGGAGATCAAGCACTACCTCGCGACGGGCATGCTGCTTCCCGTCCCGACCATCGACCAGCGCTTCGAACAGATCCTGGGCCACATGAAAATGGCGGTCGAATTCAAGGGCGAGCGAAGAGCAGTGCTCGAATACCGGAAGCACTATTCCGGTTACCTCCATGGGCTTCCACACGCGGCGCGCGTGCGACAGGAATTGATGGTACCGGTGACCTTCCAGGAGGTTGAACAGATCCTTCTGAAGTACCAGGAGTTGTTGCATCGTCTTCCTCTGGAACCGGCCTCGGTACCCTGAGCGCACGATTCGTCACACCGAATTCCGTCCTTTGCGAAGAACGCATCTGGCCCATGGATAGAAAGCAGATAGTCGGGGTCCTCGAAGAAATGGGAACCCTCTTGGAACTCCAGGGCGCCAACCCATTCAAGAGCCGTGCATTCCATGCAGTTGCGCGAACGTTGGAAGGAGTCACGGACGACCTTGCCGAAAGGGCCCGAAGTGAGACCCTCACGGAGATCAAAGGCATCGGCCCGGGATTGGCAAAGGTCATCAGCGACATCGTGCTCACCGGTCGTTCCATCGACCACGAGCAGCTCAAATCCAAGGTGCCCGACGGCGTCCTCGCGATGACACGATTGCAGGGATTGGGACCCAAACGAGTTCGCATCCTGCATGAGCGGCTGAAACTGTCGACGATCGACGATTTGGCGAAAGCCTGCCGTGAGCATCGACTGGCTGATCTGGAGGGTTTCGGCGCGAAGACCGAAGAGAACATCCTGCGGGCGATCGAAGCTTCACAGAAATTCGTCGGCAAGCACCGATTTCCGGAAGCCGAAGAGGCCGCGGAAGCGATCGTCCGGACCCTGCGTGATCTGAAACAGGTTCAGCGTTGCGAAGTCGCAGGAAGTCTGCGACGCCGGAAGGAGATCATCGGAGACATCGATATCCTGGCTTCGGCGGCTCCGCAGAAGCGAGATGCCATCCGTGCCGCGTTCGCACGCCATCCGCTTGTCGAGCAAGTCGTCGCCGACGGGGAGACCAAGTGTTCCGTCATTCTTCGCGGTGGTATTGCATGCGACCTGCGCCTCGTCACCGAGGCGGAGTTTCCCTTCGCACTGAACTACTTCACTGGAAGCAAAGAGCACAACGTCGAAATGCGTTCGCGCGCCCGAAAGCGGGGATTGAGCCTCAACGAGTACGGATTCTCCCGCATTCCAGAAGCAAAGAAGAAGGCCGTCATCCCGAAGGTGAAGGTCGAAGCCGACATTTACTCCGCTCTCCGACTTCAGTTCGTGCCGCCGGAAATGCGGGAGAACCAGATCGAGTTTCCCCTGGCAGACCGGAAGACCATCCCCGTACTTGTCGAACTTGAAGATCTGCGGGGCACGTTTCATTGTCACACCACCTACAGCGACGGCCGCCACTCGTTGCGCGACATGGCTGCCGCCGCCCGAAAATGTGGATGGAGCTACTGGGGAGTCGCCGACCACAGCTCGGCGGCTGCCTACGCCGGTGGACTCTCGGCCGAACGGGTCAAGCAACAGCACGCGGAAATCGACACACTCAATGCCACGACAAAGGGATTCCGGATCTTCAAGGGAACAGAATGCGACATCCTGTCGGACGGCTCGCTCGACTATCCGGCCAGGGTCCTTGCACTCTTTGACTACGTCGTCGTATCGATCCATAGCAAATTCTCCATGACGGAAGCCGAGGCAACGCGACGATTGATCAAGGCCGTCACGAACAAGTACACCACGATGCTGGGGCATCCGACGGGACGGCTTCTGCTCGGGAGGGAAGGGTATCCGGTGAACATGCAGGAGGTGCTTAAGGCCGCGGCCGACCATGGCAAGGCGGTTGAGATCAACGCACACCCAATGCGTCTCGACCTCGATTGGCGCTGGCTGTCGCTCGCGAAGGAGCTCGGTGTGCGCATCTGCATCAATCCCGATGCCCACGGAACGCACGAATTGGACTACGTTCGCTATGGTGTCGGCATCGCCCGCAAGGGGGGACTGGAAGCGAAGGATGTGGTGAATACGTGGACGGTCACGAAGGTCGATACGTTCTTCCGCGACTCGCGGGGAGCATAACCGAAAGGACGACTCATGAGCATTTATCGCTCGCTCAATATCGAACGACCGATCATCCAGTATTCGATCGTCCATCAGCCGGCGCGAGACATCGCCGTGCGGGAGTATCAGAAGAACATGCTCGAGATGCATCGCGCCGTGCACCAAGAGGCGAAAGCCGTCGCTGCACAGTGGGAACAGTCCGTGGGGGAGACTGCCGAACGATCCGTGCAGGCCATCCGGGGAAGCCTGATGCCCTTCCTGACGACGCCGCTGCAGTCTGACAATGAAGAGATCCGTCGACATATCGCAGACCAGGTGCGCTCCGTCATCGGGAGTGCAGTACCACACGGAGCGCTGGGACCCTTCAGCTCAGCGGAAGGGCGCTACGACCTCGACCCGCTCCGCACGGGACCGCTCAAGTCGGTGACGTCCGCGGGTAAACGATACCTCGACGAACTCGGATTCAAGGCCACGAAGGCTGCGCCTCCCATCTTCGAATCCACATTCCATGTCGAGGGCGGCATCAATCTCGACATTCTGGAACATATCGTGCGGGACCGGATGGGGATCTACGCATCCCTGCACGGCAAACACATCCAGGAAGCGGCCGCAATGACCTTTGCAGTCCATAACCTGGTCTATCGCCGGGGAGAGCTGGATGTGCCGAAGGGAGTTGAAGCGATCCTCTTCTTCGCGAAGGGTCCGGCTAAGTACGACGCATTCCGCAGTGGCCTGACGGATGCGCTCGACGCGATCTGGCAGGGGCAGCAGCCGGACCAGGTCAGCGTCTGGCAACGGAAGCTGGGCCTGGGCCGAGGCAGAGAATTTCAGCTGCGCATCAGGGCACATGGACGACCCTCGGCTGCGGAGTGCGTCGACCGTCTCCTGAGGTCGAAGAATGGGGGAGAAGCGGCCGAATCGTTGCGCAAGGGAATGCTCCTTTATCGGGAGCTCCTCGGTCCCGCAATCGGCTCGTAGGAGGGCGGCGGATGGATGAACTGAAAAATAAGGCCCGAACTATCATTCGCACGCTTCGGAAGGAATTCCCCGGGGCTACGACTGCCCTGGAGTATCGAACCCCCTTTCAGCTCCTCGTGGCGACGATCCTCTCCGCGCAGTGTACGGACATGCGAGTGAACAAGGTGACCCCCGGCCTGTTTCAGAAGTATCCCGGTCCGCGTGAAATGGCCGCAGCAGTTCCTGGTGAGCTTGAACAAGAAATTCGCTCAACCGGCTTCTTTCGCATGAAAACAAAGAACATCATGGCATGCAGTTCAAGCATTCTCGAACGGCATGGAGGAAATGTGCCTGCGGACTTTGGCGCCCTTGTTGCCCTGCCTGGAGTCGGCAGGAAGACGGCCAATTGCGTCATGGGAGCTGCGTTCGGTGTGAATTCAGGAGTGGTGGTCGATACGCACGTCCAGCGGATCAGCAAGCTGCTCGGTTTGACCAAAGAGGAGGACCCGGTCAAAATCGAAAAGGACCTGATGGCGACGGTGCCAAGGAAAGACTGGTACGACTTCAGTAACGTTCTGATACTGCATGGTCGAAAGACATGCATTGCACGCAGGCCAAAATGCCAGGAATGCGGTATTCTGCGAGAGTGTCCGTTCGGGTTGGCTCAGAAGGGCTCCTCAGCAACTGAAAAGACGACAAGGGCGATAAGAAAACTTCATGGAGCCGGAGAATCTTCCCCAAAACGCGCAAGGAAGAGACTGGGCTAGATTCTTGTTACGAATGCGCTTAAATCTGATGACCTAAATAACTTTAGGAGTGTTCGATGCCCACCTATGCTGACGCCGCCGAACTCATGAAGGAGTATACTGCTAACGATGCCCTCAGGAAACACATGTTCGCCGTCGAGGCCGCCATGAGGGCGT
>CAYIHQ010000248.1:0-4297 GCA_964362905.1 uncultured Ignavibacteriaceae bacterium
GGAAGAGCGACAGCGCGTCCATCACACGCGACGTGTCGGGCGAAGGGGTGCAGCAGGCGCTGCTGAAGATCCTGGAAGGGACGGTCGCCGGCGTTCCGCCGAAAGGCGGGCGCAAACATCCCGAGCAAAGCCTCATCAACATCAATACGAAGAACATCCTTTTCATTTGCGGCGGAGCGTTCGAGGGACTCGAGAAGGTCATCGAGCGGCGCGTGAGCCAGCACTCCATGGGCTTCGGGGCGGAGATCCGCGGGAAGAAGTACAAGACGAAAGGACTGCTGCTGCCGCAGGTGGAACCGGATGATCTGCTGAAGTTCGGACTCATCCCGGAATTTGTCGGACGGCTTCCGGTGGTGGCAACCCTGGAACCGCTGGACGAGGTGGCGTTGATGAACATCCTGTCGCGCCCGAAGAATGCACTCGTGAAGCAGTATCAGAAGCTCTTCGCGATGGAAGGCGTGGAATTGGAGATCGAGGAACCGGCGTTGCAGGCGATCGTGGACAAGGCGATGGCGCGCGGCACCGGCGCCCGGGCACTTCGGTCGATCATCGAAAACGTCATGCTCGATATCATGTTCCACCTGCCAACTCGGAGGAACATTTCGAAGTGCATCCTTTCGAAGGATACGATCCTGAAGGGGAAGGAGCCGGTCTATTTATATGAGGAGCGAAAGTCGGCGTGATGAAGAAAGGTAGCAGGTAGTGGGTATTAGGTAGAGGGTAGAGGGTGGAAGGTAGAAGGTAGACGGGTGTCAGGGAGTTGAAAACCCCTTGGAGGTCTCGTCAGAGAGGCCGACAAGGGGTTTTCGGTTTCTTGCGCGCCAGGCGCTTCGAGCTTCGTGTTTCGAGCTTAGTAGTAAATTCCTCGCTGGCTGTTCTGCTTCGTCACCTTGATGTCCTGCAGCTGCGGCGCCTTCACGCGAAGTTCCAGCCGGTAGCCCTCACGAACGCCCATCGGATACCACGCGAACTTCATCGTCCAGCAATGGAGGTCGCGGGTGACATCCACCGACGGGACGAAGTGCTCTTTGTTGACGAAGTCGTACGACCCGCTCGTACCCACCTGCCATTGATCCGTCAAGTTGAACGATAGGCTTGCGTTGGCAGACGACGTTCGGAACGTGAACTGTGGGTTCTGGCGGGACTGCGAAAACGTATACGACAACGTGATGTTCCATGGGATCGAAAAATCTGCGTCCTCACGGTCATAGATGGTCTGATACGAAGGCCGCGGGGGTGCGGCCGGTGGAGGGCCTTCGACCTTCTTCTGCTCATCCAGCACGTCTTGCGGGAGGTCTCGGTTGGCATTCTCCGGCTTCTTCTTCTCACCGCGGAATGACGTCGACAGACTGAGAGACACGCTGGTCAGGTCGCCGAACCGGCCTTCTTCGGAGAGGAGAAAACGGTTCACGCGTGTGCGGGCCACTGGGTCAAATTGGTACAGGTTGTACGAGGCCCCGCCACTGATGCTGAGCAATGGTCCGATGTCCGTCCGGAGGTTGATCCCCACCTCGCTGAATCGCAGCGAATCCCGGGCAAAATCATAGGAAACCCCGAGGCCGAGATTCAGCAATTGCACCTTTCGCGCTTCGCCGGTATCGGCGGGGTTGTACTTCATCTCGAAATTGTTGGCCACGCTGAACGAGCCGAGCATCTGATACTTGGCCATGTTCTGTCCATAGACCTGCTTGTGGTACGTGAGTCCCAGCGTCGGATTGACCGTGTGGCGCAAGGCCTGCACGCCGAGAACGCCGGGCTGCGCGAGCCCGTAGAACCGCGTGGAGGCCGAGACGCCGGTGCTGACGTTTCCCCGAATATTCTGTCGGTAGTCATCCCTGATCCCGAGCGTGCTGTCGGTCGCATCACGGAACGGAACACGGTCCGTTTGCCACGCGCGGGAGTCGCTGAACGACAGCGCCGGCGTAACCGTCACGAACCCCACCTTGGGTGAAATGGAAAATCCCAGGTTCTGCGTGAGGCTCTGCGACGTGCCCTTCCGGAATTCCGTCACCGGCGCATAGAATCCGTTCCGATACAGCGAGTCGAGAGGGGTCGAGATCTTCGTGCGCTGGTTCAGGAACGAAGCGCCGTAGTTCATGCCGAGCATCTCAATCCAGGGTCGGTCCACCTCGCCCCCTGCGTTGTAGCCGCGACTGCGTGTCCGCGGTCGAAACGGAAAGATCTGGCTCTGGGAGAAGGAGAGAGAAGGTAGGACCTCCCGCACATCGCCGTTCGTCAGGCTCTGGTCGCGGGTGATGCTGACGGCCAGTGAGCGGTTGGAACGGTCCCACGTCTTCGTGTACGACGCGGCCGAGAAGATATTCTGGGCGAGAATGTCCTGGATGCTGCGGCTGTAGTCGCCGAAATTTCCCGAAGAGAACCGGAAGTTCACGTCGATGCGCGAGGAGGGATCGATGACCTGATTGTGCCGCAACGACAGGTCGTACGCATCGGTGGAGCGATAGTCGGGGTCTCCGGATTCTCCGATGATCACGCGCCTGTATTCTCCATCAAACGCTCCGGTAAAATCATACCGCAAGCCGTAGTTGAACCGGGAACGATTCGCCCATCCGCCGCGGGTCGTAAGGTCAAAGGCCGTGGCGAAATCCACGTAGTCGCTGATGGCCCAGTAGTATCCGAGGTGGCTCAGATAGGAGCCCGTGCGGCCATCCTCGCCGAACGCAGGCGCGATGATCCCGGAGGCGCGGCCGCCGCGGCTGGGGAAGACGCCGAACGGCAACGCAAAGACCGGCACGTCGGCGACGTAGAAGTACACGGGCTCGACGACCACCTTGTCCCTCACAAAGAGCTTCATGCGGGGACTCGTGAAGTAGAAGTGGGGATGCTCGAGGTCGCAAGTCGTGTACCGCCCGTCGGCAACGTACAGCACGTTCACATCCACCTTCTTGATGCTTTCTCCCGTGTAGTAGCCCTCCTCGATCTCCGTCTCGCCAAGCGTGATGCGCCCTTTCCGCGTCCGGAAATGGTAGGCCACCGTATCCCCCCGGTATTCCTCCCCCGCATCCCGAATGATCGGCTTGCCGACGACGGAGTCGGCCTTGACCGTGTCCTGCACACCGGCGGCGATGAGCGTGGCCGTATCCCAGTTCACGTCGATGCGCTCTGCCTTGAGCGCCATCTGCTGATAGTTCGTCTGTCCCTCGCCGTACAAATTCATGAACCGCGTACGCATGGAATAGACGATGGAATCGCGGGCGCTGTAGACGACGACAGTATCCACGCCGGCGGTGGCCGTGGTGTCCGAGCGAACGGCGAGCGTGTCGGCAACGGCCGACGTGTCCCGTGACTGTGCCGAAGCAGAGGCAAAGAACAGGAACGGGAACAGGAACAGAGAAAGAGCTATGGAGGGGGACCGGTGCATCTATGGGAGGACAAGCCCTGCGGCGCCCAGCATGCCGGCGGTGTTGCCCAACTGAGCGCGAAGCACTCGAATGCCTGGCCGAAGCGGTTTGAGCACCTGAGCACGGACCGCGTCCGCGACGGCCTCGAGCACGAAGTCTCCGGCTCCCGAAACGCCGCCGCCGATGATGCTCACGCGAAGGTCGAGGACGTTCATGACCGCTGCGATCGCGATGCCCAGGAAATGCCCCGATTCCACGAGCACGTCCCGCGCAAAAGCGTCACCTTGTTCGGCCGCTTGTGCGATGTAGACAGGTTCGAGCTTGGACAGATCGCCGCCGATGAGCGGCAGGATTGCGGATTCCGGATGGGTCCGGAGCTTCTCCGCGGTGCGTTGCGACAAATACCGCTGGCCAATGTACGCTTCAATGCATCCTCGGCCGCCGCAATTGCAGTCGGGACCGTTGTGGTCGATGGAGATGTGGCCGATCTCGCCGGCGCCTCCGGTGGGGCCACGATGGATCTTTCCGTTCAGGATGATGCCGCCCCCGACGCCCGTTCCCCAGATCACAAAGAGGAAGTTGGGGAGTTCACGTCCGGCGCCGAACTTGGCTTCTGCGATGGCTGCCACATTCGCATCATTTTCGACGACGACACGGAATCCCGGGAATCGCTGCGCGAGTCCCTGAGAGAGATGCACTTCGTCCCAGCCCTTTAGGTTCGGAGGAGCCTGGACGACGCCCTGATCGTCGACGACGCCCGGGGCGCCGATGCCGATGGCCTGGATCGACGGAGCGCCGCCGCGGGTGATAACGTCCCGAATGCCGGCTTCGATCTGGCCGATGACCGTTTTCGGCCCTTCATCCGCGCGGGTGGGGAACTTGTTTTCGTAGCGGATCTCACCTCGGGCGTTCACGAGTCCGCACTTCACGGTTGT
>CAYIHQ010000249.1:0-4282 GCA_964362905.1 uncultured Ignavibacteriaceae bacterium
GCGCTTGCACATCCTGCGCGTCATGAACGAGGCGCTGGATCGTCCACGACCGGAGCTGTCGCGGTATGCACCCCGACTCCAGACTCTGAAGATCCCTGTCGAAATGATCGGAGCAGTTATCGGACCGGGGGGGAAGGTCATTCGGCGCATTACCGCCGAGAGCGGAGCGGAGATCAATATCGAGGACGACGGCACCATCGTGATTGCGGCCGTCGAGGGAGAATCAGCCGCCAAGGCGATCGCGATGATCAATGCGATCACGGAGATGCCGGAAATCGGCAAGGTCTACCACGCGACGGTGAAGAAGATCACGGACTTCGGCGCCTTCGTAGAGATCACTCCGGGCAAGGAAGGTCTCGTCCATGTGTCGCAGTTGGATGTCAAGCGCGTCGAACGTGTCGAAGACCTGCTGAAGGTCGGAGACCAGATCGATGTGAAGTTGATGCTCATCGACGACGCAGGCAAGATGAGTCTGAGCCGCAAAGCTCTCCTTCCGGGTGGTGAGAACGCTCTTGAGGAGATGCAAAAACAGAAGGAACGCCGTTCAAGCGGCGGTGGCAGGGGAGCGGGACGCCCGTTCCGGAGATAATTCCCTTGCGCAGCTCCTTGTTGGACACGATCCTCTCCGTTGCCTGTTGTGCGACGGAGAGGATCTCTGTTTTGATAAGGACATAGGAGATGGCGACAACGACCCCGTTGCGGGGTGAAACCGAATTGCCGGGCGATAAGTCGATCTCTCATCGGGCGCTGCTCGTCGGCGCGCTCGCGGAAGGGGTGTCCCGTATTCAAGGGCTCTCGGAGGCCGCGGACCTGAAGAGCACGGCATCGTGCCTGCGGAGCTTGGGCATCCGGGTCGAGGAGGATGCATCCGGAACCATCGTGCAGGGCCGAGGTCTTCACGGATTGCGAGTTCCAAACGGGCCGCTCGATTGCGAAAATTCCGGGACGACGATCCGGCTTCTCACGGGCATTCTGGCCGGGTCGCGATTCGAATCGGTCCTGACGGGAGATGAATCGTTGCGCCGTCGCCCCATGGAGCGCGTGGCGGAACCATTGCGACTGATGGGGGCGGCGGTCGGAACAACAGATCTTGGCACCGCCCCAATTCGGATCAGGGGCGCATTCCCTCTTCAGAGCTTGGCGTTTGTGCCGCAGATTCCCAGCGCGCAGGTCAAGTCGGCAGTACTGCTCGCCGGGCTTTTTGCGGAAGGGGAGACGGTCGTTGTGGAGCGCGTGCCCACTCGGGACCACACAGAACGGATGCTCGGGCTTACAACGGCGATCACTCCGAATGGGTTACGCATTTCCGTCCGTGGCGGGTTGCAGGTGCAGCCGAGAGAGATATCGGTTCCCGGTGATGTCTCGGCCGCGGTATTCATGGCCTGCGCTGCGGCGATCGTTCCAGGGTCGGATGTACTGCTTCGCAACGTCGGCGTGAATCCGGGTCGGGCGAGGGTGCTTCAGGTCTTGCGATCATGGGGTGTTCCCATCACAGAGACCAACCTCCGAACCACTTCCGGCGAACCGATCGCAGACCTGCACATCAGCCACGGATACGGTGATGGGGACATGCATCTCCCCAAGGAGGATGTCGCCTCCTGCATCGATGAGATACCTGCATTGGCGTGTCTGGCCTTGGCCGCACGCAGAGGATTCTCTGTGCGAGGCGCGTCAGAACTGCGAGCCAAAGAGACAGATCGCATTCTTCAGCTGACGCTCATCCTCCGGACGTTGGGAGTCGATGTGGAGGAGTATTCGGACGGCTTTGCCTTTGAGGGGAAAAACGACGTACTTGGCGCCACGATCAGGACGGGTGGAGATCACCGGATCGCGATGGCATTCGGAGTGGCGTCGTTGCTCATTCCGGGGCTCAACCTCGACGACCCCGCCTGTGTCGCGGTCTCATTTCCCGATTTTTTCCGCACTATCGAATCCTTACAGCGTCCCTGAACATGGACTGAACCAGAGAGGACTCCCAGAGTGGCAAGCGTTCGACTCGAGCAAGTCAAAAAGGTGTATGAGGGCGGCGTGATCGCCGTACATAACTTTTCCCTCGAGATTCAGGACAAAGAGTTCGTGGTACTCGTCGGCCCATCGGGTTGCGGCAAGTCTACAACGCTGCGGATGGTGGCGGGATTGGAGGAAGTGTCTGAAGGGAGGATCTCCATCGACGGAAAGGTCGTGAACGATGTCGCTCCTAAAGATCGGGACATCGCCATGGTGTTCCAGAACTACGCGCTCTACCCGCACATGACCGTGTACGAGAACATGGCGTTCGGGTTGAAACTGCGCAAGTTCCCGAAAGACGAGATCGACCGGCGCGTCCGGGAGGCCGCCCAGATCCTCGGGATCGTCGACTATCTCGACCGGAAGCCGAAGGCGCTCTCCGGCGGACAACGTCAGCGCGTGGCAGTGGGACGGGCGATCGTCCGAAAACCGAAGGTGTTTCTGTTCGACGAGCCGCTCAGCAATCTCGACGCGAAGCTCCGGGTTCAGATGCGGACAGAGATCTCGCGGCTGCATCAGCGGTTGGGCGCCACCATGATCTATGTGACGCACGACCAGACGGAAGCCATGACCATGGCCGACCGGATCGTGTTGATGAAGGACGGCTACGTCCAGCAGATCGATACGCCCCTGGATATCTACTCCCAACCGAAGAACAAGTTTGTTGCGGGCTTCATCGGTAGTCCTGCCATGAACTTTCTGGAAGGGACCATCGTCCGGAAACGCGGTTTGGCTTTCCAGGAGTCGGGGACACCTGCGTCGATCCCGTTGCCCAAGAAGGACGAAAAACGCATGGCGAAATGGGTGGGAAAGACCATTGTTCTTGGCATTCGGCCGGAGCACCTTTCCCGTCCCCACGGACGAACGCCGGGCGCTTTGAAGGTTTCGGTGGACGTCGTAGAGCCGATGGGCAACGAAGTGTACGTCTATTTCTTCACCCGCTCTTCAGGCACGCAATTTATCGCCAGGCTCGCCGGGAATGATCCGCCGCAGGTGGGCAAGGCCCTGGACCTCGTTGTCGATACGGACAACCTACGCTATTTCGACAAGGAAACGGAGAAGGTGCTCTAGACAGCGGGGAACAGGGGACGTGCGACCAAGGGGAGGCATACGAGGGAGACAAGCGTGCGGATAGAGCGGAGTCTCTCCGGCACGAACAACATTTGGAAGAGACATCGGAGCGGCGGACGAAAGTCCGCCGTTCGCGTTTCAGAGACGAATGAGCTGATGTTTGAAACCGTCGATCCGCAGTTCTCCGGTGAGCCAGCGGACGAATTCGAGTCCGTATTTATTGAGGAAGTAGAGGACGTTCAGGCCCCGTTCCTGAAATTGGCCCCCCGGAATGAGGAACAGCGCGGCCTTGTCCACCTGTCGCAAGAACACTTCGTGCTGGCGCTGCTGGGCCGCCAAAGTCTTCTGACGAAGCACATCGACCTGCGATCGGAGCTTGCCGATTGTGCCGTCGAGCGGCCCGATCAGCGTCGGGTCGATCTTGTGGAGGCCGGAGCGCAGTGCATTCAACGATTCCTCGATGGAGGTCGTGGTCGCGCCAAACAGCTCATCGGTCTTGAAGTCGGATACTTCGAGCGTGATCCGGTTCTTCACACGCTCCAAGCCTGTGAAAACGTCCATTGGCGGGATGGCGAAGCGCGTGAGAACCTTGTCGACCCGGTCTTCGATCACGGTCAGGCTGGCGCGCGGGTAGATGACAGGTTCGGGAATGCCGAAGATGGGGTAGAGGGCGGCGAGCTGGGCGAAATAGGCCACCTCGGAGGGCCCGGCGACATACGAGATGGTCGGAAGCAGCGTGTCCTGGCAGATGGGACGCAGGACGACATTGGGGCTGAATGCTTCGGGCGTCGTGTCCAGAAGGGCCAGAATTTCCTCTTTCGAGAATATTTGGCGCGTGCCTTTCAGGGAGAAACCATTGGCGTGGGGTTCAATGCCATACCGTCCGCCCTGGTGGAAGAGAAATGCATTGACGGGCCGGGGCTTCACCTGTGCATGGTAACGTTCTTCGAGTTGGTCGCTGCGTTCGACAACGGCCTGACACACGCGGGGTGTCTCCAGGATCTCACGTCGGAAGACCGGCGCAACCAGTTTTTTCAGGTCTGGGTCATTGGGGTCGAGGAACACCAACCCTGAATCCTCGAGAAGGGAAGTCATCAGGTGAACAAAGGCGCGCGTCAGGGTCATGCCCGGCTGGTACGCGGTTTGGACATGTCCCAACGCTGCTTCGGTGAAATCCGTCGGTGTGAGCGCGGCTTTCACGGCG
>CAYIHQ010000250.1:0-4280 GCA_964362905.1 uncultured Ignavibacteriaceae bacterium
AGCGCGATCTGTTGTTGCTGGACATCAAGATGCCCGGCATGGACGGCATGGAACTCCAGCAGCGCGTCAAGGAGGTGGACCCCGGGGCGACGATCATCTTCATCACCGCCCACGCCACGATCGAGTCCGCGGTGCAAGCGCTGAAACAAGGGGCGTTCGACTACGTCACCAAGCCCGTCGATCCGGACTATCTGTCACACGTTGTGGGGAACGCGCTGCGGCACCGGAACCTCTCCCGTGAGAACGAACGCATGCGCGAGAGCATCAGCTCTGCGGCGCGGGCGGAGGAGATCGTCGGGGAATCGCCGCAGATGCGGAAGATCTTCGAGCTGATCGACACGGTGGCCAAGACCGACACGACCGTGATGATCCGGGGTGAGAGCGGTACGGGAAAAGAACTTGTGGCGCGGGCCATTCACGCGAACAGCGGACGCCGGTTCTTCCCCATCGTGCCCGTGAATTGCGGCGGTCTCGCTGAAGGGCTTCTCGAGAGCGAGCTCTTCGGCCACGAGCGCGGCGCATTCACCGGCGCGCACTATCGAAGGAAGGGGAGGCTGGAGCTCGCGGACGGGGGATCGCTCTTCCTCGACGAGGTGGGTAATATCAGCACGAAGACCCAGATGGACCTGTTGCGGGTCCTCGAGACGAAGCAGTTCAGGCGCGTCGGCGGCAACGACGTTTTGCGCATCGACTTTCGCGTCATTTGCGCCACGAACATGGACCTCGAACAGGCGGTGAAACAGGGAACGTTCCGTGAAGACCTCTACTACCGGCTCAACGTGTTCAGCATCGTCCTTCCTCCGCTGCGCGAACGCCGGAGTGACATTCCCCTGATGGCCAACTACTTCGTCCGAAAGTATGCGCTGCAGATGAACAAGCCAGTTACGGGCTTGGCGTCCGATGCCATGGACCAGCTCGTCCAGTACTCTTGGCCGGGCAACGTCCGGGAACTCGAGAATGCCATCGAGCGGGCGATGGTGCTCGGGTCGCCGCCGGTGCTGAAGGCCTCGGAACTTCCGTTCCAAATGAGCGCGGACCGCGGGCGAGTCCGCCTGGGCACGCTGGCCGACATCGAGCGGGCCTACATCACCGAGGTGCTCGAACGGAACAATTGGAACATCAGCCGGTCGGCGGAGGAGCTGGATATCGACCGGGTCACGTTGTACCACAAGATCGACAAGTTCGGACTAAAGAAGCCGGCGTGAGCGGTACGATCCATGTGCTGAATGGCTCGACGGCGGACCCCGGGGCGCTGGCGGCGACTGTCGAACGCTTGCACAGCGTGTTCCATCGTCCGGTCGGGCTTCATCCGTTCCATCCCGACCTCCGGAAGGTCTTCGACCCTTCCCGGGGCCAGTACCATTCGTCCGGCGTTCTGAAGCAAATGCTGGACGATCTTGCCGCGCACGGCAGTCCGGACGACAAGCTCATCAGCGTCGTGGACGTGGACCTCTTCATCCCCGTCCTCACGTTCGTCTACGGCGAGGCGCAATTGAACGGACGTTGCGCCGTCGTGTCGACGTTCCGATTGCGGAACGAACTGTACGGCCTTCCCGCCGACGAGGGGCTCTTCCGGGCGCGCATCGAGAAAGAGAGCATCCATGAGGTTGGCCATCTGTTCAGTCTCGTCCATTGTCGCGGGTTCGAATGCGTGATGCGGTCGTCGACCTACGTCGAAGAGATCGATCTGAAGCCGGCCGTGCTGTGTCGCGCGTGCGAGGAGCGTTTCAGCATCATCCAGGCCCTTCCCGCGTAGAGTCCATTACAATCGAACGTGGCAAACGCTCGAGTTGTTGAGACTTCGTTCCAGAATTTTGTATATTCACCCGACACTCATCGTCCCTTCTTTCAATCATGGTCACCAATCCCGGTCATCTGATAGCCTTCGAGCGTTCTTTGATGGGCAAGGACGACCTCTCCTTCGAGAAGAAGCAGGCACTCCTGGAGGCCATGTATCGTCTTGCGCGCACGATGGGCCATTTCACTCACGAGAATGCCCTGATGGGGATCGATCACGATATCGCACTTGCCTGCTTGCTCCACGCCTGTGTTCGAACGCCTCCTCGCTGATCTCTCCTCTGCATTTCGTGCTTCCTCCATACCCTACATGGTGATCGGAGGTCAAGCCGTTCTCTTGTACGGTGAACCCAGGCTCACCCGAGACATTGACGTGACCCTCGGTATTGAAGAGAGGAATCTCTCGCCATATACTCGGGCAGGAGGTCTCGTATGCCTCGCTCGAGGATGTGATCATTCACAAGATGGTGGCAGGAAGGGCCAGGGATATTGAGGACATTCGGGGCATCGTCCTTCGCCCTCACGCAAGGGATGATGCGTACATTCTGACATGGCTCCGGGAGTTTGAATCAGTCGTGATGAGGCCTTTGGTCCAAGACTATAAAGAGCTGTTCAACAGCGGGTGAGGAGGCAAGGGATCGTGAAATGTGGTCGGAGATGCCCGGTCAAATGCCGGGCATTCTTGTTTTCTGTCGAAGCCCGAGTGATGAGCTTGCACGTTTGTGTTTTGTCTCCGATAAATGTTGTCGCAAGAACAAGAATGGCTCGCCGGCCCGAAGAATATTTTGTCTTCACCTCTTGACACTGACTCCTCGAATTCCGAAGTTACACTCGCGTTGTGCAGCTGATATTCCTTGGGGGGCCACGGAATTCGCTGAATGATGAAGTCTTCTCTCAAAGGCCATTTGGGCGGTCATCAGACCGTCGGGGTGGCCTTTTGTGTTTTGTCGCTTCATTCGAGGATGCCATGATGTTTTCTCCAAAGTTGAATTGCCATGCACGTAACAGGACTTTACCGATGAAGCGCTTCACAAGCTCGATGCTGTGGCCTCTGACTGCTACGATAGTAGTGACTCTGGCTCTCGTGTTGGGTTGTCCAGATTCGACGGGGCCCACGATCAAGGACCCGCGCGACTATTCGTGGACGGTTGATACGATCGCACTCGGCGGATCAAGCATTCAAACTGAACTCGTAGATCTGTACGCTGTGAACGCCCAAGACCTGTACGCCGTGGGTTTCAATGACTACTATGGCGTGGGAGCGATATGGCGATTCGATGGTACCCGGTGGAGCAACATTCATTGGTGGGAACCGGGTCAGCCGCGACAAGCCGATTTCTCGTCGATCATTGGATTCGGCGGAACTGATATCTACGCAGCCGGTGCGAGTTATGGATCCACCTCGAACTCAGCACTCATCGTCCGCTTTGACGGTCAACAGTGGACTCAGATTGCTCTCCCTGGGAGACCCTTGCAGACAATCGCCGGTAGAAGTCCCTCAGACATCTGGGCTGCGGGGATCTTGAATTCTGTCTTTAATTATGACGGTTTCCAATGGACGATGATCGGCGTCGATGAAAGGCTGTGGTTCCAAGATCTTGCAATTCTAGGGAACAGAGCCTACGCCTTGGCCTACAAAGTCGATATCGAACCGTTCGATACAACTTGGCACTTCTTCCTGTCTTGGAGCGGCACACAATGGGACACATTGCAGACTACGGTAGAGGTGGCGGGCGCCTCTTTTTCGCCACAATTTGGACCCTACAGTCTCAGCGTGGTTGATGGTCAGCTCTATTCCGGGGGATTCGGAATTTTCAAGTGGAAGGAGGACTATTGGGAAAAACTTTTTGAGAGAGGAGGGGAAGTGTTCGGCACATCAGATAGGAACTTGTTTATCCTCGACTTCCCCGGCGGCGTCTTTCACTTCAATGGAACTGATTTGCACCAATACGCGCAGTTCCAATCAACCTCATTTCGCATGACTTCGGGATGGTCTGACGGACTAGAGGTCTTCATTGTGGGCACAAACTTCTCACAATCCATCGCACTGCATGGCAAATAGCTTGGAAAGGCATCGCCCCTTGAAAACAAACTGAAGCGGCGTGTCAGCGCCGCTTCAGGGAAACGGCAAACAATTCGTGACATTGGCCCCCATGTGCGCGCACCTCAAACGAGAAGTCCGGACAGCAAGAATGAATCAAGTAACTGAAAGGTGTTGGGATGAAATGTCGACTGAACAAAGCACTCCCCGCAGTGAGTAACATTGTGCTCAGCGGGGCACTTCTCTTGCAGGGCTGTCCCGATTCGACGGGGCCAGTGTACAAGAATGCGCGAACATATTCTTGGACCGTGGATACACTTGCTGCCGGAGGGCCTAGCATACAGACCGAAATGTGGCAACTGTACGCAGTTGACTCCAGAAACGTGTATGTGGCGGGGTTCAACGACTACTACGGGATGGGCGCCCTGTGGCACTTCGATGG
>CAYIHQ010000251.1:0-4270 GCA_964362905.1 uncultured Ignavibacteriaceae bacterium
GCGGAGACGAAGCGGGTGAAGGAATTGGGGGACGCGGAAGCACGGCGGCTGCAGCAGCAGAACGATGCCAACGCAATGGCGCAGCGAGTGAAGGATTCCACGGATGCGGAGGCTCGACGGGTGAAGGGACTCGCCGATGCGGAGGCACGTCGTCAGAGGGACTTAGCAGAAGCGGAAGCGCGTCGGTTGGCGGACCAGAAGCGCCCCGATACCGTCATCGTTCTTGAAAAAGGCAAGAAGGTTGTTCTGAAGGGTATCAATTTTGAGACAAACAAGGCGACCCTGAGGAAGGATTCGGAGACGATCCTCACAATGGCCTACAACGCGCTTGTCGCGAACCCCGCCGTGCAGGTGGAGATCAGCGGGCATACGGACAATGCCGGGAGCGAGAAATCGAATCAACAGCTCTCATTGAAAAGGGCACAAGCGGTACGGAACTGGCTCGTCCAAAGAGGCATCGCCTCGAACCGCATGAAAGCTGTCGGGAAAGGCGAGAACGAACCCGTGGCTTCGAATGATACGGATACAGGCCGGGCAGAGAATCGCCGCATTGAATTCTATGTGCAGCAATAGCCCGTGAATGGAGCGGGAGAGACGGGGACGCCGAATGCTGGTGATGCACTCAGAGAACCCTTTGACGAAAGGCAAGAACATCTCCATGAAACATCCTGGACTTGCAGTTACTGCAGCGTGCCTGTTGCTTGCCATTCAGGGATCCTTCGCGCAACAGCGTGAATTCGGACGTGGCCACGACTTTGGACTCGGCGTGATCGTCGGTGAACCGACGGGCATTGTGAACGGCGCGATCCACATCAATGACACGCAGTCAGCGCAGGCGAGAGCCGACCTGTTGACCGCGTACAACAACTTGAAGAACCTGCCACCGGGAACAACCATCTCGGCGGGTGCGGACCTGGGAGCGCTCTATCCTGGTCCTGCGGGAATTCCCCCGGGCACCTACACATCCGGAAGCACGATGCTGGTCTCGACCCCCCTCATCCTCAACGCAGGGGGCAACGCGAACGCCGTCTGGGTCTTCCAGATCGGGTCTTCGTTGACGACGGGGGCAGATGTGACGCTGACCGGCGGGGCTCAGCAGAAGAACGTGTACTGGGTTCCCACCCTGGATGCCACCATTGGTGTGGGCACGACCTTCCATGGAACCATCGTGTCCGGCAGGGATGTCACTGCTGTGACCGGTGCCATTATCAACGGCAGAATATTGGCCGGAGCTACCACGGCTGGCACGATCGCGTTGCAGGGCGCTGTTGTCAATGTGCCGGCGCCGTAATGAGTGAAGCCTATCCGCCAGAATTGCGTCTGGCGGATAGGTGTTCGGCGTGAAGTGGTAAGACAACCTCTGGCGAAACGATGGACTGCCTTAATGAAAGGCATCCAATCTGAGATGTTCGTAGTGCGGAGGATCTATGACACACGTATTTGATCGACCACAATACCTCACCCAACGCACCATGCGTGCTGCCTTCATGGCGGCGCTTTCGTGCTCCATGTTCTTGTTCGCGGCCTGCGAAGCGAACCGGCCAGCCGGCCAGGGTGACCTGAACAACATATCCGGCCCGCAAGGCCTGAACGCGACGCTCACGACGGCAGCGCCAGTTGATCTGAGATCGGCTTCAACATTCGCGGTCCTCGGCGGATCGACCGTCACCAATGCCGGCGCATCACTCATCACCGGAAATGCGGGAGTCAGCGTGGGTACCGAACTCACCGGCTTCGACCTGTCCGCGAACACGATCGTGTACGGCCCACCGGGAGGAACAGTAACACCGGGGCTGGGGATCGTGATCGGCACGATCTACGCAGGTGGCCCTGTCGCCGCTCAAGCGCACAATGACGCCGTTCTGGCGTACGACTATCTCGTGGCACAGGTGCCCGACAGTATCTTCGCGGGTGTCACACAGCTCGACGGTATGACGTTCACGCCCGGCGTGTATCGTTTTGCGCCGTCGGCGAATCTGCAGGTGAACGGAACGGTGGTGCTGGATTGCCAGGGGGACAACGATGCGCAGTTCATCTTCCAGATGGGCAGCACACTCGTCACGATGACCGGTTCACAGGTCGTGGCCATCAACAACGATAATACGTCGTGCAGCGGCGCCAACGTGTATTGGGCTGTGGGCTCGTCCGCGACGATCGATGGTGCCCAGTTCGTGGGTACCGTCATTGCCAACACGACCATTACGATGACATCCGGCGCAAACGTGTCGGGCAGGATGCTGGCGTTGAATGGTGCCGTGACCATGATCACCGACTCCATCGCCGTGTGCGGTGGCTCCGGCGGCGGCACAGTTCCGCCTACCAAGCCGTGCAGAGACTTCGTCACGGGCGGTGGTTGGATCAAAGCCAATTCCGATGCCGCGGGTCATAAGAAGTTCAAGAACGACAAAGCGACTTTTGGCGTCTCCGGCGGGATCAAGAACGGCCAGTTCTGGGGTCAGCTGTCGTACAATGACCACGAAAGAAATGGCGTGAAGGTCAAGAGCACGAGCGTGACGGCGTACATCGTTCTGGATGCCGTGACACGGCAGATCGAAGGCACTGCGAAAGTCAACGGTCGCGGATCCTTCACCTACAAGGTCATTGTCGTGGACAACGGCGAACCCGGCCGCAATGACGTCTTCAGCCTGGAACTCTCGAACGGATACAGTGTGTCGGGCACTCTGAAAGGCGGGAACATTCAACTGCGCCGGAAATGTGGAGAGTCGCGCCGCAACGACCACCACGAGAATTATGACGACAAAGATGAACGGGACGGTCACAACAACTGCAACGACCGCGACTGACATCGGGGAAACTGCTCAGTTAGGGAAGCGGTGTGCGAGGTGAGCACGGTTGCAAGGGTCTCGTTCCGGCCCGGATGCGCACGAAGGCAAGCGGAATGGATGTCGTACAACACACAGGTGCACTTGGGTGTGGGCATCAAAGATGGGGTGTGGTAAGGTGGTTGGTAGAAATGCCCGCACCTGAGTCTTCGCAAGGAAAGTGAATCGCACTATGAAGGAGGTACGTATGTTTCGACCCCGTACAATAATCGGCTTCCGGAAGCACACGAGCCTTTGGCTCACCCGGACCATCCTCAATACCCTGGTGTCCTGTGTGTGTCCGCCGCAGTGCGTGCGCAGGAGACTCAGCGTGAACAGCCTACGTGGTGGTTCGGCGGCGCTGGAGCGCTGAATCTGAACTTCTACGGAGGAACAACGCAGATGCTGAATGGTGCGTTGACAACTCCGGCCCCCTTTCATAAGGGATTTGGAGCGGGAGAGACGGGGACGCCGAATGCTGGTGATGCACTCAGAGAACCCTTTGACGAAAGGCAAGAACATCTCCATGAAACATCCTGGACTTGCAGTTACTGCAGCGTGCCTGTTGCTTG
The DNA here is from genome assembly GCA_964362905.1 of uncultured Ignavibacteriaceae bacterium. Lineage (GTDB taxonomy): Bacteria > Bacteroidota > Ignavibacteria > UBA10030 > UBA10030 > 2-02-FULL-55-14. The sequence continues at coordinate 3,395 of CAYIHQ010000251.1, forward strand.
CCATTCAGGGATCCTTCGCGCAACAGCGTGAATTCGGACGTGGCCACGACTTTGGACTCGGCGTGATCGTCGGTGAACCGACGGGCATTAGCGCGAAGTTATGGACCTCATCCACGACGGCATTCGATGCTGGCCTCGGTTGGTCGATAGGAGGAGATCGGTTCGGGAAATATGATGGTTTCTACCACGGAGGCAGCCGCGTTCACGTGCATGTGGACTATCTCTGGCACTCGTTTGATGCGATCCACTCGACGGAGAACCTTCCCTTGTACTACGGTGTCGGTGGGCGTATCAATAGCGGTGCCCCCTATACGATCTCAGCGGCTGTTCGCGGTGTCCTCGGCATTGCATGGTTGCCGCGTGAAACGCCTCTGGATGTCTTTTTTGAGATCGCACCGTCGCTTCAACTGACGCCCTCCACAGGCTTTGGCGTCGATGTCGGTTTGGGGGCGAGGTATTTCTTCTGATGATGTCGTCTTCTCCAGTCCTCGACAACTACTCTCACCGCGATCACAAGAGCGCCCTCGCCATCGTTGAGAAGCACTTCAGCGCGAAGCGAGGGACGCCGTGGGGAAACATCGTCGAAGTCCTCTCTATGCTCATTGAGAAATATGAGGAAGAACGATTCCCCATTGGTCCACCTACCCCGATCGACGCGATCAAATTCAGGATGGACCAACTGGGCTTGGAAAATGGTGACCTGGTCCAGATCATGGGAACGCGAGCACGTGTGTGGGAGGTCCTGAACGGCAAGCGTAACCTGTCGATCAAGATCATCCGGAAGCTGCACACCAAGCTGGGCATCCCGGCAGAGGCTCTCCTTACGGAATAGAACTCGTCTCCAAAAACCAGAGTGTCGCCCCCGAACAGCCCGCC
>CAYIHQ010000252.1:0-4253 GCA_964362905.1 uncultured Ignavibacteriaceae bacterium
AGGTATGGAATTCCACGACGGTCTTCACTCTACCTTCATTCCCCTGGCGGAAGTCTCCTAGGGGGGCTCCTTCTGGGAAGAAAAATACGGGAACTAGGCCTATTCACTCATGTAGGACAATATGTGCAGAGCGAGGTACGCTCTTTGGTCCCGGGCTATTGCTACAGCGCAGCAGCACTAGCCTTTTTGGGGGGGACATTTCGATGGATTGACAAGAAATCATCGTATGGCGTTCATCGATTTAGTTTTACTGAAGACCTACCAGATGCATCGGATCGTGCACAGGTCCTTTCTGCCGTAGTCGTTCAGTATCTCCGCGATATGGATGTTGACCCCGGGCTATTCAACAAGATGACGATAGCAGGCAGAGAGTCAATGCTCGTTCTCGATCAGGAAGATCTCGCGAAATACCGAGTGACTCACACCGGATACGAGGATACGAAATGGACTCTCGAGTCGATAAGAGGATATCTCTATCTGAAGGGCGAAAGGGTGACACCGCGCGGAATGAACAAGTTCATTATCGCTTGCCAGGGAGGTTCAGTCACACACGTGATGGTGCTATTTGACCCCGAGGGCCGTTCTGATGAAATCCGCTCGATGCAAGTGTTGATTCTAAACATCGACGAGGAGAGAGTGATTATCCCGATTTCGGATCGACGAACTCCTAAAATGGAAAATGGAATCGTGAACTGCGATTTCACCATCGACGATGCCACACTTCGAAAGATGATGAACGCACGAAGCGTTGGAGTCTGCTTTCAATACACTGTCGATAGTCCCTTCTTCCTTGGATTTGACAGAATGGACATCTCATCTGGCATTGACAAACTGAAGGCACTCATAAACAATTGCCGATGACACAGTAGTCTGCTAACTCCCTCCAAGGCCCTCTTAATCAAGCACTCAAAATTGACAATCTGCGCCTAGGAGACGCTGGGAGCGTTTCTCTTTCTCGGGTCATCCCAAAGAGTCTGTCTGCCTCGAAGTTCGGACCCCTGCATCTAACGCCAACGCCCAAGTGATGAGCTTGGGCGTTTCGTGTTCTAGCGTTCAATAGATAATTGTGGAGCAATCACACGTCTTCGCTAGCTAAATCAACCCTTCCTCTCGTGCCCGCCTCAGAGCTTCCGTCACCTTGTGGACTCCAAGTTTCGCATACAATGATTTCAAATGGGTAACAACGGTTCCTTCCCCTATTCGCAGGCGCATTGCTATGGTCTCTCGGCCGAGACCTGCGTCTAACAATCGGAGCACTTCTTGTTCCCTAAGAGTGAGGCTGATCCCTGACGGTTTGGAACGTCTGCTCTCAAACCCACTCAAAACTGTTGACAAAGAGGCTTGATCCAAGTGCCTGTAGCCTGAAATGGCCTTTCGAATGGCGGTGACTGTTTCATTCAGGCCAGCAGTCTTGCGAATATAGCTGAAAGCGCCCGCTTGCATGGAAACTTCGATGTCTTCTCGGGAATCGCTCATGGTCAGCATGAGCACTTTGGCAGTTGGGGCGAGCTGCTTGAATCGAGGAATCGATCTGAGTCCCCCTATGCCAGGCATTCGAACGTCGAGCAATATTAAGTCAGGAGGTGCCGAGCCGTGTGACAATTCACGAAACGCAGTTTCGCTACAATCGAAAGAACGGACACCAAGCCCTTTCTCCATGGAAAGACCCGCGGCCATTGTCTCACGAAAATCGTGTTCGTCGTCGACAAGCCATACTGAAATCGATTTGGTCACTTCCACGGCACGTAATTCAGCATTTTTTTGGAGAAATGCTATCCCACATTTGTGGGATTGACTCGGCTTTTTGTGTTGCATATGTTCCGGCTGTCGTGAAACCCTAGAATGTATATGCCAATCAAGAACATTCAATCCGCTCGGTTGCTCCATCTGCCACAGACGGCTTGGGATTGATGACACCTGCCTAAAGGTCAAGTTACCGAGGATCTTGGGGAATTGCACACTGTGCACCTGCGAACCAATTCACTTGTGTCCAACTGTCCGGGTGAATCTTTTTGCGTGAGAACTTCGGATCCGTCGTTGTGTTACGTCGAGAATCTAAGTCGAAAGGACCAACACAAATGAATCGTGGAACATCTGCGCCCTCTTTCATCGTTCTACTTACTGTGTTGGGTCTGATGCTATTTGGATGCTCAGGGGGAGGCCAAGTTGACGGAGCGAATCCAGTAGTGGATAACGACTATTTTGTTTCGAGCGACTTGTTGGTTGACACTGAACACTCCACATATGTATTTGAGGTCGGAGAATCGAGGGAGATTTATGTCATGGGGCGACTGCCTGAAAACGATCTCGACTTCGACAAATACGGAAGAGTGTGGTGGGTATATTCTGCCGACAGACGAGAAAGCGGCATCTGGACCAATCTAGATCAAAGCACGCGGAGATACACAACTTCAATTACTTTGGATCCGAACATAGTAACGACAGGCCCGTACGACTTCACAGCCCACATTGGCAATGGATACACGAGTCAAGGACAGAAGGCCTTTACGGTCAGAGTAGTTGAAGACCGTCAATTCGAATACTACTATGCATGCCAGACGAATAACGACGTCTTTGGAGCGTCCATTGGGTTTGACACTGATACATATTTGACTTCGGCATTTGCGAAAGCCCTCACTAGTCTCAATCGAACCACAAGAACAACTTCCTTGACCGAACAAACGGTCTATTTCGGGGACGGGAATGGCTTCTATTACTATGTCGCTAGTCTCACCCCAGGGGGTTTGTCTGGGACAAGTACGCTAGTAGCGGTGAAGAATGGAGACTATCCTTCCGAACCGAATGCGGCGGGTGTGACAGAGACGAGTATGTCATATGGAGGATTTGACTACGGATATTCATTCATCTTTCTTGACAAGATGCGAGCAACAAATTCAGGCGACAATCTCAGGAAGGACATCACTCGCGCTACGCTCCACGAAATGGGTCATCTCAGGGGAAGAGGAGTTGATATTACAGACCTGCTCACCCACACTCTCTGGCATAATGGAGAACTCAAGGGAAAGTGCTCCATGCTGACTGTTACGACCGAAAACGTCGGCGGCATCCTCGAAAAACTAACCTTTTGTGAAGGTCATTGCCAAGTCCTTATGAACAGGGAATAGGAGGGAAGACACAATGAAGCGCATCCACAACATTCTGGCCGTCATCCAACTCGCCGCCTCAATCTCGTTAGGTCAGTCGTTGTCTCTCTCTATCAGCATGGAGAAAGATCAATGCATGGTTGGCGAGGAGGTATTTGTCGAGTGTGTTCTGTCAAACCTAACTCAGGCGGAAGTCACATTCGCTGGGTTCTATCCTGGAAGTCCGTATTTCACGCTCGAATTGGTCGGTGCTGGAGGAGCGCAGGTGCGCTACAACGGCCCCAATGTGGAATACACAGCCGCCGGACCTTATCGTTTCACTATTCCTGCGAAGGGTCAGGCCCTCAGACAAGTAACGCTCGCCGTAACACATGGAACGTTTCGTGAATCGTCAATGAAGCTCAAGGTCCCCTTCTTGCACGGACTCGATGTTGGGAACTACTCACTTGCAGTGAGTTATCGACCCAACCCATCGAGCGTGCCCGTACGATCGAATTCAATCAATTTTCACGTTGCGCCTCCAACGGGGGAAAATAAGAACGTGTATGACAGATGCTATGCCTACTTCAAGGATGTGTATTCAAACAAGAGCATCTCGTTTGAGGAGAAAGATGCGCGGCTTCATGACTTGATCAAGGAAGTAGGCACGTCGCCCTATTGCCCGGTGTTACACATCAGTCGACTCCGACTGGCAAACAATTGGAAGGCTCCATCCGAATCGAACGAACTTGCATTGAGTATAATCGATACGTTGAGGGAAACACCTTACGCCATTCAAGCGCTGGAGATGATAAAGCTGAATAGGAGCGAGAGGGTCGCATTGAACCGAACCCTTTCCAAGAAGTATTCAAAGGGCAAACTCGGTAGGTATATACAGCAGGCACGCCAATAAGGAGATCACGGTGAGAACCCAATCCAGGTTGCGGATTCCCGAACGCCTAAGAGCGGGTCTGAATATCTCGCTTTGCACTATCCTCTTTGCAACAGGTCTGACCGGCCAAACTACGCCTGAGGTCGACGCTCCCGCTCGGACTCGCGCAAGTGAAGCACAAATCGTGCTCACCCGAATTGTTCAATCCATACGTTCAGGGAATGCGACCGCATTGTCACGCCTCTTCGGCCCGTCGGTACTAGAGGGTCAGAAAAGGT
>CAYIHQ010000253.1:0-4232 GCA_964362905.1 uncultured Ignavibacteriaceae bacterium
GACTTCTCTCGCGGCGTCAAAAACCCGTATCCCGGGAAGTTGTCGAGAAACTCAGTATAGCAGTGTGGTGAGTATGCCGTTCCTTTCGTACCTTTAGTAATGAACATCCCGCGACATATTCTGTGGTCAAAATCCGCACTCGACGTCAGTGACCCGTACCAAAGGCGTTACTACATCAAGCAAGTGCTCGAGTACGGACGCGCTGAGGATATCGCGAAGCTCGATTGGGCTGAGGTCCGATCTCTTCTGGGCGAACTCACCCTCCGGCCAGACGTGCGTGCACTGTGGCTGAACTATTTCAATGCTCAAAGGTAAAGGCATACTGACGGCTTTCCAGGCAGAGGTACTACGCGCATTCTCGCGGTTGCCTGATGCTGACCAATTCTATCTTGCTGGTGGGACAGCCCTATCAGAGTTCTTCTTTGCTCATCGTCTGTCGTACGACCTGGATCTTTTCACTTCGCAGAAGGGCCTTGTCGTCCCATTCTCGAGGTCACTTGAAGCTCTACTGCCTGAAATGCTTGGTAAGGGGACGAGTGTCAAGACAATTCGGCGATTTGAGACGTTCGTCGAATACGAGATCAGTGGTCACGGTGAGAGCGTGCGCGTTCAACTCGTGCTGGACTCGCCTTTTCGATTCTCTCCTCCCGAGGCCTCGGAATTAGGCGTGTTGGTCAACAACTTTGAGGATATCACGACGGACAAGTTTCTTGCCTACTTCGGGAGGTCAGAGCCACGCGACGCCATCGACCTCTTCTTCATCCTCAGGACGATCGACATTCAAACTCTCATCGGGCGAGCACGACAGAAAGATCCCGGCTTCGACACGTATTGGCTTGCGATTGCGTTCCAGAAGGCCTCAAAGTTTCCGGATGAACTGCATCGCTGGCCTGTTACCATGAAAGTCGAAGTGGATATTGCGAAGCTCAAGGTGGTGTTTTCCGACCTTGCTACAAGGCTGCTTGACGATATTCGTCCCAAGTAATTCGTTTTGGGTCCTTCCCCCTCCATCAGTTTCAATTGTGCAGACAATCCGCATGAATTCCATCAATCTCTCCATACTCCGTTGCTTGAATTTGCAGCTGCTCTTACGCATATTCGACGCATGACCGTTACATGGAACATCGAAGAAGAAGTCCTCGAATGGTATCGCATGTCCCCCGCCGAGCGATGGCGACAGAGTTCCATGCTCTGGCAGTTCTATGAATCTTCCGGAGGATCCCTCGAACCAGAACCCGATTCACAAAGTCCTTTCGACCCTCGCTACGCATCGCGTGCGGACACTACTGATCGGCGGTCAGGCGTGCGTTCTCTACGGGGCGACTGAGTTTAGCCGCGACACGGATATCGCGCTCCAGGCAACGCCGGAAAACCTGGCCTCACTGACGACCGCACTGCGTTCTCTCAATGCACGGCGCATTGCCATCCCGCCGTTTGACTCCGCGTATCTTCAAAAGGGTCACGCCGTCCATTTTCGCTGCTATCACCCCGACGCGTTCCGCATGCGCATCGATGTCCTGTCCGTCATGCGGGGGATGGATCCCTTCGATGAACTCTGGCATCGCCGGACTCGGTATCAGCTTCCCGACGTGATGACCGTCGAGATGCTGTCTCTTCCCGATCTTGTTCGCTCAAAAAAAACTCAACGCGACAAAGATTGGCCGATGATACGCCGACTTGTCGAGGCGGAGTATGCGAGGACGGAAACTCCGGAAGAGGTACATCTCTCATTCTGGTTTCGCGAATCGCGCACACCTCGCATGCTCGCTGAACTCGCCTCTCGACATTCGGATCTTGCGCGGCAGCTCACGTCGATGCGACCCCTCCTCTCGTTGGCTATTGCAGGCGATGAATCGGCGTTGGAAGAAGAGCTCGAAGGGGAGCAAAAGCGGGAACGTGAGGCAGACAGGCAATACTGGAAGCCCCTCATTGCGGAATTGGAAACCCTTCGCCAGACGACCCTTCAGTCGGAGGAAGATGTGTAAAGAAGAATCGGGGAAAACGGAAAAGGACAATTCTGAAATGCTCGCTACAATATTACTATCACCCACATGTCATGACATTCGAATCGGACCGGTATGAAACATTCTGTGGTAACAGGCGGCGCCGGTTTCCTCGGATCTCATTTGTGCGAGAGGCTTCTGGCCGAGGATCACCGTGTCGTCTGCATCGACAATCTCATCACCGGAAGCGCTGACAACATCGCTCACCTCATGGGAAACCAGCGTTTTCTTTTTCTCCAGTACGACGTCACGAACTACGTCTTCGTCGAGGGCACTGTCGACTATATCTGGCACTTCGCCTCTCCGGCAAGCCCGATCGATTATCTGAAGTTCCCTATCCAGACCCTGAAGGTTGGCAGTCTCGGTACGCACAAAGCACTGGGCTTGGCAAAGGCCAAAGGCGCCAGATTTCTGCTCGCATCGACGTCGGAGACGTATGGTGATCCGCTGATCCATCCCCAACCCGAATCGTACTGGGGCAATGTCAATCCTGTCGGTCCGCGCGGAGTCTATGACGAGGCCAAACGATTCGCCGAAGCAATGACGATGGCCTACCATCGGTTCCATAGCGTCGAAACACGCATTGTGCGCATTTTCAATACGTATGGCGAGCGAATGCGTCTGGAGGACGGACGTGCCATCCCGGCGTTCATGTGTCAGGCGTTGCGGGGCGAAGACGTGACGGTGTTCGGCGACGGGAGTCAGACGCGGTCTGTGTGTTACGTCTCGGACCTCATCGATGGAATCTATCGACTGATGATGTCCTCCGAGGTTATGCCGGTGAATATCGGCAATCCGGATGAAGTGACGATGAGGCAGCTGGCGGAGGAGATAATCTCTCTGACAGTCAGCAAGAGCAGGATCGTGTCCAAGCCGCTTCCGCAAGACGATCCAAAAGTGCGCCAACCGGACATTACGAAGGCGAGGGAGATCTTGGGATGGGAGCCGAAGGTGGGGCGGGAAGAGGGGTTGAAGAAGACCATGCTGTACTTCAAGAAGAAGCTGGGGTTGTCGTGAACGTATGGAGTACGTGACGGCTAACAGGACATGTGTTACAGTTGTATTCTGGTCTTTGAGACTTTGTAGGGAACGGTTTTGATGGTTTTGCCCTGATGCGAGAATCGGAGCACACCGACCTTGGTGTGGATGGTGCCTGTGACGTACTCATGCACAAGGGTTGGATCAACAAGGAGGCGATCAGTGGCTCCAGGAGATCGCCAAGCTGGCCAAAGCTCGGTAGTGCCACCTTTCGCGCTCCTGGGGGCCAGGGGTAACAGGAATAGCACTTAGCAGCCTTAAACCCGACACACCACCGAGTGTCCAAAATGCTGGACACCCCCGGTAGGTACTCGCGCAGGGAAGTGTGCTTGCTTCTATTGCGTTCGACAAGCTTTAGTCACTATTCTTCCCTTGGCGCGCTTGGCGTTCTTGGCGGTCTTGGCGGTTAATCTTCTTGAATCATGCGAGAACCCATGAGTGCCCTCACCGACCAGGAACTCGTCGAACGGTATCGGAGTGGCCAGGAATCGGCATTCAATGAGATCGTCCTCCGCTATCAGGAGAAGGTCTATTGGGTCGTCCGGCGATTTCTGAACGATCACGACGACGCCGATGATATCGTCCAGGACGTGTTCGTCAAGGCGTCCGCGGCTCTGAAGGAGTTTCGGGGTGATTCGTCGCTCTACACATGGCTGTATCGGATCGCCGTCAACTTGTCGTTGAATGAGATCCGTCGAAAGCGCGTTCGGGATTTCTTTCGATTGGAGGATGTCGAGCATCTCGAGGAATCCTCGGAGCACGAACCGGACAAGGTCGCGGAGGCGGAGGAGCAGCGGAAGCTGATCGAAGAGGCCGTACGGTTCCTGCCGCCGAAGCAGCGCACAGTGTTCGTCTTGCGGTACTACGAAGAACTTGCGTACGAAGAGATCGCCGGTATCCTGCACACGTCGGTTGGAGGGCTGAAGGCGAATTTCTTCCACGCGGTCAAGAAAGTGGCTGGTCATCTCAGGAAACAACATGGAACACGTGAGCCTTGAACTGGCGGACCTGGTGAGCAATGAGCTCTCAGACTCCGACCGACGGCGCATCGAACGCCATCTTGCCGGCTGTCCCTCCTGTCGGGAAGAGTGGCAGTCGATCCATCTCCTGGCGGACCATCAGCGGCCGAAACCACAGGTACCCTCCGGATACTTTGCTGGACTGCCCGCGCGTATCCTGAAGCGCCGGACG
>CAYIHQ010000254.1:0-4212 GCA_964362905.1 uncultured Ignavibacteriaceae bacterium
GGCAAACGATGTATCGCCAGGGCCATCACAAGCCGTGAATCCCCAGATGTCCCTAGAGTACCCTCTCCATGCTCCCGGGTTCCGGGTCGCGTACCAACGCTGGGATCGTGTCGCACGACGGGAATTCTCGAAGTAGTCGATCCCCTTGTTCTTCATATAGACATCCCGGATCCCGCGGAAATCGACCCAGCAATGAGAGAACTGATGGCCGAACAACGGACCGAAACTGACGAACTCCGAGCCACCGTACGGAGCCCAGACGTACGTCTCCGTCCACTCTTCCCAAGCGTCGGCTCCAATCGGGTGCGTGGGTGACCCAAGTGCCAACAGATACAGGATCATGGCCTCATTGTACCCCCGCCAACCCATGGGGTGGAAGCCCGTTTCCGGGTACCATCCCAATGCAATGAGCGGCGGTCGGTTCTGTGCCCACACCCAGTCGACACGCCTGTAGAGAGAATCAGCATACGCACGAATGGCCGCTTCTCGGGGTGATGGACCATCGAAGTACGACTGGCACATCAGCACGCCGGCAAGCAGAAGCCCCGTGTCGATGGTCGAGAGCTCCACTCGTTCGAATCGCAGACCTGTCTTCATGTCCACAAAGTGGTAGAAGAAACCCTTGTATCCCGAGGCCACCGGGTGATCGCTCTGGGGAGCGTTCCAGAGGAACCGTAGTGTCGTGTGCACCCGCTCTGCAGCCGCTGCACGGGAAACATATCCGCGGTGGACGCCGATGGGATAGGCGGTAAGCGCAAATCCAACGGCGGCGATACTGGAGAACGATTCAGCAGGAAAACGGTCCGCTGCCAATCCATTCTCCGGGTTTGTCGTCTCCCAGAAGAACAGAAAGGTCCGGTGTTGAAGGGAATCCAGAAATGGATCGCGGGCGTATGCTGTGCTGTCGACGACGAAGCCGGCAAAACAAATCGGGCCCAGGAGGATGGACATCACGCAAATACGGAGAATTGTCATCGCAGCCGCAGGTCAGTGGAGAATGGTCAGTTTCCTGGTCAAAAGTTGCGAGCCGGAACTCAGACGGTAGAGATACACTCCCCCGGCAAGGCGTGTGCTGTTCCACTGGTAGACAAACCGCCCGGCAGGCAGGTGATCATCGAGGACCGTGGCCACTTCCCTCCCGAGCAGATCGAAGACCTTCAGCGTCGCCTGTCCTGCCGCTTCGGTATGGAATTCGAACGCCGTTTCGGGATTGAACGGATTGGGGAAGTTCTGCCCGAGCCAGAGTGAAACGGGGGCGGCCGAAAGTTCCATCGAGACTCCCGTCACCGCCTGGAACCCGGCAACGCTCAACCCGCGAGAGACCGCCGGGTGTCCGTTATATCTGTCCCAGACATTCTGCGTGCGGTAGTTCTCGATCATGATGATGATCGGCCCCTGATCGATCCCAATATACTCTGTCCCGACCCAATTCACACTCCGGTTGAATGCATCACGGAAACCGTACGGGCCGAACAGCTCTATGCCATACCGTCCATAGAACTCACGCGCCGCCGCTATCGATTCCTCCGGCGTGAACGGGATCGAACTGATGGCTGCGGTCGGCGCGATCGTGCCATCGTCGAACCCGGATGGACCGCCCCGGGCAGCGTACCCTGTGGGGCCGTCACATGCCGTCAAGCCCCAGATATTCGGTCCATAATCGGTGAATCCCCCGGGATTACGTACGCAGTACGCCCTGTTGGCCAGTGTTGCGCGCCGGCTGTTCTCAAAGTACGTGATCCCCCTGGATCTCATGTACTCATCAGCGATTCCCCGAAAGTCGATCCAGGAGTGGGAATACTGGTGAATGAAGAGCGACGGAAAGGGAACGTGCTCGAATCCCTCGCGCGTCACCCATTGATATCCTGAGGTCCAGGCGGTCCAGGCACTCGCCGGCAACGGACCAGTCGGCGCACCCATGCCGAGGACATACAGTATCATGGCTTCATTGTAGCCGATCCAGCGATACGGGAGCATTCCGCTCTCGGGCGCCCATCCATGCGTCAACGAGGCTGCTCCGTTCGTCATCCATGCCCAGTCGATCCTACTGTAGATCGAGTCCGCGAGGGCGCGAATCCGGGTTTCGACTGTATCGGCCCCGTCGAAGTACACCTGAACATCCACGATGCCCGCCAGCAACAACCCCGTATCGATGGAAGAAAGCTCACTCTTCCAGGATGGGGTGAACATCCGGGTGGCCGATGTCATGTCAAGGAAATGATAGAACCACCCTTTGTAACCGATGGTGCCGCTTGCCTCAGGTCCCTGGGGCATCTCCCAGAAGGTGTGGAGCGTCCTTACCACACGGTCACGTGCTTCCTCGCGCGTGATCCAGCCATGATCCGCCCCGATCGTGAGAGCAGTCAGGCCGAAGCCGGTGGCGGCGATGCTTGCCGGAGAGGTCGCATTGCTGCGGTCGCGGATGAGCCCATTGACTGGGTTTGCCTCATCCCAGAAGTAGCGGAATGCCGTGTATTGAAGGGTATCCAGCAGTTCTTCGTCGGTCAGCGGGCGGAGGGTGTCCGGTGAGGCCGATCCAACGGCGACAATGGCATCGATCCAGAGCGTGCGTACTTCGGACGTGACACCGCCGGGCCTGAACCGGACAGTCTTGAACTGCGACAGGCTGAAGTCTCCGAACGGCTGGAAGGCTGTGAACGCGATGCTGACGCGTTGCCACGTCGCAGAGTCCCCATCCAGAACGCAATGTGCTGACAGGCTGATCAGGCTGCTCTTGGCATTCCCGTTGGATGATTCGAAGCCGATCTTGGGGAGTTCCAGGCCAGGAATTGCGGCAGGGCCGTTCAGGTAGAACACAAGGCTGTCGTATGTCGAAAGGTCTATCGTCTGCCAGGCGTTCCCCGCGATGTACAGCTCCCATGAACCGCTCTGCACATGGCTGTAGCGTATCAGACCGCTCTGTTGACCACTGCAGCGCTGGGTCGTCACAAGCGGCAGCTTGTCCCCCCCGCCGGAAAGCTGAAGAAAGTCGCCGGTGCCAAACGTCCCCCATGAGGCATCACGATAGACGGAGCTTCCCGGATCGTCATCGAAGATCACAGTGACCGATTGTGCCGAAGAGACAGAGGCAAGAGAACAGAGAACGAGTGAAAGCGGAAACGTCCATCTCAGCATCGGCGGACTCCGTACAGCGGCTCAGCGTCACACATCCGACTGACCGCCCATGAAAATCGTGATAGTATGTGCCGTCCCTTTCGGGAACTCCGGGAGGATCACCGACGATCCCGCTGTGAACTGCTCCATTGGCCTGCCATCGATCATGACGCTCCGGATCCCGCGGCCCTTTCCTTCCGGATTTTTCACCGCAATATGGTATGTTGCTCCACGGAACGTGCGAGTGACGGTGTACCCCTTCCACCGACGTGGAATACACGGCTCGACGAGGAGACCAGTGCGGGAAGCACGCACGCCCAGGATCCATTCGAACCCCGCCTTCCACAACCAGGCCGCTGAGCCGGAATACCACGTCCATCCTCCTCTGCCGTAGAATGGCGATTCCGGACCGTCGATATTGCCGGCGGTCACGTAGGGCTCGGCGCAATACTCACGCAGGTTCTTTCCGCGTTCGATCGGATTCACCTTGCGGAACAACCGAAACGCGTCCTCCGAACGCCCGAGTTTCGCCGAGGCGATGACGGCCCAGGTGGCCGCATGGGTGTAGACGGCACCATTCTCCCTCGTGCCCGGTGCATAGCGGGTCAGATACCCGATTCCCTCGTCCGGCACGCTGTACGCGGGATGCAGCAGGACCGGTCCGGCCTTGAATTCGAGCAGGTCCATCACGCGGTCCATCACCGCACGGGCCCGGTCCGCGTCGGCGACATCTGCGATCACCGCCCATGTCTGCGGATTCAGGTGAATACGGCCCGCCGCGTTCTCGCGAGACCCGATCTTCTGACCATCGTCTTTCGTCCCATAGAAGTACCATTCCCCATCCCACCCATGGTCGTTCAACGCCAATCGGAGCGAGTCCGCCCGTTTCATGAACTCCACCTGCCGACCCCTGTCTCCGTGCTCTGCGGCGATTCCAGAGAATGATCGCAGGATCGCATACAGAAACTGACCCAACCAGACGGATTCGCCTTTCCACGCGATCCCGGCAGCATTCACACCATCATTCCAGTCCCCCGCACCCAGCAACGGAAGGCCCCTCGGACTGAACCGTGCCAATACCCGTTCGATCGCGCGCAC
>CAYIHQ010000255.1:0-912 GCA_964362905.1 uncultured Ignavibacteriaceae bacterium
GGGAGGGTGCCTGTACTGGCCTGAGCGTCCGGTCTGGTTGAGTTTCTGGTTGAGGTTCTGGTCTATGATTGGCAGAATATTAATAACCAAGTTTAACATTAATGGACTATCGACATACCAAATCATGGGGGGTTCTAAATTCAAGAAATCCTTATAAATTAAATCAACTTCTTTCCTATGTTCATCAATGTTTTTATTAATTCGTGTTGTTGAAAGACCCACACTCAAACAATGTTCTCGAAATTCTAATAATTCAGATTCTTGTTCTTTTGTTAATTTATCTATTCTCATAAAATCTCCCCCTGCTCGCCATACTCTTTGTCTAGGAATACTTCGAGATGGGCTTGTTTCTGTTTCAATTCTTTGTACTCATTCTTTTCTTTTTCTTTAACTGTTGTGTATTTTCTGGTTTCTTTCATAATTCCTCCTATGTATACATCCCATATTCATTTGTCATTTGCATTAATCGTTCGTCATCAATCCGAGTAACTAATTCAATAAAGTTATCAATCATCTGTTTTTCTAAGTAATCTCTTTCATCTTTTGTTAAGATAAACGATCCGGCTTTCATTTTCTGTTCAATGCTGTCAGATATGCTTAGGGTGTTCATAGGATTCCCCTTTCTAAGATTCGGTTTATGAAAATCCTTTGGATTTTCTTCTTAGCAATTTTTTTATCTATCTCACGCATTTCTTCAACTAAACTTTTTGTCGTTTGTTTGATTTTATCGGTGTCTTTCTTGATTTTATTTATATCTTCAAGCATAGGTTTCCCCTATTTGTAAAATATATGATTCTTAAATCGCAAGGTTTCGGTTTTGTGCCAGGAATAAACCGCTTCTTTGGGTTGTCTAAAATACAATGCCCCATTGGTTAAATCATGCCCTAGTTGCCCTGTCAAAATGCTTTCTGC
>CAYIHQ010000255.1:922-4208 GCA_964362905.1 uncultured Ignavibacteriaceae bacterium
TGGGCATAGAGTTTATGGCTATTTGAAGCTGTGATGCCATAGAATTGATTTTTGGCGGTTACAACCCGAAATGGGGTCTTATTCCAATCCTTTGAACGGTTATTAATGACTTGAGCCACTAATTCCATCCCTTTTTCACCTTCACCACAGGCTTCTGCGGCAATAACCCTGGCGATCGTTTCCTTTTCAGTTTCAGCATAACTAAAGGCAGGGATTAAAATCAGGGTTGTTGTTAAGATTGTTATTAATTTATTTTTCATTTTTGGAACTCCTTTCTTTTACCTGAAAGAAGTATACAATACTTTGCTTTGCTTGTCAAGGATTATTTTACATTGTTTTTGTTTGATAAATAATCCACTCCGGCACGTAAGATTTCAATGTTTTTATACCCAATATCATTCAATCGGAAGATATTCTTTCTCAAATATTCTTTAACTGAAAAACTCATACAATAATGAGCTTGGCTGTTATCAATTTTACGCTTAACTTTATCTTTATTACTCATTGTCTTCTCTCCTCGTTTTAATTAGTTTAGATACTTGGTTCTTTTCATTAACCACAAAACATTTTACAAATGGATACTTTGCCATTCTTTCGAAAAATGCTTTCTGATTAACATCGAGTTTTTCTTTCCCTGTTCGTTTTGTTTCTAAAAACAGAACAATATTGTTTCTTGTCAATACGATGAAGTCCGGTGTTCCAGGATCGCAGAGGTTCACCCACGCACCCCACTCGGTTTTTATCTTACCTGAATTTAACCTTGTCCACCAAACAACTTCACCGGATATTTGATAGAACTTTAGGTCATTGACTACAGATTTCTTGATTTCGGATTCTCTCATTTGTCATCGTCCCATGCGATTTCGGTTGAAGCAACGGTTGTTGCTTTAGGTATATGTACTTGCTCAATAATCTTATCAAAGTTATATTCTTTGATATTTGCGTAGACTTTACTTCCGTCTTTTGACTTGTTATGCACAACGGTTGCGTAGAATTGTTTGCCAATCCAGTTTGTAACGTCAATTTCAAACTCCCCTTTATATTCCTCTCCAATAGATTTGAGAAATAGACGAGTTGCAAAGAATCCTTTCCATTCTGGATTTAGATTCAATCGTTGTAACAAACTACGTCCTTCTTCAACTCCACCGACAACTTCACATTTGGCAATTACGGTGTCATTATCCAAATTGAATTTGTTTCCTTCAAAATCTGAATCAAAGACATCAACAACTTGAAACAGGTGTTCTTTGGCAGAAGGAATATCAAATGTTGCTTGCTCTGGTTCTGTGTTAGGTACGCTGATTTTTCTTGGTTTCATTATTTAACCTCCATGTTTAGTTTCATGATTTTTTTGTTTAACATCTCAATTAATCCAGAAATCTGCGTATCTGTCATTTCGTTAAAGTCATCAACATCAACTTTGTTTTTCCATTTATCGATTTGATCTTCTGGAACATTAAGGGCTTCTATCAAACTTTCCAACTTCTTGATTTGTTCTTCACTTGCCATTTCTGTTGGGATAACATCAGAATTAATCAACTCCGCCCCATATATTTCAGAGAAATGTTTAAACGATAATGGCATCGTTTCTCCTTGAGGTAAAGATTCTATACGACTCTTTTTAATAAGGAAATTTTTATACCCAGGCAAGATTTCAATAAATAAATCCAAATCATATTCAAGTTTAGGATAACCTTCAAAAGTATTTCCTTCTTGGAATATTTCATTTCCTTTTCTTACCCATTTAGCTTTATTGTGGGCAATAAGAATTACATTCATGTCACATTTATCAATCCATCTCAGGAGCCTTCGGGTTGGTTTGTTTGCTTCTTTTTTGTCCTTGCCGAATGCATCACCAACTTTCTCTTCTGCTTCTGCGGCTACATTTAGATATAATTGAGAGAAGCTATCAATAATCAGAGTTTTTCGGTCGTGTTTTGTAGTCGCTAACATTCTGACTTCTTCAATAACATTTTCGAAATTACCTGCTCCTTGTTCTTTCCCAAAATAAAGACCATTCACTTTCTTAAGTTTATCTTGGTATTGCTTCCGTACTGCACCACCCTCGGAATCAATTAAGTAAATTGACGGCCAATCTAGCGAGAACCATGTTTTCCCACTACCAGGATCACCTGATATGAGCATTTTAGCTTTATATGGTTTTACTTCTCCAGGTTTGATTGCTTTTAACATTTTTATCTCCTTTTTTTTATGGCTTTTTAACGGTTCCATTACCGTATCTATTTAAATATTCTATAGCATTCTTTAATATGGAAATATTATCTTTAAAATGTCCTAAAGCTGTGTTGCAATTCATACAAAGTATTCCACGAATATTGTTATTCTTATGACAATGATCTAAATATGGTTTTTTCTTCTCATTACATATATGACATCTTCCATTATTTTTATTTAACAACCGTTCATATTCTTCCTTTGTTATTCCATAAACACATTTTATTCCGTTATATTTCCATTTATTTTTGTATGATTCTCTTCTTTTTACTTGCTTCTCATTCATGATTAACTTCTTTTTATTTCTTTCATATTCTCTGCAACAATCCTTGCATTTTTTACGTATTATAAGAGAATCATGTCCACTCTTTGTCTTGAATATTCCACAATAGAAATCTTTCTTTTTCTTAATCTCGCTACAATAAATACATTTTTTATTATCATTTGGGTTGTGTTTTCGTATATTATTCAAGAATATTTTCTTCCATTTGTTTATTTGGTATTCCTTGTTTCCATTAATGTGCATTTATATTGTCCATTTCATTTCTTTAATTAGATGTATTATAAACCCAATCATTTGCTTTGTCAAGAAATATTTTGCTTTGCTTCTTCTCGCCACTTTTCAAGAGGGATGATGATTGTTTTTCCGTCGTATATTAACTTTTCGGCATGGAATAGGATGCAAATTTTTTTTATCATTGCCTTATCTTCTAGGGTTAAATCTTTCATAATCCTCCTTTAAAACACCCATATCAAATTGATAAACGCTGTTAATAAATAGAATATTGCCATGCGGTAGTCTTTGTTAAAACAATAGACGGTTGCCGCCATTAAGGCTAGGATTGCGATTAGGAGGGGGAATATTTTATTCATGAGTATTTTCCTTTAGATATTTATTCCTTCTCATCACACACTCCGAGTTTCTCTTACACAAACAACGAAAACAATAAATCTTTTCTCTCCCACGCCGTTCTGTACGATCGTGCTTAAATATTTCTTTACAGCTTTTGCACTTAATTAACATTTCTCCCCTTCATCATTAACTCATTCA
>CAYIHQ010000256.1:0-1251 GCA_964362905.1 uncultured Ignavibacteriaceae bacterium
TGACCGGATCGATCTCACCCCTATTGTTGACGCCATCGGTCAGCAGGATCATCACCTTGCTCTTTGCCTGGCTGTCCTTGAGCCGGCCAACGCCATTGGCGAGGGCGAGCCCGATGGCGGTCCCGTCCTCGATCATGCCGTTCTTGATCTCCGCCAGAAGTCCTTGCAGCACTCCGTAGTCGGTCGTCAGCGGGCACTGAGTGAAACTCTCACCGGAGAAGACCACGAGCCCGATGCGGTCGTTCGACCGGCCTTCGATGAATTCTCCCGCGACCTGTTTGGCGGCCACGAGGCGGTTCGGACTGAAGTCCTCGGCGAGCATGCTGCCGCTGATATCGAGGACGAGCACGATGTCGATCCCCTCCGTGTTCACGTTCTCGCGGCTGGAGACGTTCTGCGGACGCGCGAGGGCGATGATCAGCGCGGCGACGGCGAGCATCCGCAACGCAAGCGGAACGCGGACGAGCCGCTCCCGCAAGGAACGCGGTCCTGCAGAAAGCGCTCGGAGGGAAGAGAACCGGAGGTCGGTGATCAGCCGATGCCGGCGCCACCACACATATCCCGCCCCCAGCGGGATCGCCAGGAGCAACCAAGCATAGAGGCCGTCAGCAAATTGGTCACCGAACATCGGCGGTCTCCTCGACGGGCTGAGTTTTCTGTGGTTCCACGGGCGCCGTTGGCGTCATGGCACGGACGATCGCGAACGCCTGTTCGAGTTCCTCTTTGTGATCGTCGGGAGTCGGATGGGCTTTGGCGAATTTCACCAGGTCCGCCTGAAGGAAGAACGAGCCAAGCGTTTCACGCAGGCGGTCCGCCTCGGGAGTGCCGCGCAATGCATGGAGGATCTCCTCCGAAGTCATTTCGAGCGCCCCGATGTTCCACCGTCCCTCAAAGAAGCGTCGGACGATCTCCGTCGCTTCCGAATAGTATTCCTTCACTCTCCCCTGCTGCCACAATTGCTTCTCTTCCAGAATGCGCAATTCCTTCAACGCGCGCACATGCGGAGCCACGGCCGGGGTGGGCGGTTCTTCCGGCGCCGCCGTGGCATGCGCGGCCCGATAGCGACGCCAGGCATACCATCCACCCCCGAGCACCAGCGCCCCCAGCAAGAACGGCCAGATATCTTCCCAACGCCACGGGGCGCTCATCGGCGGCTTGATGTCCCTGATGTCCGCGTCCTGAGCGACGGTCACCCCCGCAACGGTGAAGGACAGCGAGTTGGCGTAGGCCGTTTTTCGGACCGTGTCGCCT
>CAYIHQ010000256.1:1261-4207 GCA_964362905.1 uncultured Ignavibacteriaceae bacterium
CGAAGGCGAGTGGCGGAAGAAAGACTGTGCCGGTGTCAATGGTCATCAGTTCAACGTCCCACCGCTGCTCGTCGTCATTCCGCAGGACGGACAGCACTTGAAAGAGCCCCGCGCTGTCCACCACGACCGGTCCGATGGTGTCGATCGTCGCCGGCACGCGTGCGGTGATGGTCACGCTGACGGGGTCGCCGAGGCGGAGCGTTTTGCGATCGGTGGAAGCTGTAAGACCGACCTCTTGTGCCAGTAGCGATGAAGCACTGAGAAGGTAGAAAGATGTAAGTAGGAAGATGGAAGACTGAAGCGTCAGGAATGCTCTCCCACGCTTCTGTCTCCCGTCTCCCGTCTCCCGTCTCCCCTTCGCGTTTTTCCCCCGCCCCCTCACCACCGTTTCTCCCTCAATCGGAAGAAATCGACCAGGGGCTTCATCGTGGGCTGGTCGAGTCGCAGTTCGACCGCGTCGAGTCGCGATTTCAGAAACATCGAGCGTCGGGCCTGCTGTGCGGCGAGGCGGTTCGCCTTGTACGACGTGCGCACACGACGGTCCGACGTGTCGACCCATCGCACCTCGCCCGACTCCGCGTCACGCAGGGGGATCAATCCAACGGCGGGGAGTTCCATTTCTCGCGGATCCTGGAGGACGAGCCCGATCAGGTCGTGCCGTTTGCCCGCGATACGGAGCGCCGCCTCAAAGCCCTCGTCCATGAAATCCGAGATGAGGAACACGATGCTCCGCTTCTTCTGAATATGGTTCAGATACTCGAGCGCACCGCGGATGTTAGTCGAGGTAGATCGCGGCTCGAAGGACAGCAGTTCCCGGACGATGCGAAGCGCGTGCGAACGTCCCTTTCGGGGCGGAATGAACCGCTCGACATCGCCGGTGAAGAGGATCGCGCCGACCTTGTCGTTGTTCTTCATGGCGGAGAAGGCAAGAATGGCGCTCAATTCCGCCGCCACGTCGCGCTTCAGGGCCGTCTGCGAGCCGAAATACTGCGAACCGCTCATGTCGACGACGAGCATGACGGTGAGTTCACGCTCCTCTTCGAACACTTTCACGAAGGGGTGATTAAGCCGCGCTGTCACGTTCCAGTCGATGGTCCGGATCTCGTCGCCGAACTGGTACTCGCGCACCTCAGAGAATGCCATTCCCCGTCCTTTGAAGACGGAGTGGTATTCACCCGAGAAGACCTGGTTCACCAGGCCGCGCGTGCGGATCTCGAGATGACGGACTTTTTTCAGCAGTTCTTTCGTGTCCATTTCGAATTTCGAAATGTGGATTGCGAATTATCAGAAGTGATCTTTCATGTGATCGACCTCCACCAATTCGCAATTGGCAATCCGCTATCCGCAATCATCATGGGACCTCTACCTGATTCAATATTTCCGTCACGATCGTCTCGCTCGTGATCTCTTCGGCCTCGGCCTCATACGTCACGGCGACGCGGTGGCGGAGGACATCGGGGCAGATGGCGCGCACATCCTCAGGAATGACATACCCGCGGCGTTTGATGAACGCGTGCGCCCGGGACGCTATGGCGAGGGCGATGGACGCTCGGGGCGACGCGCCGTAATTGATCAGCGGCGCAAGTTTGTCGAGCTTGAATGACTTTGGGTCACGGGTCGCGAACACAATGTCGAGGATGTAGCGCTCGATCTTCTCATCCATGTACACCTGCTTCACCCCATCGCGGGCGGCCAGGATCTCCTTGGGCGACACGACGTGTTTCACCTTCGCGTCGGCGCCGAGGACGTTCTGGCGCATGATCTTCAGCTCCTCCTCACGCGATGGGTAGCTGATCTTCACCTTCAGCATGAAGCGGTCCACCTGGGCTTCGGGGAGCGGATAGGTGCCCTCCTGTTCGATGGGGTTCTGGGTGGCGAGGACGAGGAACGGCTCTTCCAGCGGAAAGGTGTCTTCGCCGATGGTCACCTGACGCTCCTGCATCGCCTCCAGAAGTGCGCTCTGCACTTTCGCCGGGGCGCGGTTGATCTCGTCCGCAAGGATGAAGTTGGCGAAGATGGGTCCGCGCCTCGTGATGAACTTGCCGTCCTTCTGGTTGTAGATCATCGTGCCGATAAGGTCGGCCGGAAGCAGGTCGGGCGTGAATTGAATGCGCTGGAACTTCGCACTGATCGCCGTGGCGAGCGTCTTGATGGCGAGCGTCTTCGCCAAGCCGGGCACTCCTTCCAGCAGGATGTGTCCCTGGCACAGGAGGCCGATCAGCAGGCGGTCGACCATGGGCTTCTGGCCTACGATCACCTTGCCGACCTCAGCCGAGAGGGTATCCACGAACGCGCTCTCGCGCTCGATCATTTGATTGAGGGTCTTGATGTCCACAGATGCTTGCTCCTCGGATTGTAAGGGCGGCCACAAAAAGGCACAAGATGCACAAAAAGTGATAGGAGGTTACAGACTCCCTTCACCCTCTTTCATCTTGTGCCTTCTGTCTGCCTGCCGAAGTGCCCTTCGGCACGCAGGCAGGTGCCTCTTTGTGGTAATAGTCCACGGGAATAGACGGATGTGAGATAGACAACGTTCCACGCCGAACAACAGAACGAGCCGCAACGGAGGCGGCTCGATCCTTGGTGCCTGGGGCTGACAACAGGAATCTGCGAAAAAGTGTGGGAAAAACAAAGAGGGCCGGCACCCGCCCCCCTGCTCAGGCCGGATGGCCTGCAACCGCTGTGTTTGCGCCGGGACAGGACACACAGTATATTGACGGGACTTCCCATTCCCATGCGCACGACCTACACCCGAACAATCGACACGCTCCCCCGCATCATGCGGGAGTTGAGCTCCTATTGCCGCGAACAGCGGGTGGGAGGGCCAACGGAGTTCGTCATGACGTTCGCCGTGGAGGAGGTCTTCACCAACATGGTGAAATACAACCCTTCGGGGCCTCCGGAAATCGGGCTGGCTGCGGACATCAAGGACGGACGCCTGGTGAT
>CAYIHQ010000257.1:0-4203 GCA_964362905.1 uncultured Ignavibacteriaceae bacterium
ACCGCTTGCGATCTCTGGTTGTGCCACGTTCTTCGTCAGGTCCGTTCTGCGGCGCGCAGTTTCGCGCTCCGGGCACGGGGGTTGGCCTGCTGCTCTGCCGGGGAGGCCGTCAAGGGCCTCCGTGTCAACAGGCGAAACTCGGGAATGCGCGGCCGGTCCGGCAGAAACTTCGTCCCCGAGGGGATCCGGTCTGACGCGCCCTCCCGCAAAAACTCTTTCACGATGCGGTCTTCCAGCGAATGGTACGAGATGACGACCAGCCGTCCGCCGGATCGCAGGACCGACGGCGTGTCTGCGAGGCAGCGACGGAGGCGCTCCAATTCCTGGTTGACCTCAATCCGCAACGCTTGAAAGACACGCGCCAGGGATTTCGTTGCCATCGGCCCGGGCGTTTGGGCCTCGACGAGCGCAGCCAGGGTCATGGTCGTTGTGATCGGTCGACTGCGGAGAATAGCCCGTACGATCTGTCGCGCCCGCCGTTCCTCCCCGTACTCGCGAAGGATACGCACCAACTCGGCCTCGTCCGACAGGTTCACCACGTCGAAGGCCGTCCGTCCCAACCGCCGGTCCATACGCATGTCCAGACGCTCTTCACTGCGAAAACTGAATCCGCGGCGTGGGTCGTCCAACTGGTGCGACGAGACCCCAAGGTCGAGCAGGATGCCGTCCACGGCATTGAGGCCAACGGCATGAAGCTCCGACGCCAGGTTTCCGAAGTTGGCACGCCGCGTTGTCAGGCGGTCGCCGGACCGCGGCAGACGTCGTTCCACTTCGGCAATCGCATCATCGTCCTGGTCGAAGGCCACGACGCGGCCCGCCGGATGCAGGCGCGCCAGCAGTGACTCTGTATGACCACCCCCGCCGAGCGTCGCGTCCACATACACGCCGCCCGGGTCGGTCACGAGGTGCTCCAGTGATTCACGCAGAAGAACGGGGATATGGTAGAGCGAGACCGCCACGCACGTCGTTATGCCTTCTGCTGGAAGACGTGTTCGACGACCGTTTCGTAGGTATCGGGTTGCAGCTTCAGGTACTCGTCGTACACAGCGGGGTCCCACATTTCGATCCGGTCCACCACGCCCAGGATGAGCACGTCGCCGCCGATGCCCGCATACGTGAGCAACTCCTGCGGTACTGAGATCCGAGATTGGCCGTCCAAGTCGGCGTCGGTCGCCCATTGAAAGAGTGTCCGACCGAAGAAGCGATGGCGCGCGTCCAGGAACGAGAGACCGCGGATGTACGACTCCACCTGCTTCCATTCCTCGAGAGGGTACACGTAGAGGCACTTCTCGAATCCGCGGGTGATCACAACGGAGCCCTTCGCGCTCAGGCTCTTCCGGAGCTTGGCGGGTATGGCGATGCGCCCTTTGGCGTCGAGAGTATAGTGGTATCGACCTTTGAACGAAGGCATGTCAGTTGATCGCAGGTTCGTGTGCCGCTGCGGGGATCTTCGGGGGTCACCCCAATTCCCCACTTTTCCACACACGGAATAGAAAATTAGCGAATTGCGCCTTAAAGTCAAGCGAATTGTGCTTGTCTTCTGCGGGTTTTTCGAATGTAATGGAGAATTTGGGGGATGTGGATGGGGTGTAGACAAGACGAATATCCCCACGAATCCCCCAAAAGCGGGTCACCGGCGACCCAGGGTGGACACACAAATACTGTGGAATAGTCCTTTTTGGCGAAGCCCACCGTCTTGGCATCGTAGAGGAGTTTCGCGAGCAACGGCATGTAAGGCATCCTCACTCCCAGGGCCTCCGCAGATGCCGCTGCCGCGCCACGACGTGGTCGCTTCGCGAAAGCCGGCCACCTTGTGGCGAGATGGACATCCTTGCGCATGTGTTCCAGGTAGAAGCGTGACGTGTAGTCGCCCACGGCCATCGCCGGTGCCTTGGTCTGAACCATGGACGCGTTCAAGGCCGATTGCCCCAGGATCTCAAGGAATGTGGAAATGTCGATTCCCGCTGACCGTGCGAACAGAACGCCCTGCGCCAGCGTGCCGACCATGCCGGCGATGAAAAAATTGGCGAGCAGTTTCGTATTCGTCGCACGCGAACCATCGGCGAACTCGTGCACTTTCTTCCCCAATACTTCCAGAACCGGCTGGACCCACGCAACATCGGCCGGACGTCCGCCGGCAAAGATGACAAGCGAACCCTCCGACGCACGAAGAACGCTCCCGAGAACCGGCCCACCATCACGCTTCCCATCAGTCCCAGTCCAATGAAACCAACAGTGGATTGCATTCTTTGTCTCCTTCGACGTCAGTGAGGTACTGATAGCCACCACGAAGCGGTCACTTCGTGACAAAAAGGCACCTGCCTGCGTGACGGCTGTAGAGGCAACTGTATATCGCTTCGCGACAGTTGTATTGGGCCTCCGGCTGGCAGGCAAGATGCACAAAACTTGTGCTATTGAGTTTCGATTCTTGAACTCGTAGTTTACATCCGTGATCGCTTTCAGCTTCTGACTTCTTACTCCTGACTCCTGAATCCTTCCTTCGTTCTCCCCAGACCACCATGTCCACCAACCGCCGCAACTTTCTGACCCAGGCCGCCGCGCTCGCCGGCGCATCCCTTATGACACCGCTTCCCTCTGTCGCACGAACCGAAGGCTCCCGACCGGGAGCGCTCGTTTTTCGCTACCGTCCGTACACGTTACAGCTCAAACACGTCTTCACTGTCGCGACGATGTCACGCACCACAACGCCCGTGATGCTCACCGAAGTCGAATACGACGATGTCGTGGGCTACGGTGAAGCTTCCATGCCGCCGTATCTCGGCGAGTCCCATGCCACGGCGGACGCCTTCCTGTCGAAGGTGGACCTCTCCCGGTACGACAGTCCGTTCGACCTCGAACGCATTCTGGCCGACGTGGATGCGATCGCCCCCGGCAATCCGGCGGCGAAAGCGTCGGTGGATATCGCATTGCACGACCTCGTCGGCAAGATGCTGGGCCAGCCCTGGTTTCGCATCTGGGGGCTTGATCCGGCCAAGGCGCCTCTCACGACATTCACGATCGGCATTGATACGGCGGACGTTGTTCGGGAGAAAACAAAGGAAGCGACTGGATTCAAACTCCTGAAGGTCAAGCTCGGAAAGGACAACGACCGCGAGATGATCGAGACCATTCGGTCCATTACATCCGTGCCGCTCACCGCCGACCCGAACCAGGGATGGAAGGACCGTGCGTATGCGCTTGACATGGCGCATTGGCTGAAGGAACAAGGTGTGTTGTACATCGAGCAGCCGTTACCCAAGGATCGTGTGGACGACCTCGCGTGGCTCTCAGAAAAGAGCCCTCTGCCCATCCTCGGAGACGAGGGTATTCAACGCCTCCCGGACCTTATCAAAGCCAAAGAGCGGGGAGCGTACAACGGCGTCGTGATCAAGTTGATGAAAACGACCGGATTACGCGAAGCCCACACCATGATCCGCCTCGCCCGGTCCTTAGGGATGAAGATCCTCATTGGTTGCATGACCGAAACTTCCTGCGCAGTCTCTGCCGCTGCGCAGCTTTCTCCACTTGTGGATTGGGCGGACCTGGACGGCAATCTTCTGATCAGCAACGACATCTACGACGGCGTGAAGGTCGTCGATGGAAGGCTCACCCTTCCCGACCGCCCGGGTATCGGGATCGTGAAGCTCAACTGACCCTTGGTTCACCAGTTTTCCCAGACCCGGAGTCTTGACAGGCTCCGGGTTTCTTGTTTATTGTAATATTTATAAACGATAATTGTTATATGTACCAATGTCTTACGGTGGTTAGCATATTTTAATGGGTCCTTCGTCTGCACAGACGGAACTTTTTGTTAAACTGATGCGTATTGAATGACTCGCAGTCATCAACTCGCAATTGAAAACCATGGGAACCCAGGAACGCAAGGAACGCGAAAAGGAGCTTCGGCGAGAAGAGATCCTCCGTGCCGCGACGAAGGTCTTCTTCGATAAGGGCCTTCAGAATGCCACGATGGACGAGATCGCCGAGGCGGCCGAACTGAGCAAAGGCACTCTGTATCTCTACTATAAGAGCAAAGAGGACCTCTACCTTGCGGTCATGAACGTGGGATTCGACATCCTCCACGAGATGTTCGACCATGCTCTCGCATCCGCTGCCACGTGCGTTGAAAAGCTCCGCGTCCTCGGCGATACCTACCAGGAGTTTTTCCGGACACACCGGAACTACTTCCGGATGTTCCACTTT
>CAYIHQ010000258.1:0-4202 GCA_964362905.1 uncultured Ignavibacteriaceae bacterium
CCTTGTTCACAAGCCCCCACCGGAGTGCCTCCTCGGCGGAGATCATCGTTCCGGTGAGCACCATCTCCATCGCCTTGACCTTGCCGACGGCGCGGGTCAAACGTTGCGTGCCTCCGGCGCCCGGCATGACGCCGATATTGATCTCCGGTTGCCCGATCCGTGCCGACTCGGATGCGATGACGATGTCGCATGTCATCATCAATTCGCATCCGCCTCCGAGGGCGAACCCGCTGACGGCGGCGATGATGGGTTTTTTCACTTTCCGAATGCGGTCCCATCGCGCGAACTGATCGCGCTTCAGCATGTCCATCGCGGATGTGTCGGCCATCTCTTTGATGTCAGCGCCGGCCGCAAATGCCTTATCGTTACCGGTCAGGACGATGCATCGAACGTCGTCGTCCTTGTCGAGCGCATCCAGCGTGTCGACGAGCTCGGCCATCAGGGCCATGTTGAGCGCATTCAGGACCTCGGGCCGGTTGAATTGCACGATCGCGACGCCTTCTGCACAGTTCACGAGAAGAAGTTCAAATGGCATGGCTCAGCCTTTCTTGCCCGATCGTCGCTTGGGAGACCCCGCCGACCTCCGTGGTGCCCGACCGCGGGCAGCTTTCTGCGCCGTCCTTTCGCCCATCATTCGACGGATCTTCTCGTAGTCGATAGGTTGCTTCTTGACGAACGCCTCGATGCTCATTCGGATCTCGGGTGCCGCCGTGTGCACCGTGAGCCAGTCCCGCGCGTGCCCGATCGTCATCGCCCAGGAAAGATCTTTCCAGAAATTGAGCTGCTGTTTCGTGTAACGCGTGCACTCCGGCAGTTTTTGCACGAGCTTCGCGGCCATTCGCTCCACGGCGGCGTCGAGGTCCGCACGGGGGACAACCTCATTGACCAGTCCCCAGTCGAGAGCTTTCTGGGCGGAGATCTTGTCGCACAGGAACAGGATCTCGCGGGCACGACGATCGCCAACGATGAGCGGAAGCCACTGTGTCGCACCGGCGGCGGGGACGCTCCCATGTTCCGTACCGACGTGCCGGATATAAACATCCTCCGCAGCGATGGAGAGGTCGCAGGACATCTGCAGTTCATTGCCGCCCCCGACCACCATGCCGTTGAGTCGCGCGATGGTGGGCTTGCTGATAGTCCGGAGCCGCTCAAACGTTTCGACGAACACGCCCATCCACTTGTAGAAATCATTCGGTTTCGGCAGGAAGTCCCGGTGCCATTCTTTGAGGTCCGCTCCGGTGCAGAAGGCCTTGTCGCCCGCTCCCGTGATCACGACCACGGCCACACGGTCGTCCCACGCAGCATCCTGGAACGCCGCCCCCAGTTCCTGCAAGGTCTGCAGGTTGAGGCAGTTGTGCACCTCGGGACGATTGATCGTGATGGTGGCGGTGTGGCGGGATTTCGTGTACAGAATGTGGGTGAAGCGGAACGACTTGTGCGGGAGAGAAGAGTAGGAGGACATAGGGGATGTAGGTATCTGATTGAGTACAGGGTTGAGTAGGAAGATGAAAGACCGAAGCGGGTGGCGATGTCATTGTAGTGGAAGATCGCAGAGTTTCAGTCTTCCATCCTACATCTTACTACTTCCATCCGGCTCAGATTTCTACGGTTTCTGCATAGAACATACTCACCAGACTCCCCGCAAACTCCATCACATCCCGAGCGGTAGCTTTGCCTTCAGGGGACCGTAGCGCATTCTGCATAGCCGTTTCGTCCTCAAAGTACATCTCGGCCATCAGGTAGTGCTTGGGCTCGCCGATCGGTGCGCCAGTGATCTTCGCCACCTCCAGGCGCAACAGCCCCGGCCATTTCTGGACGAGCGGCGTGTGGATCCCGAAATAGTGTTCATCAAAGGCTGCCGTGTCCTCCGGCGTGCGATACAAAGCAACGAGTTTGACCATGACGGATGCGATGACCGAGAGTGAGGGGGGATGTGCCGCGTCAATATAGAGCACCTCGCCGGGAGAAGCAACGGGAGGCGATGGGGTGGAATTTTCAATATCTTGCTGTGTCATGGGCGCATCCGAGACCGCACAACTGATCCGAGCCGTGGAGGACGCCGCGCTTCGCAATGGAGCCGCCCCGCGCGCGTTCCGGATGAGGCTGACCGAGCTCTCCGCCGCGGCCCCCGAACCGGTCCGCGCCATGCGAAACCTGACCCGCTTCCTGGAGTCGGGGTTCTCGTCGAGCCTGATCTCGGATTTTGCATCTTTCCCCGTTCTGCTCGAGATCTTTTTCGAGCTCGTCGGACAATCACAGTATCTTGCTGACATCCTCGTCCGCGACCCCGAACTGCTGCGGTGGCTGACCGCCACGGGCGAATTGAAACGGCCGCGCCTTGCCGATGACCTGTCCACCGAAGCGCATGCCGCCATGTCGCTCTTCGAGCGACCGGAGCGAAAACTGGACGCGGTCCGGCGATTCCACCGCCGCGAAATACTGCGCCTCGGGGCCCGGGAGATCCTGCGGGAAGCGGACGTGGTGACGATCACGGCGGAGCTCTCCGCACTCGCTGATGCGGTCACCGGTGCGGTGACGAACGCCGCCCACGCGGACCTGAATGCGCGGCTCGGCACAACCCTCCCGAACAGGATGTCGGTCCTGGCGCTTGGCAAGCTTGGCGGTCAGGAGCTGAACTTCAGCTCCGACATCGACCTCATGTTCTCCTACGACGAGGACGGCGACCTGCCCGCGAGTGCGGGACGGCTCCATACGTACCACGAATACTATGTTCGCCTTGCCGAGGCGGTCGTCCGCGGACTCTCGGAGTTCACGGGCGAAGGGCATCTGTACCGCGTCGATATGCGCCTTCGGCCCGACGGTCGCTCCGGTCCGCTCGCCATGTCGCGTGCGGCCATGATGGTCTACTATGAGACTCGCGGCGCGGCATGGGAACGCCAGATGCTCCTCAAGGCGCGACCGATCGCCGGCGCGATCGACGTGGGGGAGCGGTTTCTGCGGGACCTCCGGCCGTTCCTCTTTCCCAGGACCGCCATCCATTCTCCATGGGAAGAGATCGCCGCCATGAAGCGGGCCATTGAACAGGAGGGAGTGGCCGAGGGCAACATCAAGCTTGGGGCCGGCGGGATCCGCGATGTCGAATTCCTCGTGCAAGGACTTCAGTTGTTGTATGCCGGAAACGATCCCGCACTGCGCACCGGGCATACATTGCGGGCGCTCGCCCGGCTGTCGGAGACGGGCCAGCTCCCCTCTTCCGTGGCCGATCGATTGCGAACCGCGTACGAGTTCTTTCGCACGGTCGAACACCGTCTGCAGTTGCTCCACGGTCGTCAAACACATCAGCTGCCGGAAACGGCGGAAGAGAATCGCGTCCTGGCGCGAAAGCTCGGATTTCCGACGGCCAATGCCTTTCGGGATCACGTGGGACGTTTGCGGGAATTCGTGCGTGCACAATTCGTGTCATTCACTACTCCACGAGTTCCTTCGGACTCCCTCGGAGGTAAAGCCACACCCACCATCTCGACGGCCGCGATCATTGCGGATCGGCACTGGCCTCCGGAGGTTCAGCAGGTCGTCTGTCAACGCATTGAGTCTGGGTTCTCATCCGAACCGTCTCACCGACTTCTGGACCTCGCACTTCGAAATGCGCGACATCGCGAATGGCTGGTCCGCACGGCGCTTGCGGGAGCGCAGATGATGGAGCGGCTTCCGGCTGAGCCATTGCTCATGGAATCTCTTGTGGGTAATGCCGTCGAATTGCTCGGTCGTTCCGCACCCGGCTGGCATTCGCTCAAGGAGGCCGACCTCCGTCGGTATCGTCTCTATAATGAGACGCGCACGGCCGTTCGATTTCTTGCCGGTTCCGCATCCGTTGCTGCCGTCGAACGCGAACTGACGGCCTTGGCGGAAGAGGTGGTCCACATGGTGGCCGGTCGCGTCGAATCGCAGCCCCGCGGCATCGTGCTCCTGGCGTTGGGAAAATTTGGGGGAGGAGAGATGGGCTTCGGCTCGGACGTGGACCTCGTAGCCGTGTTCGATGAGCAGACCTGCAGCCGCCCCTCCGCGGAGAAGGTGGCCCGAGAATTGGCAAAGGGGCTGTCGTTGGACGCTCCGCTCTACAAAGTGGACTTCCGCCTGCGCCCGGAAGGGAAGAATTCTCCGCTGGCGGTCGAGATCGGATACCTTCGGTCCTACCTGAAAGAACGCGCCGAGCCGTGGGAGCGGATGGCGCTCACGCGGTG
>CAYIHQ010000259.1:0-4198 GCA_964362905.1 uncultured Ignavibacteriaceae bacterium
CCGTCGCCCCCGAATACTTTTGTCGGGGGCCTCGATTTTGCGGCCAATAAAAGACGGGGGGCGCATGGCTCGAAAAGGGTATGTCTATGTCATGTCCAATCCGCGCAGAACGGTGCTGTACTTAGGGGTGACATCGAACATCGTCCGACGAACATCCCAACACAAAGCAGGACATGGATCAGAGTTTGCCTCTAAGTATCACTGTCGGGACCTGATCTATTACGAACGCTTTGATTCAGTCGAGGAAGCGATTACGAGAGAAAAGCAGTTGAAGAAATGGAATCGGTCGTGGAAGATGCGGCTAATCCGCAAGAGGAATCCCGAATTGCGTGATCTATCGAATGAAATCTGGTATGAAGAAGAATAGGAGGACTCAGCCGTCGCCCCCGAAATCTTCTGTCGGGGGCCTCGGTGTTGAGAAGCGAGGTCCCCGCCTGAAACATGCGGGGACGACGAAGTGACTGAATGAGCGGTGCCCGACAGAAACATTCGGGCACGACGTGGGGCTCTCTTTGTCGCCCCCGGATGCTTCTGCCGGGGGCCTTGTTTCTATTCACGGAAGAGATTCTTCGCTATTTGAGTAGCGGTGCCCGACTGAAGCATTCGGGCACGACGATTGGAATTGAAGCACAACGCTCTTGGACCTCCGAAATACGCTGATATGCGTTCGCTTATCTCCCGCGCGTTTCTCTCACTCTTCCCACTGTTCTTCGTCCAGCAGGCGAATGCACAAAATGCCCCTTTCGACATTGTCATCAGCGGCGGTCGCGTCATGGACCCGGAAACAGGGATCGATGAAGTCCTGCATGTGGGCATACGTGGAGATTCGGTCGCTGCGATCTCCCGAGATCCTCTCGTCGGCCAAAAAGTGCTCGATGCCCGTGGCCTCGTCGTGGCTCCCGGATTCATCGATATCCTCTCGTATGCGCCGCGTGAAGCGGGGGACTGGAACAAACTGGCCGACGGCGTGACCACGAACCTGGCGATGCACGGCGGCACCGCGTATCCAGGCCGATGGTACAAGGCGATGGCGACGCGAAAGCCGCCGCTCAACTACGGTGCGTCATTCTTCTACACCGAGGCGCGCAATCAGTTCGTGTCGGACCGGTACGCACCTCTTCCGAAAAAGTCTTTCGCGGCGGTCGCACAAATGGCCAAACAATCCCTCCAGGAGGGAGCGCTTGGCGTGTCGTTCAGTCTCGAATATGTTCCCGGTATCTCCGCCGCAGAGATCCTGCCGATGATGCGGCTCGCGCAACAGTATGATGTGCCCGTGTTCTTCCATGCGCGCTACTCGGACATGGAACCTCCGGGGACGAACATCGAGGCGCTCGAGGAGCTCATCGCCTACGCCGACTCGACGGGATCCGCTGTCCACATCGACCACATGAACAGCACCGGCGGAACGTTCTCGATGTCCCAGTCGATCGAGCTTGTCGAGAAGGCGCATCGCCGCGGACTCGACATCACGGCATGCGTCTACCCGTACAACTTCTGGGGCACTTATCTCAACTCAGCCCGCTTCGACAAGGGGTGGCAACAGCGGTTCCGTATCTCGTATGACAGCCTCCAACTCGGAGGATCAAACGAACGACTGACCGAGGAGAGCTTCAAGAAGTACCGAAAGCTGGGGAAGTTGGCGATCGCTTATGCCATCCCGGATGAGGATGTCGAGGCGGCCCTCAAAGCCCCCTGGGTCATGATCGGCAGCGATGCGATCCTGGAATGGGGATACAACAACCATCCCCGCGCGTCAGGCGCTTTTTCTCGGACGATCGCGGTCTATGCTCGTGACAAAGGGACCATTTCCCTGATGGACGCGATCGCGAAGATGACCTTGCTCCCGGCCCGGAGGTTGGAGCGCTCCACGCCGGCCATGAAGAAAAAAGGGCGCCTCTCCGTGGGCGCCGACGCTGACATCGTTGTGTTCGACCCGGAGAGGATCCGGGACCGGGCGACCGTAGAACATCCCGAATATCAGTCGGAGGGGATTCGGTTCGTTCTGGTCGCAGGGAAGGTGGTGATGGAGAATGGAAAGATGAACCGGAAGGTGCGGGCGGGACGGCCGATCCGGGCACTTGGAGCGCGGCCGTGATGTACTGTCTCCTTTTCGGAATGACCAAAGTGGATCCGACCGACGGTGGGTATGCCAGCGTAATTCTCCTTGCGCCGCAGTCTTCTATCTTCCTACTTTCATCTTACAACTCTCAAAGGTCTTCTCAGGCTCCCCCATGCTCAACCGACGAACCTTTCTGAAACTCTCCGCCGGACTCGCCGGCGTCACCGCAGCCGCCACGCACATCGAGGCCGCCCCGCAATCGGTCCCTGACGCGATCAAGCAGCTCAAGTCGATGACGGACGGCATCGTCCCCATCAAGGACGACGAACGGTGGGATCGCATCCGGAAAGCGCAACGGCTGATGGGGGAGAACGGGATTGGGGCGATCTTTCTCGAGCCGGGAACCTCTTCGTTCTATTATACCGGCTTCAGGACCTGGATCAGCGAACGCATGATCGCGCTGATCATTCCGGCAAAGGGAGACCTGGCCTGGGTCTGCCCGAAGTTCGAAGAAGACCGGATGCGGGAGATCATCCGGTTTGGAAGCGACATCCGAACCTGGGAGGAGAATGAAAGTCCCTACAATCTGGTGGATGGGATATTCCGGGATCGGGGAGCGGGGACAGGGAAGGTCGGCATCGAAGAGCGAGTACGGTTCTTCCTCTTCGACGGATTGCGGAAGGAGACGGGCGGCATCGAGTATGTGAGCGCAGACCCGATCACCGCCGGTTGCCGGATGTTGAAGTCTCCCGCCGAGCTTGCTCTGATGCAGCGCGCGAACGATATCACGATCACGGCCTACAAGTCGGCGGTGTCGATGCTGAAGGAAGGGATGTCGCCCGGAGACTTCAGCGCCGATTGCAGCGCTGCCCATCGCGCACTTGGGGCCTCCGGAGGCGCAAGCGCCAACTTCGGCGTGGCCTCGGCATACCCCCACGGGAGCAGCATGCCCCAGAAACTGAAGGAAGGCGATGTGATCCTGATGGACGGCGGCTGCAGCGTGGAGGGATATCAATCGGACATCAGCCGCACGGTGGTCTTTGGCAAGCCGAACCAGCGCCAGCGGGACATCTGGGATCTCGCCCGCAGGGCGCAGGATGCAGCACTTGCTGCGGCGAACGTGGGTGTGACATGCGAATCCGTAGATGCAGCGGCGCGGAAAGTGATCGTTGACGCGGGGTTCGGACCGGGATATAAAGTACCTGGCCTGCCGCATCGGACAGGCCATGGCATTGGCCTCGACGGACATGAATGGACGAATCTTGTCGGCGGGAACACGACGCCCCTGCAACCGGGAATGTGCTTCAGCAACGAGCCGACAGTTGCCATCCCCGGGGAGTTTGGGGTGCGACATGAGGATTGCATGTACATCACAGAGGACGGCGCGAAGCTCTTTACAGCGCAGAGTCCTTCGATCGAGCAGCCGTTCGGGTGAGAAGAAGGAGAAAGGAGTGAGGAGTTAGGAGGGAGGAAGACTGCGCTGGAAGAGCTCTTCGCCCGTCCCTCTTTTCCTGTCTCCTGAATTCTTACTTAGAAATCTTCATCTTGCCAAGAGCATCCGCTTCACATCCCTCATCCCTCCCGACTCGAGTACGGCGAAGTAGATCCCGCTCGGCATATCGGAGGCATGCCAGCCGACCGTGTACGTGCCGGCGCTCTGTGGTTGATTGACCAACACAGTGATCTCGCGTCCGAGAAGACTGCACACTGTCAGTCGCACAGCTCCTGTCTCCTGTATCCTGTATCCTATTCTCGTCTCCGGATTGAATGGATTCGGATAATTGCCGGTGAGTCCAAAGTCCGACGGCGTCGTTCCGGCGTCGTCCACCGCCGTGCTCGTGGTGTAGTCCACCGTCAGTTGCGGACGATTGGCCGTCGTGTCGTTCTCACGCGAATCGAAGCGCTTGGAGGTTCCTGTGCCTCCTTCGTTCCCGATGATGATCCAGCCAAAGTTGGTGGAAGGATTCGTCAGCCATCCCTGCACGTCCGCCACAAGCTGCGGGGTCGAAGTCCAGGTGTACGCACCGGCTGCATCCACAGACAGGCTGGCACTTGCGGTCGCGACGAAGTCTCCTCCGGCAGTCGTCCAATTCGACGTTCCCTTGAATCGGTGGATCCAGGTCGCATCACCCGTCGTTG
>CAYIHQ010000260.1:0-4194 GCA_964362905.1 uncultured Ignavibacteriaceae bacterium
CGAGCGGCCGGAAGGGGGCATCGTGAGCTTCGGCGGGCAGACGCCGCTGAAGATCGCCAAAGGCCTCGAAGAGCACGGCGTGCACATCCTCGGCACCTCCCCCGAAGGGATCGATCTTGCCGAGGACCGTGAGCGTTTCGGCGCCCTGTTGCGCAAGCATGAGATCCCGCATCCGAAGTACGGCACCGCCATCTCGGTCCAGCAGGCCGTCCTCGTCGCGGACGAGATCTCGTACCCCGTGCTCGTGCGCCCCTCCTATGTGCTCGGCGGACGCGCGATGGAGATCTGCTACAACAGCGACGCAGTCCGGGAATATATGCAGAAGGCCGTGGACGTGTCGCCCGAGCATCCGGTGCTCATCGACCGGTTCCTGGAGGATGCGTTCGAGTACGACGTGGACTGCGTGGCGGATGGGACCGACGTGGTCATCGGCGGGGTTATGGAGCATATCGAGGAGGCCGGCATCCACTCCGGCGACTCCGCGTGCGTGCTGCCGCCGTACATCATCTCGAAGAAGAACCTGGAAGAGATGATCGCCTCGACGGAGAAGCTGGCGCGGGCGCTGAATGTGGTGGGATTGATGAACGTGCAATTCGCCATGAAAGACGGGGTCGTCTACGTCCTCGAGGTGAATCCGCGCGCCTCCCGCACGGTGCCGTTTGTCAGCAAGGCGACGGGCATTCCGCTCGCCAAGGTGGCCGCCAAGGTGATGGCCGGCAGGACGCTCCGGGAATTGGGCTTGGTTGGCTACGATTTCCGGCGGCTCAAGCACATCTCCATGAAAGAGGCGGTCTTCCCGTTCAACAAGTTTCCCCGGGTCCCCATCTTCCTCGGACCGGAGATGCGGTCGACGGGCGAGGTGATGGGGATCGCGATGGACTTCGGTGCGGCCATCGCCAAGTCGCAGATGAGCGCCGGGAATACCCTGCCCACGGAGGGGCGGGTGTTCGTCAGCGTGAACGAGAGCGACAAGAACGACCTCACGCTCGGGATCGTGCGCGACTTTCGACGCCTCGGGTTCTCGATCATCGCGACCGAAGGGACGGCGAAGTTCCTCAACGCCCACGGCGTGGTGAGTGACCACGTCTACAAGGTGGATGAAGGCCGGCCGAACGTCGTCGACCTCATCAAGAACGGCGAGATCCAGATCGTGATCAATACACCTCTCGGCGAGGAATCGCGGTACGACGAGTTCGCGATCGGATGGGCTGCTCTGGAGCAGAAGATCGCCGTCGTGACGACGCTCTCCGCCGCGGCGACGGCTGTCAAAGGTATCGAGCGACAACAGGCCGGAACGCTGGACGTCCGTAGCATCCAGGAGTATTTGCGCGTCGGAGCTTGAAAATGTTGCTTCCGACAATCACTTTCCACCTTGGCGAACGTGGCTTGCTTGGCGAGCTTGGAGCCATGGCGGTTCAAGTTTCTCTCTCACAGACATTCTTCTGAAAAGGTAGATCATGGAACAACACAACAACGGCTTCTACGGACTCGGCATCGCGCCGGGCCTCCTTGAGGTGATTGACGAGCTCGGCTACACAGAACCCACCCCCATTCAACGCAAGGCCATCCCCATCGGCATCTCCGGCCAGGATATCATTGGCATTGCGCAAACAGGGACGGGCAAGACGCTGGCCTTCGCCATCCCCCTTATTCAACACCTGGCCAAGACCAAGGGCAAAGGTCTCATTCTGGTTCCGACCCGGGAGTTGGCGCTGCAGGTCCACGCGACCGTGCAGAAGATCGCCAAGTCCCAGCATCTCCCGACCGCCGTTCTCATCGGCGGTGAATCGATGCGCCCGCAGCTCGACGCCTTGCGGCGCCATCCGCGCGTGATCGTCGCCACGCCGGGCCGGCTCATCGACCATCTGGAACACCGCACCGCCAAGGTCGACGACGTAGCCGTTCTCATCCTTGATGAGGCCGACCGCATGCTGGACATCGGCTTCGGACCGCAGATCGAACAGATCCTGCGCACGGTCCCGAAGGAGCGGCAGACCATGCTCTTCTCCGCGACGATGCCCGACGATATCGTACGCATTGCCGCGAAGCACATGAAGTTGCCGGTGCGCACCGAGATCGCTCCGGCTGGAACGGTGGTGGAGACAGTCTCCCAGGAAGTGTTCGTCGTCCCGAAGGAGGCGAAGGCCGCGTTGCTCGCCAAACTGTTGACGCAGTACACGGGTCCGGTCCTTCTGTTCTCGCGCACAAAACGGGGCGCACATAAGATCACGCAGCAACTGCGCAAAGTCGGCCATGCGGCCGCACAGATCCATGCCGATCGCACCTTGAGTCAGCGCAAAGAAGCGCTGGAAGGCTTCCGTTCCGGCAAGTACCGCATTCTTGTCGCCACGGACATCGCCGCTCGCGGCATCGACGTGAAGGGCATCGAAGTGGTCATCAACTACGACCTTCCGGATGATCCGGAGAATTATGTGCACCGGATCGGCCGGACAGGCCGCGCAGGCGTCGTTGGCCATGCGGTGTCCATCGCGACGCCGGAGCAGGGCAAGGACGTGCGTGCCATCGAAAGCATCATTCGCAGTTCGATCACCCAATCGGAGCACCCGGACATCCCCTCGGGCAAGCTGGTGCGCTCGACGGTGTGGACTTCGAAGGGTGGGAGAAGCATGATCCGCGGGGTGAAACGCCGCCGCCGCTGATTTCAGTTTTTTTTAGCCGCTTGCACGGGGAGGTTCTCGCCATCAGAGACCTCCCCGTTTTCATCTTCCGCTGATAGGGATCAGAATTTATCCCCAAGAAGACCGATCAGCCACAAAAAGGCAATTGGATGTTCCTGAGCGCAGAAGTACGGATCTGACCCACCAGAGAAGGTAGTTTTTTGGCCGTTTTTGGCTGTCTGGAGCCACATGCCCTGAAGAGCCGTCCAATCCAAGTCCCATTCTTGACTCCGAATAGGCCAAAACATAAATTGAACGATTAATGGGAGTCCCTTCAGGGATTGCTTTAAGCCGGACGTCCCTAAAGTCGGTTTATCGAAGTCTGATGGAATCATTTCAATTTCATAGGGTTCAATCCAGGATCGTTGGAATGCTCGTCCTTGGGCTGGTCCTTGGCGCAAGCCGAGTTCCGGCGCAGACAGGAGCGCCTCCTGTGCAGCGGTCTGCCGCGGAGGACCAGGACTACACGTTCTGTCACGGACTCTTCCAGGACAAGTTCTACCAGATGGCCAAGGAGCAACTGGTGGCCTATCTGGGCAAGTATCCGACCAGCATTCGCCGTCAGGACGCGCTGTTCCTGCGCGCCGAATGTTCCTACCACCTTGGCGAGTATTCTGATGCGTTGGCAGGGTACGAATCGCTGATCCGGGAGTATCCAAAGGCGTCGTTGACGGATGACGGGTTCTTCCGCATCGGCCAGTCCTACCTCGCCCTCGACCGGCCCGTGGACGCCGTGAGGCCGTTCAAGACCGTGCTGGACCAGTTTTCCGGAAGCCCGCTGGCCGGAGAAGCATCTTACTGGCTGGGCGAGGCCTACACAGCGCAGAAGGATCGGGACAACGCGCTGAAGTACTACACACTTTCGTTTGAGCATTTCCCGTCCAATCCCTACCGCGACTACGCCCTCTACGCGGTGGGCTGGACGCACCAGTCCGTTCGAAAATTCCAGCCCGCCCTGACCTCGTATCAGATGCTTG
Organism: uncultured Ignavibacteriaceae bacterium; assembly: GCA_964362905.1. Lineage (GTDB taxonomy): Bacteria > Bacteroidota > Ignavibacteria > UBA10030 > UBA10030 > 2-02-FULL-55-14. The sequence continues at coordinate 3,656 of CAYIHQ010000260.1, forward strand.
TCGATTCGCTTCCTTCCAGTTCGCTCGTTTCGGCTGTCCGGATCCGCATGGCGGAATGCCGCTTCGGGCTCGAAGACTTCGCCTCCGCGCTCAGGGGACTCCAGGCCGAGCGCGCGCTGATCACCGCGCCGTACGAAGCGGGCCAGGCGGACTATCTCATGGCCGAATCTCAGGAGCGGTTGAAAAACTTCCCGGCGGCGCGCGATGCTTACGCTGTCTTCCTTTCGGCACATCCCAACCATCCCCTTCTGGACGACGGGACGTATGGACTCGGATGGTCGCTGCTGCAGTTGGGCCGGAACGACTCGGCCGCGGCAGTGTTCGGTTCGGTCGTCGCCCGGTCGGGCAAACTTGCGCACGCGGCGCAGTACCGGCAGGCGACGGCGTATCGCCTGCGCGGAGACACGGCATCCGCACTGAAGGCATTCCAGCACACGGTGGAGATCGCTCCGGAGGGAGAGTTCGCCGACAATGCGCTCGTGGACCGTGCGGATCTCCTCTTGCTTCGCGGTGATACCACCGGCGCCCGTCTTGATGCA
>CAYIHQ010000261.1:0-4189 GCA_964362905.1 uncultured Ignavibacteriaceae bacterium
TTTGAGACGATTGCGCCTTACGGGTTGACCAAGACGGCCGTCTACGCCGGGTCAACCGATTTGCCCCTGAATGGGGTCGGCGATCCCACCGTGGATCCGAACGAGTTCCCATATATTCATGGACTCTCGTCGGTGACCACGGACACGTACGTGATCACCGATGTGAGCGCACCGTTCTTTTTCGTGGCGAACGCATCCGTCGAAGGATTCTGACGAGGGCGACAGAGCCCGCAATTTCACCATCGACATGAACAGCGGCGGCGGGATGCATGTCCTGTCGCCGCTGTGTTGTACGGCCGTTCCTAAATCGGCAAACCGTTCCTTGTCGCCTTCTCAATTCTTCCATTCCTTCGATGCAGGGGGAGGACACATTTCAAGATGGTCTCTGCGTGTGCCGTCGGCTCGAGAAGAGGAACAGCTTGCCGTCAGGCGAAACCCACGGACAGTAGTCCAGCGACTTCGAATTCACCCGTAGGGCCGTCGCCGGAATCGGGACGATGGGATGCCTTTCGTGAGGCAATGGAGGATGAGGGCGCCGACGTCAGCCCTTCCGTGTGCGGAAGAGTGGTTCCGCTGTCACGCGTTCGATTGGATCGTCGGAAATGCATCAGTCACTTCCACACGGTCTCCCTTGATCATGTAGATGAATCGCCAACGCTTCACGGCGATCACCCAGGAACCGTCGGGCTGAGCCTTGATGCGGCGATACGCATGCAGATAGGGATCTCGGGAAAGCGTGACCTTGAGATACTCGATCATGTCCTTCCTATCAGCAGTCGGTGTTCGCAGCAGGGACTCGTGTGCGGATCGCCGTATCACGACACGGAATGGCCGGTCTGTGCGTTCGTCCGAACCTCCGATCCAGCCGGAGCGGGCGTTCGGCTGGGATTCAGCGTGAGGCAAATACGGTTTGATATCGAGGATGGGCGTACCGTCAAGCATGTCCGGATTTTCGATCCGGATCGTCCGACCCTTCACATCAAGGAGCCTGCAGAGAGAAAGTCCGATGGGATTGGGGCGATGCGGAGACCGTGTGGCAAACACGCCGCGTTTCTTCCGGTCGCTGGCAGGGGGGAGGATCTTGGGTTTCCAGTTCGTGTTCTCGTGGAACCAGAAGAGGACCCAGATGTAGTCGAACCCGTCAAGATCCTCCAGAGCCTGTTCGAAGTTCGATCCTGCGTAGAGCGTAATGACGCCGATGGACTTCGACCTGGACGTGGCCGGCTGACGCGGTGCGGAGTACTTCGACGCGTGGGGCGTGCGGATCACACCGATGTGGTGGAGGGTGAGGGAAGTCGATACCATGTCTTCAAAGATAGCGAACAGTCCGGTCGCAGAGAACGGAAGGACGGATTCCGATTCGTGCGAATTGGGGAAGAGGATTTGAGTTGGAAGGCTGAAACCTCATAACACTTGGCCCATTTGCCCCCTATTCTGCCAACAGGGGGCCGGGGCTTTCCGCAGGATGTGGCAGGGAAATTGAGGCGCTGTCGCGGCGCAAGCCCCCGCTCCACCTTAGAACACATCCAGGAACCAAACCATGGATCGCCGCTCCTTCTTGCGCAATAGCATTAGGGCTACTTTGGCCGCCGGCAGTTTCCCTGGCGTCCTAAGGGCCGTGCCCCTCTCATCCATCTCCCATTTCCCCTCTTCCGCCTCATTCGACCTCGTCGCCGTCAAAGGCGGCGAACCGGATGTGATGTTCACCAAGGGCATCGAAGCACTCGGCGGCATGCAGGCGTTCGTCAAGAAGGGACAGAAGGTGGTCGTGAAGCCGAACATTGGGTGGGACGTCCCTCCCGAGCGAGCGGGGAACACGAATCCAAAGCTTGTCGAGGAGATCGTGAAGCATTGCCACCAGGCGGGGGCGAAAGAGGTCTACGTCTTCGACAACACCTGCGACAACTGGGAACGGTCCTACCAGAACAGTGGCATCTCGCGCGCGGTGAAGAACGCCAACGGGAAGATCGCGCCGGGCAATGCCGAAGGATACTATCAGCAGGTTGACATCCCGGGTGGCGTGTCACTCCAGAAGGCCAAGGTCCACGAACTTCTCCTCGGCGCCGACGTCGTGATCAACGTCCCCATCCTGAAGAACCACGGCTCCACGCAGCTCACCATGTCCATGAAGAACCAGATGGGCGTGGTGTGGGACCGCCGCTACTGGCACCGCAACGACCTGCACCAGTGCATTGCCGACTTCGCCACGTATCACAAGCCCACGCTCAATGTGCTCGATGCATACTACGTCCTCAAACAGAATGGCCCACGCGGCGTGTCGGTGGACGACGTGGTACAGATGCGGTCGCTGCTGCTTTCGACGGACATGGTCGCGATCGATGCGGCCGGGGCAAAGATGCTCGGCAAGGAGCCCCGCGACATTGAGTACATCCGCTTGGCGGAAACGATGAAAGTCGGCCGGAGTGACCTCAACGCGCTGAACATCAAGCGCATCACGCTTTCCTAGATAAAGAAGGACACAGAAATCACAGAAGACACAAGCGCCAATACACGACGCATGCATCCGCTCCGACTGACACGGTTGGTGGTCTCCACGCTCATGGCGCTTGCCGTGGCAGCGGTGTTCCTGGACCTTGGCCATGTCATCCCTCCCTCCTGGACATCCGTCCTCACATCTCTCCAGCTCGCCCCGGCACTGCTGAAGACGCTCACCGCCTTCGGCTTGGCCACGGCCGGACTTGTGTTCCTTCTTGCGCTGACACTGCTGTTTGGGAGAATTTACTGCTCTCATCTGTGCCCCCTCGGCGTCCTCCAGGACATCGTCATCTGGTTCCGCAAGCGCAATCTCAAGCACCGTCGCTTTCCGTACGCAAGGCCGCGCTTCGCCTGGCACTATGCGATCACAGCTGCCGTCATCGTGAGTGGCATTGGTGGGAGCCTGGTGCTTCTGGACCTGCTGGAGCCATTCAGCAATTCGGGCCGGATCCTGGCGCATGTGGCGCGTCCTCTTCTGGTCCTGACGAACAACGGCGCCTCGATCCTCTTCTCGTTTGTCGGCATCGGCGGCCTGAACCTCATTCCCCTTGAATTGCCTCATTGGACGACACTGGCGGGCGTCGGGATATTCACGCTGACGGTCATCATCCTTTCCTACCGTTCCGGCAGACTCTTCTGCAATCTTCTGTGCCCCGTGGGAGGCGTTCTCAGTCTTCTCTCACACAGACCGGCGTACGCCATCACGATCCGGGGTCACGATTGCATCGACTGCGGACTCTGTGAGCAGGTGTGCCGCGCGCAGTGCATCGACAGCAAACGGCGAGTCATCGAAACGGCAGCGTGTGTCGGGTGCTTCGATTGCCTGGAGTCGTGTCCGACGCGGGGGATGGAGTTTGTGGCGATGAGGCATCGAACGAAGGACACTTCTCGTGAGATTGCCACACCGGCAACAAGCCACGAAGAAACACACAAGGCACAAACGGGGAAAAACGGCCGGCGGCGCGTCTTGGCGGGGATGTCAGCACTCGTTGGGCGGTGGCTGCTTCCGCCTGCGACGGAATCGGAAAGACAAACAGAATACGACCGGTCTAAAGCGAAGCCTGTCGTGCCTCCTGGCGGTGCTTTCCGCGACCGATTCGGCAACCTCTGCACTGCGTGTCACCTCTGCGTCGCTGCGTGTCCCACCCAGGTCATTCAGCCGGCCGTGACGGAATACGGATGGGCGGGTGTGTTTCAGCCGCGGATGGACTACGCCGTCAACTATTGCACCTTCGACTGTGTTGCGTGCGGTCAGGTCTGCCCGACAGGGGCGCTTCTGCCGTTGGGCGTCGAGCAGAAGCACGTGTTGCAGTTGGGGAAGGCCATCTTCGTCAAAGAGGATTGCATCGTCGAGACGAAGAAGAAGGATTGCGGAGCATGTGCGGAACACTGCCCGACGAAGGCGGTGAAGATGGTTCCGTACGAAAAGCTGTTCCTACCGGAGGTGAACAACGACTACTGCGTGGGGTGTGGAGCGTGCGAGCATGCGTGCCCGACTATTCCGCGTCGGGCGATCTACGTGGATGCGCACGCAGTGCATCAAGCGGCAAAAGTGCGGCCTGTGGAACGCTCGAAACCCGCCCAGGCGATGCCGGAGGAGTTTCCGTTCTGATGCTATGAAATAGCGTTAACCGCCAAGCCTGCCTGCGTGCCGCTAATCGCGAAGAATGGTTTGCCGCTTCGCGTCAAAGTA
>CAYIHQ010000262.1:0-4175 GCA_964362905.1 uncultured Ignavibacteriaceae bacterium
GGATGGTTGTCCGGATGCGAGCTACGGCGTGTTCGATGACGAACGCTGGGAGTACCGCAATATCCGGGTGGCCTACGACGTGGAATTGGCTGCAAAGAAGATCCGTGAGGCGGGATTGCCTTCCCGGCTCGCGGATCGGTTGATCGTCGGTTGGTGACGCCTAGCGGGTGGCGAGAACCGCCATCATGTGATCCTTCTTCATGGTAGAAGCGGCGGCACAGAGTGTGCCGTTCTCCTCCCACAGAACAACGTTGCAGTCGGGATGCTGAGGGTCCGTGTACCATCCCGTCCTCTCTATCGCCTCACGAGCCGCTTGGGACATCGTGAGATGCGCCTGCGCGCCGAGCGCCTCCTCCGTTTTCACCTGATACACATACAGCAGATCACCGCCGATCTTGTAGACGACGTGTGCCAATGCGACGCCGTCGTACTCATTGACAATGGCGCTGTACCCCTCGCAGTGTTCCATCGGCCGGATGCTGACCTGGAATGGCATATGTTGGGCGTCGAGATAGGCGCTGACCTGCTCGGGCGAGCAGGACGTCATGGCCGGCTTGATCTTGCCGTCGCGAATGAGCTGGAAATTGGATGCGGCCTGGTTGATAACGTCGTTGGCTGCCGCATGGCGAATGAGGTCATCGTTGGGGCCAGTCGGAATCAGGAGGAGCGCGATAAGAACGGCAGCGAAGCCGAGCCCGACGATGGGTGCGGGGATGCGACCGAAGATCACAGACCAGATGTCTCGACGCTCCGGCCCCTCCGATGTGGCTTCGGTACGAACCGCCTCGATGATGGAGCGGCGAACGGGATCCGGCACGGCGACAGTCGGCACGGCATGTCGAATGATCGATCGCGCCGCATCTTCAAGCTCGTAGGCCCGACGGCATGCAAAGCACGCCATCAGGTGTCCGAAGAATGCGGTGCGGTCTGCATCGGTGATTCCACCGTCAAGGGCGGGGCCGGCAAGTTCTTGAGCTTCAGCACACGTCACAGCAGCATCCTTATTGTACGTGGTAAGGGGTCTATGATCCTTCGTCCGGAGTGTCATCCGACAGCAGGCCGTGTTGTCGGGCGTACGTATGGAGTCGTGCCTGCAACATCTTTCGGCCCCTGTGCAGCCGGGAGCGGACGGTCCCGATGGGACAGTTGAGAAACTCGGCGATCTCTTCGTACGTCAGCTCTTCGATGTCGCAGAGGATGACGACCGTCCGAAAGTCATCCGGTAATTCCTGAAGGGCAGTGGTCACCTCATCGCCCAAGAGGTTGCCGAACATCCGTTGCTGGAGATCGCTGGTCTCCTTGGAGTCGCCGCGGATGGAGTCGTAGAAATTCTCGACGTCGTCGTAGTCAACCTTATCCGGCTCGCGCGTCTCTTTTCGATACCGGTTAATGTACGAGTTCTTCATGATACGGAAGAGCCAGGCACGGATGTTCGTGCCCTTCTCGTACTTGTCCCAGAACCGATACGCCTTCAGGAATGTCTCCTGGAGAAGGTCCTTGGCATCGTCGGGATCGCCGGTCGTTCGCAGTGCAAAGTTGTACAAGATGTCCATATGCGGAAGAGCTTCCGCTTCGAACTCCTTGTGTTTGTCCTTCACGGCAGGGGCAGGGGGATTATCGGATGGCTGTTGGTGCTTCCCCCCTCGAACTTGTCCAGCCTTCCGGATCGTGACCCGCAGTCCGTCAACCGGAACGGAGGAGAAGTGGTTCCGGAATATCGACGGCCGGGTTTCGCGAAAGGGTCAATGCGTCAGGGGTGTGCGAAAACTACTCAAAGTAGGGGCCTTCTGCAACCATCATACCAGCCGGAGAAAAGGAACCACTCTCACTTGCGCGGTATGAGCGATTTGAGCTGTTCGGGCGTGAGGACCTTGTCGACCTTCACGAGGAGAGAGTCGACCTCAGCCCCCTTCGCATCGATGACCTCGTATCCAGTGAACAGGCTCAGGTCGCCGACGTCGATGATCGTTGCCTTCACCGTCGTGGGCTCGCCGTTCTCGGAGGTCTCGTCCACATTGACTGCCACATCGACCCGAGCCGGAGGCGCGGCAAGCGAAGGCCGGATCTGCGCGTTGGTGATAAGAATGTCGCACCCGAGCTTCATGTTGAAGGGAAGCGATTCGTACGCATCAAGCGGAGTGGTGGACCACGACCCGTCGGCGATCAGGCGCAACGCTTCAACGAGGGCGACGAAGTTCATCTTACGCAGGTGCATCTTCTCCTTGTCGCCAGGCCACCCGCCCGATTCGATCAACACTGTACTGGTTCCCCAACGCTGAATATTGTCACCAAACGCGCGCGGTTCAAACGCGTCATCCCACTTGGCGATCGCGCCCGGGATTAACTCGTGCAGTGTGACGGCGATCCCGGCTGCGACATGCTTGGCTCGTTTTCTGACCTCATTGTCCGTCCGCGATTCGTCGACGGGTGGGGCGAGGAGGGCGATCCCCGTCATTCGTCGTGTGAATCCTACCGTGTAGCGCGGGTCCTGGTCGTGGAGGTTGAACCCAAACTCCGGCGCGAACTGATCGCGCACCGACTTCAGCGTCCTGGCTTCCGGAGATTCCAGGCGGAGCGCGTCGCGGTTCATGTCGATGCGTTGCGCCGTTCTTCGCGTAAAGCGCTCGGCGCCGTCGGGATTCAACATGGGGATCATGAGAACGGTCAGGCGGTCCCGGATGAGACGCACCGCTGGATGATCCGGATGACTGCGAAACAGGGCCATCATGTCGGCCATCGCCATAGTGGCGGTCGGCTCGTCCCCGTGCATCTGGGACCAGAGAAGGACGCGCACCGATCCTGTGCCGTAGGTGTAGAGGGTGATGGGCCGGCCCTCGGCGGAAGAACCGACGCGCTCCGTGCGGACCGTGCCCGCGTCAATGGCGGGGGCAATCCATCCGGCGAGTTGGAGTTGTGTGAAGCGACGGGACGTGATCCCGCTGACCTTCACCTGATCATGCAGTTCTGAAAGCGACTGCGCGGCAGAGATGTGTGTCTGGGCAGACATGGGGAGCGAAAGAGAGAGCAGAAAGAACATGATGCGTTGGAGGGTGGACATGGTCAGTCCATGTTGAGTTTCTTGAGCTTTGGGCGGATAACGAAGAGACAGTACGGCGCTGCCGTGTGATTGCGGTAGTAGTCTTGATGATAGTCTTCGGCGGGGAAGAACCGGCCGAGCGGGAGGATCTCGGTAACGATCGGGCCGGCGAACTGTTTCTGGGCCTCCGCCCGGGATCTCTCTGCAGCGACTCGCTGCTCCTCCGAGTGGGTAAAGATCGCCGATCGGTATTGCGTGCCGACGTCGGATCCCTGTCGATTCAACGTGGTCGGGTCATGCGCCTGCCAGAAGAGGCGGAGGAGGTCTTCATAGGAGACGACCTCGGGGTCGAACGCGATCTGCGCGACCTCGGCATGGCCGGTCGTGCCGGAGCACACCTGTTCGTACGTGGGATTGTCGACGTGTCCCCCTGCATATCCAGATACGACGGACGCCACACCCGGCACCCGCTCACAGACCGCCTCTACGCACCAGAAGCACCCACCAGCGAAGGTCGCCAACTCCTTCTTCTTCATCTCATCTCCCCCCGTCATGCCATTTTTTCCTTTTGAACTCGAGTTCATCGAACCAGAAATCGTTATAGGAGCTCCTCCGGCGTAAACGTGGTCAATATAGGAAAAATCGGTGAGGGGACCCCGCTCAAAACGCCACAGGCGACGTTGCCGTCGCCTGTCTGCGGAGAAAAGGATTCCTGCTGTGCTTTAGAATGGACGCACGAATCGGAATGTGATCGTTCCCGGTGCCTTCTCTGTCGTGCGCCACGTGTACGCGATGCGGAACGACCCTCCCCGATTCGCAAGGCCGACACCCACATTGTGGCGAAGCTCTCCCCAGGTCATCTTCTCAAAGCCATCCTGAAAATCGGCCGTCGGACGTGTTTCTTTTCGGACGAGGCCGGCGTCGGAGAGGAGCAGGAAGTTGATGCCTCCAAAGAGATCCGACGGCCAAAAGTCGAGGTCGTCGAGGAAATTGCCGTCCACGATATACTCGGCGTTGATCAAGACCATGCGATTGCCGGAGTCCTGCTTGTAACGGTACGCATGCAACGACCCAAGGCCACCCAATTCAAACAACTTCTGTGGCGGCAGAGTCCCCTCGGCAGAACCAACCCGCACGC
>CAYIHQ010000263.1:0-297 GCA_964362905.1 uncultured Ignavibacteriaceae bacterium
TGTGAGGGGTCTCGTCTCTTTCGAGTTGCCCGATTTTTCCATATTTTAAAGGCCGTTCCGTCGTTCCCACACTCAAGGACCATTGCGTATGAAGCCCGAAAAACGGTTCAAGCCAACTGATTGGGCGCTCGTCCTGGGCGCGTCAAGCGGATTCGGCGGCGCCACGGCCATCGAACTCGCCAAGTACGGCATGAACATCTTCGGCGTCCACCTGGACCGTCAGGCGACCATGCCTGCCGTGCAGGAGGTCATCAAGGAGATCAAGCCCAAGCTGATCGTGGCCAACGGCGACATTCT
>CAYIHQ010000263.1:307-4147 GCA_964362905.1 uncultured Ignavibacteriaceae bacterium
AACGCTGCCGACCCGATCAAGCAGCAGGAAACGCTGGACGAGATCAAGGAACGATTGGCCGAGGAGCACGGGGCGATGGTCAAGGTGCTTCTCCACTCGCTTGCCTTTGGGACCCTGAAGCCGTTCATCGCCAAGAAGCCGGAGGATGAGATAAGCCGGGCCCAAATGGAAATGACGGTCGACGTCATGGCCCACAGCCTGGTGTACTGGACGCAGGGATTGATGCAACGGCACCTGATGAAACGGGGAGGAAGGATCTTCGCCATGACCTCTTCGGGCGGCCACACGTGCATCCCAAGCTATGGCGCGGTCTCGGCGGCGAAAGCGAGTCTCGAGTCGCACATTCGCCAGCTTGCCATGGAACTCGGAGCGTACGGCATCACCGCGAATTCGTTGATGGCTGGGGTGACCGATACGCCGGCACTTCGGAAGATCCCGAACAGCGACAAGATGCTGGAGATCGGGCGGGCCAAGAATCCCGCTGGACGTCTGACCGAGCCCGAGGACATTGCGAAGACGATCGTTCTTCTGTCGGAGGACGGCGCTTCGTTCATTTCCGGGAATGTGATCGGGGTGGATGGCGGTGAAGACATCGTCAGCTACATCGGGCAAAAACCGGTCGGAGAATAGCGGCCATGGCCCTCTTTGAGCTGACCGACGAGCAGAAGATGCTGCGTGACACGGCGCGCGAGTTCGTGAACGCTGAGATCAAGCCGATCGCTCGTCAGATCGACGAGAATGAGCTGATCCCTCCGGAACTCATCAAGAAATTGGGAGAGATTGGTTTCCTCGGCGCCTCCTTTCCGGCGGAGTACGGCGGCGGAGGATTTGGTGAGGTGGGGTATTGCCTGATGCAGGAGGAGATCGCGCGCGGCTGTTTGTCGACGGCGACCTTCATCGGGGCCCACCAGTCCATTGGTGCCAACGCCATTTTCCTCGGCGGCAGCGAGTATCTGAAAAAGAAATATCTCGTTCCGCTGGCGGAAGGGCGGATGGTGGGTGCCTTTGCCCTGACAGAGGTATTGGCAGGTTCCGACTCTTTCAATCTTCGGACGAAGGCTGTGAAGGACGGCGATCACTGGGTCCTGAACGGCGAAAAAATGTGGATCACGAACGGCAACATCGCCGACGTGGTCTCTGTGTTCGCCCGCACCGAGCGGGGTATTACCGGGTTCGTCGTCGAGACGAAGTGGAAAGGATATGAGGCGGGAGCGCCGGAGAAGAAGATGGGGATCCGGGGAAGTGCTACGTCATCGATCGCCCTGCAGGATGTGCAGGTTCCGGCGGAGAACATGCTCGGCGAGGACGGCCGAGGATTCATCGTGGCCATGAAGACCCTTGACGCTGGACGACTCGGACTCGGGGCGGCGTGCACGGGGGCCGCGAAGGAATTGCTAGAGCTGTCGGCGCAGTACGCCAAGACCCGCAAGCAGTTCGATGTTCCCATCGCACAATTCGAGGCCATCCAATGGATGCTGGCCGAGATGGCGACGACGATCTATGCGATGGAATCACTCGTGTATCGGACCGCGCACGACTATGAGGCCGGGGAACCCATCTCCCGACAGTCTGCGATGGTGAAACTGTTCTGCTCCGAAGGCCTCAGCGAGGTTGCCGACAAGGCCGTGCAGATCCATGGTGGAATGGGGTACTCCCGCGAGTTGCCGGTAGAGCGATTCTATCGCGACGCCCGGATCAACAGGATCTTCGAAGGCACGAACGAGATCCAGAAGCTCGTCATCGCCAAGGACGTGCTGAAGAGAAACGGCGTGTTGACCTGACGGGGTTGAAGAAGAGGGCGATTCTCGCTACATTGATAGCGGACCCCGACACCCCTCGACAAGCTCGGGGGTCGGGGTCCTCAAAATTTTACGCACTTAGCTTCGGTCCCTCGGACACTCGCTAAGTGCGGAAATTTTGGGACGGGTAGCTCAGTTGGTAGAGCAATGGACTGAAAATCCATGTGTCGGGGGTTCGATTCCCTCCCCGTCCACCGCAATTCTGAGGATGCTTGAGGGTTCCTGAGTGTGTGGGTGTCTTGAGTGCCCCGCCTCTTCACGGCGGGGCACCGGCTTTTCCAAACCGGCTTGGAGCGTAGCGAACGTAAGTGATAGGTGACTTTGAGTGTCCCGCCACCCCTCGGCTGTGCTCGGGGCGGCGGGACACGGCGTTTATGTGCTCTCTCAGCCTGGTCAGCAAAGTTCGTTGCTGCTTTAAGTGCCCTGATGCTGAAGTTGGCCCTTCCACCCAACCCCTTGCTCTCTTCGTGGGCCAATACCTTGCATGGAACGTCTTCCCGAAGCCGGGAAATGGCCGCACGTGGCCAACAGCCTGCGAACTCGACATGCACACGACTGACCGGGAAACTTCCTACCTTATGCTTCGTCCAACCTCCCACAGTCCCATCCCACGTATGAAACGGATCGCTGTCATCGTCGCTGTGCTCGTAGTCCTGGCGGGCTTGGCCGGGGCATGGTATTCGATGTCAGGTCCGGCGGATTCACAGGCATCGCTTACAGTCTCTGTCAAACGCGGCCCCTTTGTAATGTCGGTAACCACGACGGGCGAACTGCAGGCGAAGAATTCCATCGAGATCAAGGGACCGGAAAGCGCACGTCAGGCAAATATCTGGCAGATGAAGATATCCAATCTCGTGGCCGAAGGGACCGTGGTAAAGAAAGGGGCATTCGTCGTCGAGTTGGATCGGGCGGAGATCCTGCAGCGGGCGAAGGAGTCGGAACTCAACCTGCAGAAGTTCCAGTCGCAATACGACCAGGCCATCCTTGACAGCACGCTGGCTCTCTCACAGGCCCGGGACGAACTTGTGAACCTCGGATATGCGATGGAAGAGAAGAGGATCGCGAAGGAACAGTCGCTCTACGAAGCGCCGGCGATGCAGAGGCAGGCCGAGATCGATTACGAACGGGCTGTCCGGAACCACCAGCAGGCGCGGAAGAACTACGGGACGAAGCGGTTGCAGTCCATTGCGAAGATCAAGGCCGTCGCCGCCGATCTGGAGAAGGAGAGGCAGCGCTGGGAGATCCTCACCAAGACGGCCGGTGAGTTCACCATCCGTGCTCCGGCGGACGGCATGGTCATCTATGCCCGGGAATGGAGTGGACGCAAAAAGGTTGTCGGAGCCACGATCAATGCCTGGGATGCTACGGTCGCCACGCTCCCGGACCTGTCCGTCATGGAATCGATCACGTATGTGAATGAAGTGGACATCCAGCGGATCGCCGTCGGTCAGGATGTGCAGATCCGGCTGGATGCCGATCCCAAGAAGGCCTTGACCGGCAAGGTCACCCAGGTGGCCAATATCGGAGAGCAACGCCCGAACGCCGACTCCAAAGTGTTTGAAGTGCGCATCCTCGTTCACGAATCGGACACGACGCTCCGGCCGGCCATGACGACAGGCAATACGATCATCACCGCAACACTCTCCGATGCGATCTGTGTCCCCCTCGAGGCTGTCCACGCCGAGGGAGCCCGCTCGTACGTCTACATGGTCAACGGTGGAGGCGTCGTCAAGAAAGAGGTACGCCTGGGGGTGATGAATGAAAACGACGTCGTAGTCCTCGAGGGCTTGCAGGAGAATGACGCGGTCTATTTGTCGCTCCCCCCCGCCCCACAAGGGCTGCCGGTCGATACTCTGGAGGCGGCACCCCATCCATGATCTCGCTTCGGTCGGCCGTCACGCTCAATTTCCCGATCGCGCTGCAAGCCATCGCGCACAACAAGTTGCGCGGGATGTTGACGTCGCTGGGCATCGTTTTCGGCGTGGCGTCGGTCATTGCCATGCTCGCCGTCGGGCGAGGCGCTCAAGAGGAGATCCTGGAA
>CAYIHQ010000264.1:0-4139 GCA_964362905.1 uncultured Ignavibacteriaceae bacterium
ATAAATGTTGCTCGTTCTCCGGAATGATATTTCTTTTTATAAGTTCTTTCACCAACTGCAGGCCAACATCATCCAGATAATCGCTTATGCTTGCATAATCTCCTTTTGCATTGCTAAACATATCGGCAATCTTATTGAACGTTGCATCATCAACCCGAGTTGCCATTCCCTTCGCGGTCTCGTTTTCTTCAAGAGCAAGTTTCTGATCCTGGTTGCTGATCGCTCCAAGTCGTTGCGCTTCTTCGTTGCTTACATTTGTTCTTCTAACCAATACCGGATTTTTCATCTTTCCAATTTCATCAGCATCAAACCCTAACCGTTTAGCGTTGGCAACTAAATCACTTTTGTATTTATCCTGTCCTAACTCATAATGCTTAATCAAACCTATTGCCCGTCCGTTTCCGGCAATTACATTATAATCTTGGTTTACTATCGGCGCACCGTTCTGTGCTGTTTTATCATCACCAACAAAATCAAAATTCGGTTTGTTAGCAATCTTCTCTACCTGAGCAAGTGATTGCAGCTTACTTCTATCTCTATTCTGTGCGCTGCCAATAGTATAATTTGGATTCGCTTCGCCTCCGGCAGAATTACTTGGTACAAGTTCATTGGCTTCTACTATCTCATAATATCCGCTTGCCGTATCTTTATCATCCATCCCGAAATAAATTTTTGTAGCCGGGAGATTACTTACTACACCCTTACTCACTCTTGTCGGTTCAAAAATATTCTTGCCGTTTATTGTCTTCAGCTCATCAAGTGTTTTGCTTTCTTCGGTCCCTTTATCATTGTAATAAACTCTGGTTTCGTCTTTAGAATTTTCCTCATCGATAGTTGTTTTTTTAAATTCTTTCCATTCTTCTCCAATCTTTTTTATCGCCGCTGCATGCCCGCCAAATTCTTTCATATAGGGACCCATTTTTTGCGTTACAAACTCTTTCCAACTTAATGTTGTTTTTGTCTTTGTAATGTCAGTTATCGGGAAAGAATCATTCCCAAGTCTTAGCTCGCTTGCTGGACCTTCTATCTCAGTGTTGCCGTCAAATGTTTTTGTAAACTTGAATTTTCTTCCTTCAACCTCAACTTCTTTCTTGGCCCTAAGTGCGTTCTCGGTTAATTTATAACCACGCTCTTCAAGATGAGCTGTAAAGTCTTTATACTGTTTGCCGCTTAATTTTTCTTTTAACGATTTTTGGTGCTCTTCATTTTCTTGTTTTATTTTTTCAGCCGTTTGCTTTGCCTGTTGCGCCTTCCCCCATCTACCGCCGTATTGCTTACGATTAAATCTCTCGAGCTGTTCCTCTGAATACTCCGGCTTAATATTAATCTTATCAGTTTTCCCGCCAACGGTTATCCCGCCGTAAGGATCAACATTTTTTGTTACAATGTCTCGGGATTTTTCTTTCTCGAATTCCGCTTGTTTAAATTTCTTATAATCACTATGCGCTAAAAATAATCCGGTTTCTTTCGTCTTTGGATCTTCAAGCGAATAGCCATCTTCTGTAATGTTCCTAACAAAATATTTTTTACCTTCATAATTAAGTGGATAATCTTCCTGTCCGTTAATTAAAAATTCTGTCTCTCCTATTTCCGGATTATATTTCCAGGTAATATTATCTGTTTCGGTTTCACCTATCTTCACAAACTTCCGTGCTGTAAGTTCATCAACCCGTCCAAATCCTTCTTTCTTTGCTGCGTCCCAAAATTGATTGTATGCCGGTTGTTGTTCATATTCAAGATTATAGGCATAGTCTTCATTAGCATAACCTTGAGCTACGTGTGAGTATTTATTTTTTATTGATTGCTTATAATCTTTCGTATTAACATCATCGGCCCGTGAAATTGGTTGTTCAACTTCTATAACCTTCATCCGATTTGTTTTCAAGTCTTGGGCAAGTGCAAGCGATCCGGTTAGCTTCAAGATTTTTACTTTATTTCCTTCATAAGTTATTTCTGCACCTTCATAATATCCTTTCTGCTCATCAAGTTTTTGGAGATGCTCATTCTTATTAATAGTGATCATCTTCCCTCCAACATTAACCGCAAGAAAGTTGTCGGAGATTTCTTTTATCAATCCAACTTTGCCGCCTATTCGTACTGCTTCACCCGGCTTATAATCAATTGAATATTCTTTGCTTGCTGTTTGTTCTTGAACGGGCTCACCGCTTTTATCTTTCCATTCTTTTTTACCATTCGGCAATTCATACAAATAAATATATCCCTCTCCGCTCGGGTTTGGTTTACGTTCCAAGTATTTATGATCCGGTTTCATACCGCCTTTTGCGTTCCATGCTATTCCGCCCGTTCCGGTTTTGCTAATATCAAATATCTTCGCCGTGGATTTGAAAAGTTTTATTTGTCTTCCAATTATTTCTACTTTTACAGATTTTAGAAACGCTCTTTTGAATAACGGCTCTTCCACTCTCGCTTTTATCAGCTTACTGTCTACAGATTTATGGAATATAGAATATATCGTTGTGTGAGTAATATAATCCGGGTTCGTAATTGTTGCGCGTATATCATCTGTAACATTATCAACCAGTACATTGCCAATTGGTGTTTCAAACGTTCCGCTCATAAACTCCCCTTCCCTTTGGGAAGGGGTTGGGGGATGGGCTTTATGTAATGCAGTATTTAACAAATGCTTGTTTACTCTAACTGTCTTCAATCCGTTTTTAATTATTGCAATCTCATCTCCATACTCTGTAACTTTACCAAAGTTGGTAGTTATCCCTTTCTTAACAAGATTTACCGGTTTATCACAAAGAATATTTCCTTCAGCATCGCGTGTTAGTATCCGCACGCCTTCAATGCTCTTGGTGATAAACCCGCCTTCATAATCTGGAAGTTTTTGAATAAGCATTACTCTTCCGGTTATTTAATTTTTCTCTTAACGTTTTTTCTTTTCTTCTGTTTCTTGCTTGATCTTTTCGGTGGTTTGTTTTGTTTTACTGCATCTATTGCCGAATTACTTACGATTGACACATTGTCGTCTGTTGCCAAACTGTTTATGAGTGGCGCTTCGTTCTTTTTCTTGCCAAAGAAAGATTTAATCCATTGGATTGATGCTGATATCCATTTAATCATAACCACTCCTTTTTTTAATTATTGTTTTTCAGCTTGTTCCGCTTCACGTTCCAACTGTAAATCATTATGCTTTCTCCAAAACTGGGCATAAGCAAATATCATTGTTAGTTTATAACTCAATGTTCCTTTTCGAATTATATAATTTCTGTGTGTTTCTTCGTGCCTCATTATTTCATATCTATCTTTCAACGATTCAACGTTGGTTAGCTTTCCATTATCTATATAATAAACCTTCTTAATAAAAAGATAATCTCTGTCTGCTGTTAAGCCATTGCCGAAGAAAGGAAAATTATCAGATAGATATATATGCCCGTATTGACCGGCAACAATTTCTTTATTCTTCCCGAATTTTAACCAGATAAAAAAGCATATCTGCCCAAAGAAAACTATTAGCAGAAAAATTATTGCTATTGATATTAGCCACCACATTTTATTTCCTCTTGTGTTTATGGTGTTATTTGTATGGGAGATTTTCCTAACAAAAGAAAAACCAAGTTGAGCACAACAAGAATGGCAAGAGCGCCTTTCCATATCAATTCAAATATCTTCGAACCTTTCTTTACCCTGGCGATTTTGTCTTTCTCTATCTCCTCATGCACTAAATCTCTTATCTTTTCTTTATTTATCGCTATAGACAATTTCTCTATCTGCTCACCAACATCTTTGCTTATTTCGTCTTTCAAATTGAAGATATTATTCCTTAACAGCACAATATCCCATACGCTCGCAGACGAGGTGTTTAATTCTTCAATATGTTCTGGTGAAACATCGCCCATATTAAGTTTTTTGAACGGAATAATTGCTCCGTCCTTCATCTTGTAGCCGTGGGTGGTAATCTCGCACATTGGTTTAGTCTCCATTTTTTCCCTTCGTTATAGGTTTGATGTTGTCTTCATACCACTCATGCCATTCGTCTTCGTTCTCTACTCTTAACTTTATTTGTTCATCTTTATTTACATATTGATATTCTGGATTAATGTGGATCCACCTGCATCTGCAATTCGGGTGAAAACTTAAAGCAGCCACCGAATGTTCGTGATGATATTTGTGCC
>CAYIHQ010000265.1:0-627 GCA_964362905.1 uncultured Ignavibacteriaceae bacterium
CTTTATAAGCAGATGTTGCCGGTGATGGTGATGGTGATGGTGCCGGTGCCGCAGTTCGAGCGTCAGACTAAGACAAAGCGGGGCAACAGCGAAGTGAAGGCCATCGTCGAGGGTGTCGTCGGTCCGAAATTGGCGGATTGGCTCGACGAGAACGGCGGAGATGCGAAGCGCATCATCGAAAAATGTCTCAGGGCGGCGGAAGCGCGCGAAGCGGCGCGGAAGGCACGCGACCTCACACGCCGGAAGAACGCATTCGACACGGGCGGGCTTCCAGGAAAACTTGCCGACTGCTCCATCGACGATCCCGAGCATTGCGAGTTGTACCTCGTCGAGGGTGACTCGGCCGGCGGAAGCGCCAAACAGGGACGCGACCGCCGCTTCCAAGCCATCCTGCCGATGAAGGGAAAGATCCTCAACGTCGAGAAGGCGCGGATCCACAAAATCCTCGAAAACGAAGAGATTCGAGCGATTTTCATCGCGATCGGCGCCGGAATGAATGAAGGGTTTGATGCAGAGAAGGTGCGCTACGGTAAGATCATCCTCATGTGCGATGCGGACGTCGACGGCTCTCACATCCGAACACTGCTTCTGACGCTGTTCTTCCGGTACATGCGCCCGCTGATCGAG
>CAYIHQ010000265.1:637-4116 GCA_964362905.1 uncultured Ignavibacteriaceae bacterium
GCCATCTGTATATCGCCCAGCCACCCCTCTACAAGCTCAAGAAGGGCAAACAGGAGCTGTACGCGTACGACGAGGATGAGAGGGACGAGGTCATCAAACGGCTTCGTGCGGAAAAGAAACAGAAGGGGGCCAAGGAGGAGCCGGAAGAGCCCGTGGCCGCCGTGACCGAAGAAGGAGAAGTAGTCTCGTCGGACGGCATCACCATCTCTCGCTTCAAAGGCCTTGGCGAAATGAATCCCGACCAGCTCTGGGGGACGACGATGAACCCCGACACACGCACACTGCTCCAGGTGACCGTCGACAATGCAGCCGACGCAGATCGAACCTTCTCCATTCTCATGGGCGACGAAGTGGAGCCGCGCAGGCAGTTCATCGAGAAGAACGCGAAGTATGTGAGAAATCTGGATGTGTGAGAAGCAGGAGCAAGGAGCAAGGAGCAAGGAGTAAGGAGTAAGGAGACAGGGGCGGGGGTAGGGCGGCACGAAAGAACCACGTCGTAACAGACAGCGCGCAGGCATTCTCAGAACCCATGGCCACCATCAACGAAAAGATCCTTCCCGTCGACATCGAAGACGAGATGAAGGGCTCGTACATCGACTATGCCATGTCGGTGATCGTGGCGCGGGCATTGCCCGACGTCCGCGACGGGCTCAAGCCAGTCCATCGTCGCGTGCTGTTCGGCATGCAGGGACTGGGCCTCGCGAGCAGTCGCGCCTACAAGAAGAGCGCGCGCATCGTCGGCGAGGTGCTCGGCAAGTACCATCCCCACGGTGACACGGCCGTGTACGACACCATGGTACGCATGGCGCAGGAATTCTCCATGCGTTATCCACTTGTGGATGGGCAGGGGAACTTCGGGTCGGTCGACGGCGATTCGCCGGCGGCCATGCGGTACACTGAAGCGCGTCTCACACGCATCGCCGAAGAAATGCTGCGGGACCTCGAAAAAAACACGGTCCTGTTCACGCCAAACTTTGACGATACACTCAAAGAACCGAGCGTGTTGCCGGCGCCGTTCCCAAACCTTCTCTGCAATGGATCGAGCGGGATCGCGGTCGGCATGACGACGAACATCCCCCCGCATAACCTCCGCGAGGTGATCGACGGCTGCGTCGCGTACATCAAGGACAACGGGATCGGCAACGAGAAGCTCATGAAGCTGATCACGGCGCCGGATTTTCCGACAGGCGGCATCATCTATGGGTATGACGGCGTGCGGGAAGCCTACACGACGGGGCGCGGTCGCGTTGTCGTCCGCGCAAAGGCGGTGATCGAGACGGGGAAGGGGGATCGGCAACGCATCGTCCTGACGGAGCTGCCATACCAGGTGAACAAAGCGTCGCTCATCGAGAAGGTCGCCGAGCTGGTGACGGACAAAAAGCTCGAGGATATCGCCAACATCAACGATGAATCGGACCGCGACGGCATGCGGGTTGTGATCGACCTGAAGCGGGATGCGAACGCCGAGGTCGTGCTGAATAATCTCTACAAGCACACCCAGATGCAGACGACGTTCGGCGTTATCATGCTGGCGCTCGTCGACGGACGCCCGCAGGTGTTGACGCTGAAGGAGATCCTCCGGCACTTCGTGGAACATCGGAACGAGGTCATTGTCAAGCGCACGAAATTCGAGTTGGACGAAGCCGAGAAACGGGCACACATCCTCGAAGGTTACATTATTGCGCTCGACAACATCGACGCCATCATCAAGCTCATCAAGAGCTCGAAGGACGTCGAGAGCGCAAAGCTCGGATTGATGAAGAAGTTCAAGTTGTCGGAGATCCAGGCGAAGGCCATTCTCGAGATGCGGCTCCAGAGACTGACAGGCCTGGAACGACAGAAGGTGGAAGACGAGTACAAGGCCACCATCAAACTGATCGAGCGGCTGAAAGCGATCCTCAAGAACAAGGCGCTCCAGTTGCAGATCATTCAGGACGAGCTGCTTGAGCTGAAGGAGAAGTACGGCGACGACCGCCGGACGGAGATCGTCTACAAAGCGGAGGAATTTCGCATCGAGGACATGATCGCCGAGGAGGATGTGGTCATCACGATCAGCCACGGCGGTTTTGTGAAGCGGTTCCCGGTGTCAGGCTACCGTCGCCAGGGACGGGGCGGACGCGGTGTCACGGGTGCGGCGACGCGCGAAGACGACTTCATGGAGCACATGTTCATCGCCTCGACGCACGACTATATCCTCATTTTCACCGACAAGGGCCGCTGCTATTGGTTGAAGGTGTTTGAGATCCCGGAAGGCGGCCGGACGACAAAGGGAAAGCCAATCAATTCCCTGATCGGCAAGGTGCCCGACGAGACGATCGCCTCATTCATCGCCGTCAAGGCGTTCGACGATCAGCATTTTGTGCTGATGGTCTCGCGCGAAGGAATGATCAAGAAAGTCGTGCTGTCCGAATTCTCCAACCCGCGCCGGAGCGGCATCACTGCGGCAAACCTGAAAGATAAAGATTTTCTGACGGACGTCCGGTTGACGGATGGACGCCACGACGTGATCATTGGAACGTCCCACGGCATGGCGATCCGGTTCCACGAAGAGGAGATCCGGACGATGGGCCGGAACGCGGCGGGCGTGCGCGGCATCCGACTGGGCAAGGGCGACAGCGTCGTGGGTGCCGTCACCCTGCAACGGAAGGGAACGAGCATCCTGGTGGGTACGGATCGCGGCTACGGGAAGCGTTCAGAGGAAGACGAATACCGCGTCAGTCACCGTGGCGGCAAGGGGATCAAGACCGTGAAGATCACCGACAAGACCGGCAAGATGGTCGTGATCCGCGAAGTTCTGGAGACGGACGACATCGTCGTGGTGACACAGGGAGGAATGGTCATTCGCCAGCACGCCTCCGACGTGCGGATGGCTGGCCGCAACACGCAGGGCGTGCGCCTCATCCGTCTGCAAGACGAGGATTCCGTGGCCGACGTTGCAGTCGTTGTGGCGGAGGAGGAAGAAGAGAACAAGATCGCGCAGGAAAGCGATAAGGCGGGCGAGGGGAAAAGTGGAGGGGAGAAGGGGAATGAGAAGACAAACAACCCCAACATCCCAAATCTCCAAACCCCAAACAAAGCCTCAAACCCCAAAACACAAAACGCGAACCCAACAAAGCAACCGCCCGACGCCAAAGGCTCATCGAAGAAGCCATCAGCACAAGGAAGAAAGGGGGGTAAGAAGTAGCCCCCACATTGACCATCTCGGTCAGAACGGAAACACGAACGGCGGTCCAACATGGGTCGCCGTTTATTTTTGTGGAGGACACGAAAAAGCGTCCGACCGGTAGGATCCAATCCGCAGAATCCGATTTGCAGAATCCGACCTAGGATCGGATTCTACTGTCGTTTGAAAATTCCCTTCAAAGCGTCACCGGCCTTCTTCTTGAGGGCATCTTCTGCCTTCTTCTTTTCCTGCTCGACGCGCTGTTACAGCGCGGCCATCTTATGTTAAACGCACGCGATGCGCTGTTTAACCTGGT
>CAYIHQ010000266.1:0-4100 GCA_964362905.1 uncultured Ignavibacteriaceae bacterium
GATTCCGGGCATTCTGGAGAAACCCATAGAGATTGGCGGCATCAAAGGAGACCGTGTCGTGGACGGTCACCACATACGGGGACCGCAGACGAAAGACGGCGTCATCGTGAGCCAGAAAGTGCGTCAAACCAGGAGGGTTGCGGTGGAGGAGACGGGGCAGCTGCGCGTGCGGTTCGAAGAACCGAAGGGATCTCGACGTGCTGAGCGGCCGGTAACGGACCAACGGGATCCCGTTGTGAATGGGGTCGAGTGGAAGAGTGTCGTCGACGAGGAAGGCGATGTCGAACGCTTCGTCCGAGCCCCGCAGACCCTCGAGAAGACGTCGGGCGTATTGCCCGATCCCCCGATTCTTGTGGCTCTTGAATCCGTCCTGGCGAGCGCGGGAGTCGACGAGGATGGTCGGGCGTGAAGCGTTCATGTGGACGTGGCGGTGGGGCGAGTTCGACGAACGAGATTCAACAGATACCGGACCTCATGAGGCGTGATGGCCCGTACCGCGAAGGCCGTCACGGCATACAACAACATTCCCAGAGCGATCAGGAGCGCAACGTGGAGGATGTCACCAAGAAACGTCAACAGAACCAGAGGGGCGGATGCCAGAGCGATCCGCGCCACTCGGGATGGGTCGATGATGCCGCCGAAGTGACGCGCCACCGTTCCCCGCAAGAGGAAGAAACCGAGCACCTCGGTCGCAACGGTCGTGATGGCAGCTCCAAGGGCTCCCACGACGGGGATCAGGACGAGGTTCAGCACGATATTGAAGATCGCATTGGCGACAGTGACGCGCAGGACCGTTGACTGTCGTCCGATCGCGCCAAGAACATACCCGAAGATATTGGTGACGAACGAAATGGGCAGCCACCAAAGGAGGACCATCAGCACCGGCTCTGCTCCGGCATAGGTTGAGCGGTAGAGACTCTTAATGAGCGGTCCAGCCAACGTGGCGCCTCCGACGGCCATCGGGAGGGCCAGCAACAGGGAATAGGTCACCGCATTGGCGGCCAGCCGCACGGTTTCGTCCCGGTTCCTTTCGTGTTGCTCGGCCACCATAGGGAACAGTGCGAGGACGACGGCCGCGGAGAATCCGCTGGCAGCGAACATAATGTTGGTGGCAGCCCGGTACAGCCCGGTCTCAGCCTCTCCCACGAGATAGGCCAGCAAGACGGCATCGACATGAAAATAGACCATGGCCGAGATACCGGTGGCGGCGAAGGGGACACCCCCACGCACCAGGAGTCGAACCGTATCCCGGTCGACCGTCATGCCGGTCAGATAGCCATTTCGATGCGCCATCCAAAGGGCCACACACAACTGCACAAGGCTCCCGACGAAGAGCCATCCAAAGAGGCCCCACAGCGACGCATGCGAAAGCAGCGCGATCGTGATCGCGAGGAACTCAAAGATCTTGGCCCCGACCTGGATGAGTGAATCGGGCCCCATCAATTGCCGGGCCCGAAAGAAGGCGCTGATGGTCCCGGGAGCGGACCGCAGGACGACCAACAGTGCCGCTAACGACATCAGGCCGACCGATACCCCTTCCTTAGGAACGAGCGCATAGCCGGCCAGGATGAGGCCAAGTGTGAAAAAGCCGGAGAGGAGCTTGAGGCGGATCGCGCTGCCGGCAAGCATTGCATGCCGCTCCGGATGGGCGGCCAGTTCGCGCACGAGAAACGTGTCGATTCCGAGGTCGGCGAGTGGGACAAACAACGAGGCGAAGGCGAGTACGAAATTGAACAGACCGAAGGTCTCAACGTCGAGCTGATTGGCGAGAACAACGACTGCGACGAAGGCGAGAAGCTTGACAAGGACCTGGGCGATCAACAGGAAGGCCGTATTGCGTGCAACGGTATCCTGGAGTCGGGAGGGCATGGCGATTGGGAGAATATCAAGAAATCTCTACATTGATGCAAAGAACGGATGGCAGAGCAACTATTCCTCAGTCTCCGAATGAAGCGACCCTTCGTTGAGCGTCTCCATGATCTATTGAAACCGAGCTTCGTCGGATTCCTTTATCTCAAGCTTGTGGCCGGTCGGGCCGCGCGCTCGATCCTGCTGGATCCTGCACAATGGCGCGCGACCTTTGTGATCATTGGGTGTCTGGCGTCCGTGTCCATAGGGGTGGCCGCGACACTTCTCGCAAAGACGGTGGAGCGGCTGTACGGGCGGGAGTCGATCCCCCTTACGTTGGTCCCAGTTCTGACGCTTCCCGCGCTGGCGCAAAGTAGCATAATGATGGAATCGTGGCTGGCGATCCTGTTCGCCGCTGCCGGGGTGTATCTCGTGTTTGGTGCATCCCGAAACGATCGTTCGCGCGATGCGTTTCTCGTCTCGATAGGACTCTCAGGTTCTCTTGCACGGACGGATTTTGGCATGCTTCCGGCGGCGCTCACGGTGGCTACGTTGCTGTGAACGGAAAGGGAGGGCGCGATCGAGTTCATCCGGCGCACCGTCCTTTCACAATTCACCCATGAACATATATCGGGTCGATCGACACTGCCGGTGATCGGAGGGATCAGCGCTGGCCAACATGGAGACGCAATGTTGTTTGCACGCGGCGGATCTCGGTTGAAGCGGGTCAAGGCCGCCAGTCAAAGTTCCACCGGCGCGAGAGGGATGCGAAAGCTAGGAATTGGGCGTAATCGCAGGGCGGCGGGCCGCAGCTATAAGGTTCAACGACAGCGGGATGTGGAAACCTTCGGGGCCGAATTCGCCTATCGCAGCGAACCGTTGCGAGAGACGGGAGATCGATCGCATGGCAAGCCGAACAGCCCCAGAAACGGACCGAACAGCCCAGACATCATCACCAAGGACGCGGATCTCATCATAACCGGTAGCGATCAGATGGGTTCGCAACGAAAGCTCGGTGTATAATCGCATGTGGGTGGGATCGTGGTATCGATAGCGCGTTGCGAAGGCGGCGCTAGCGTTTGGCACACGGATGACCAAAGACCCGTTCTGCTTGAGCGATACATGGGCTGCTTGAAGCGTCGCCGCAACCGTTTCTTCAGGAAGATGCTCCAAGACATCGATAATAAAGATGATATCGTAGGGTGGCTGTGCGCGGAGCCAGGCGACGGGGTCGGGTGATTCAGCAACATCAAGGCCTATCGACCGAGCAAAAGCGACCTGGCCCGGAGAGACGTCAACCCCACCCAAGGACGTGTATCCGCAGGCATCGCGAAGCCACTCGAGCATTCTCCCGGCGCCGCAACCAAAATCCAGGATCCGTGAATCCTGATGGGTCGGAAGATAGTGGCGGTATTGCCGCTCGAGGTCGAACCACGTCTTTCGTCGTCCAGCCGGAGACAGATCGTTCAAGCGAGAGAAGTAGTCTCTATAGTAGTCCATCGCAGATGCTATCGACGCTTGCCGTGTGAGGCGGAAAATGTCCGAGACAGCCTGGGCGCGTTACTTGGTCTTCATCACAAACACGCCGTTCCAATCCGCCTGCGGCGGTGCGATCTTGTACAAACTGGCGCGCTCCGAGTAGATGCGCGCCACGTGGCAGGAGGGGTCGAGTTGCACGGCCTGTTCCATATATGCGATCGCTTCGTCGAATTGCCGGTTGCGATACAGCTTCAGCCCCTCATGGTAAATGTCGAGCGACTGCTTCTGCTCGTCCGTGAGGACCATGTCGTGGCGTCCCATGAGCTCAAACACCTTCACCGGCTCGTTCTTTCCCTTCACCTGGATGAGGTCCAGCTCCCGCACGATCACCTGATTCCGCACGAGTTTGTGCGTGAAATCGCTGATCATGATGAGCGTTTCGTACTGCTTGTTGGCGCCCTCCAGGCGCGAAGCCAGGTTGACCGGGTCTCCGATGACCGTGTAGTCGAACCGGTCCTTGCCCCCCATGTTGCCCGCAATGACGGAACCGGTATTGATGCCGCACCGTGCCACGAGTTCTGGCCTGCCTTCCTTTTTCCACTTCTTGCGCAGTTCAGCGAGCCGCACCTGCATCTCGAGGCCGGCCATACAGGCACGAAGCGCATGATCTTTCTGCGGGATCGGAGCACCCCAGAAGGCCATGATGGCATCGCCGATATACTTGTCGAGCGTGCCCTCGTACTTCAGCACGATCGTGGTCATCTCCTCGAGAT
>CAYIHQ010000267.1:0-908 GCA_964362905.1 uncultured Ignavibacteriaceae bacterium
ACGGCGTGAGCGTCGGGCACTCCTCGAGCATCAGTGGATCGCAACGTCGGTGACTATCTGATCGCGACGGGCAACAATAGATGCGAAGGATTCCGCACGGTTCGTTGGATGGAGTGGGTCTGTGCCTTGAAATTCGATTCTTTCGCCTCGAAGATGTTCGGTACATACGTTTGTGGATTGCGGTCGATGATCGGGAACCAGGTGCTCTGCACCTGCACCATGACTCTGTGACCCTTCAGGAAGACATGGTTCATTTGTCGCATGTCGACAGTGTAGCGGTTCACTTCGCCGGGTTTCACGGGTTCGGGTTTCTCGAAACCGTTCCGGAAACGACCGCGGAACACTTCGTTCGCGACCATGAGTTGGAAGCCCCCCATCGTCGGGTTCGTGGACAGCTCAGCAGGGTACACATCGATGAGTTTCACGATCCAGTCGGTGTCCGAACCTGTCGTTGAGGCAAACAGAGTCGCAGCGATATCGCCCGTCATGGTCAGATCCTCCGTGAGGGGGTCGGTTTTCCATGTAAGCACGTCGGGCCTTCCATCGACGAATCTCTGATCTTCGACCAGCCAAGTGTACCAGCGTGAACCGCGGCCGTAGGTCTGTTCGATCGGCCGTGGCCGGTACGGGACAGGTTTGGCGGGATCGGAGACGAACGTGTCCGCCGCGTCGGCATCCGACGGCGGTTCGAACGAGAGCTGACCGTTCGCCCTGAGGTACAACTTCCGTGTCACTGTCTCGTTCTGCGGCGGCCATGCAGAATACGACCGCCACCGGTTGGCCCCCGTTTGAAATGTCATTGCCTCGGGAAATTTCCCGTCTCCGACGTCCTTGAGGTAGTACGCAAACCAGGACCGTTGGATGATTTCGCGAAACGTTCGGCCGGTTGCTGTGTCGAACTCGACTCG
>CAYIHQ010000267.1:918-4099 GCA_964362905.1 uncultured Ignavibacteriaceae bacterium
GACTCGGCCGAGTTGATTGCCGTCCCCACGCGACCAGCCTCCATGGTTCCAGGGCCCGACGACGATGAAGTTCTTGTTCCCAGCGTCTTTCTTCTCGAGGATGCGATACGCCGTGAGCGGTCCGTAGAAATCTTCCTGATCCCACCATCCAGCCACGTGAAGTGTTGGCACCGTCGGTGCGTCGAGGCGCGAAGCAAGGGCCTGTCTCTGCCAGAATTCATCGTAGTTTGGATGCCTGACAAAATCATTCCACGACGGGATCGCATTCTTGAAATGGAGCGCATTCACGTTGGAGAGCGGTCCGAGCCGCAGGAACCAATCATAGATGTCGTAAGTGCCGAACGGGAAGAGGGTGTCGGTTTTGGAAGCCTCTTCCATGAAGGCATACTCAAACCCGTAACTGAGACGGAACGCTCCGTTGTGGTGGAAATCATCGCCCAGGAACATGTCGGCCGGGGTAGCCTGCTCGGAGGCCGCTTTCATCGCCGGATGAGCCTCGATCGTCCCCATGACAGTCGTCCAGCCGCCGTACGAAATGCCGAGCATCCCGGCGCGGCCATTGTTGTTCGGGATGTTCTTCAGCAGCCAGTCGATCGTATTATAGGTGTCCGTGCTCTCGTCGATCGAACGAGGATCCTTCCGGTTGCGGGCCATCCTTTGCATTTCGAACCGCCCTTCTGACTTGTATCGCCCCCGGATGTCCTGGTGGACGAAAATGTAGCCATCCTTCGCAAGGTTACGCAGATAAGACATTCGGTCGGGAGCCGGCTGTCCGCTCACTCCGTACGGCGTCCTCAGGAGGAGGAACGGAAATAGACCCTGGTCAGACGATGGTATGAAGATCACCGTATTCAGTCGGACGCCATCGCGCATGGGGATGAGGATCTCACTCCGCACAAAGGTAACGGAGTCCTGTTGCGCGAGGAGACCGATGGTGAGAGTGAAAGGAGCGAAGAGGAGCAACCAACGGGAACGATGGGACATGGGGCACCTCTCCGGATACTGAGTTGGCCATAGGTACAGCAGAATAGGGCCAGAATCAACTCTTCGAACACAAACGCCCAAGCTCATCATCACTTGGGCGTTGGCATCTGGTGCGGCGTTTTGACATGCGTCTCAGTTCGACGAGGTCGCCGCGGATGAGGGCTTCTTTTTTGGCACGCGTCCAGCGTTTGACCTGATGTTCTCGGCGAAAGGCATCACGGTAGGTCCCGAATTCCTCCTCGTGGACGAAGGCCGGTGAGTCAATCCCGGGACTTCGCCAGCACGCGAAGCCGGTTCAGGTCGCCCGACACAAGCGCTTCTTTCTTGGAACGAGACCATCGTTTCACTTGAAGTTCTCGAATCCTCGCCAGTCGATACGTTGGGTACTCCTCTTCATATACGACGGACACAGGTGGGTCAAGTCGTGTCGTCCGGCCTCCGCGGCCTTTGAAGTGTTCACGATACCGCCGGACTTTGTTACGCGTTGAACCGGGATACAAGCCCTTCGATCTCAGGCGCAGCATGTAGAACCATGCCGGCATAGTCCCCTTCCCTGAAAGCAGAAACCCCCACCGGGTACGTTCCGAGTGGGGGAATTTCATTAGGCCTCTCGACTCGGCCCGCCTGAGGACAGCGGGCCTCGCTCGAGGCCGCGAGCAAGCACCAGTCGCCGGCGGCGACTGGTGCGCGTCGAGCGGCTCCGCGGGTAGGACTCGAACCTACAACCCTCCGGTTACAGTTGGCCCCGTATTTTCATACGGGTCTGGACTATCTCTTCATCCCATCGAATGGGAGTCGGGCGCTTCTGAGGCTTATTGGTGAGATTCCTCATCCTCTAGTCTCTGCACGTTCTCTGCTACGTTCATCTCTTCACAGAGCTTCGCTCAGGATTACCATATCTCGATTTCGAGACGCAGGCTTCCCTGAATTCACCCGATGTTTCAATCCCGATTGCTCGGGAAAGCTGCGATTTGGGCCCGTTGTTGAGCGTTCTCAATCAAGACGTCACCCTTCGACTTCGCTCAGGGTGACCGGTCATTGGACGAAAAACTCAACGATCCCCGGTCACAGCCGGATGCTCCACCATTGAGCTACCGCGGAATATTTTCCATTCTGGCGCCAGCCCCGAGCGAAAAAAGTGAGTCGAGGGGCTACCGCGGAATAGAATATGTAAAAGAACAGGTGCTTCACCGCCGAAGAATGAGTCTTGGCCTTCATCTGACCGGCGATCGCAGTTCATTCCGACTATGGAAGAACCTAATTTTGAAATGTAGCGAAATTGTGGCTGGCAGGCAAGGCCTCCAAGCGTCAGAGACTCTTTTCTCGAACTCTCCGCACGATACTAACCCCATCATCTCCATCGAATGGTGCGCGGTCACGACTGCACCATGCGACTCGGCATTCACGACAACTCAGCAACCTACTCGCTGGAAGTGATCGTGGATTGGATAGAAACCAACGACGGCTAAGAAAAGCCACAAGCTACCGCAGCGTACTGTGCGTTTGGCCTTCATCCTTCTTCCTTCCATCGGAAATGCGGGTACTCCCGCGCCACATAATCCTGCACCGCCTTGATGTCCGTCCGCCTCGTCAGGTCCGGAACCGGCTCTGAACGAGGGATCGACAGAACGGTGCGCGGCTCGCGTCGCACCAGCATTCCCACGGCCGTCGGCAATTCCTTCTCCCCCCGCTCCGGATGCAGCGGCATCGATTCGAGGATCGGTTCGATCTGGTCATACGGCAGCCGGAAGATGTTCATGCTCACACCTGCCGACGGACGTCGGCGCAGTACGTCCGCCAGCTGTTCCGGGGTCGGCTTCTCGACGAGGTCTTTGACAAATCCATCCTCCCCCGCAACGATGCTGGCAAAGGAGTTGACCCGTTCCATGTCAACAGCCAATCCCTTCCTATCATATTCGACGAGGGCGCCCTCAGACGACGCGGCGCGCATTGCGCCGAGCGCTTCGCGCGAATACAGGTTGTCGCTGTTGCACACGACGAACGATGCCCTCCGCCAATCCTCTCTGGCTCGCATCGCACACAGTACCGCATCCGCCGTACCCAACGGTTTGGTACGGCCCGCTGGGATCCGCTGTACCGCGTAGGAGATGCGAAGCCCATGGAACTCATTGTTCCTGTCCAGCAGTCCGTACCGTTCACGCACAGACCGATCCGACTCTCCAAGAACGATGACAAC
>CAYIHQ010000268.1:0-1871 GCA_964362905.1 uncultured Ignavibacteriaceae bacterium
GACGGATGATACATGAGTTTCTTGTGGAGCGGAACGATTGCCGCGCAGATCTTGTAGGTCTCTGCCACGATCCGATGGCAGTCCTCTTCCCGGATCGTCCGCGTCGCCTGATAGTGCCCTTCCCCATCCTTTTGTATCAAGTCGGAGAGATCCACGACATGACGCGTGGCCAACCGGATCTTGTTCTCCAGGAAGTCCGGGTCGAAATGTGCCGCATAGAACCAGAACTTGACATCCCGGCGGTCCTGCTCCGTCATCGCATCCTGCCCCCCGCTCCGATACTTGTCCCGAAGCGTTCGGTACGCAGGGAACCGGCCGAGCATCACATCGCTGACACCGAACGCGTTCCACACGTTCGAAAACAGGAAATGGAGATCCCGCTCGGTGAATGATTTCGTCGGCTTCAGCGCGATATCGATCCAGGGGTCCGTCTTCCCCGACATTGCCGCCAGATACTTCTTCGCCTCGACGGTATTCTTCTTCATATCCACAAACGGCTTCAGACGCGCGACATAGTATTCTTGCAACTGGAGCAGAAGCGACGAAGTGAGATTGACCGTGAAGTGGATATTCGGATACCGCTCCAGCGCCGCGGTCATGTCGTAGTAATCTTTCGTGGCGTGCGTACGCACCCACGGTCCCTGCAGCTGATCGCTGCCGGGATCGAGGTACAACGGCTGGTGCTGGTGCCAGATAATGTTGAGGTAGAGGGTGCGTCCGGTGCGAGGGTAGGAGTCGTTCATCGTCGTTCGTGTTGATCCATGATCAGCGGTATCTCGTGGGAGGGCCCGGGTTTCGGCAGACGAGGAGAACGTTTCGGCCCACAGACCGAATGCGGAGAGAAGGCTGAATGCAAGTCGGCCCCCAAGCGCGCACGCCTTCACCGTATCAGAAGCATTTTGCGTACTTGAACCGCACCGCCCCCCACCATTCGCACGAGATATGTCCCAGAGCTGAGGATCCTGCCGGCTGCGTCGCGTCCGTCCCATCTCGCAAGGAACGTCCCCCGTTCATGTTCTCCCGCCGCCAGCGTCGTGATCTCTATGCCAAGTAGTGTGTAGACCTTCAGGGTCACCTCTCCTCGCGCGGGAAGGTGGTACACGATCTCCGTCGTCGGATTGAAGGGATTGGGGAAGTTCTGCGCCAGGGAGAATGACGTCGGAACGACGTCATCCGCGACCTCAACGCCCGTCGGGATCCCGAGGGATGCGTTGCTCCGGTTGGAATAGATCTCTACTCCATACGCCGGAAGACTCAGCGACGGGACCGAGTTGGCATCGACCCATATGGCCGACTCATCGAAGACGTCGTACCATGTTCCCGACCCGACCCAGGCCACGTTGCTCAGGTTTTGAGCCGTCCCGCTGAAATTCGCCACCACCATCACGGCCGCTCCACTCACGGAATCTACCATCCCCCACGCCAGCACTTTGCCGATGGCTTCGTACCGACCCATTTTCCTGAGCGCACCGTTCCGTAGCGCCGGATTGTACGTACGCTGCCGAATGAGGGTTTGGTAGTACCGGAAGTGTTGCTGACCCCGTTCGGTCGAGAGCCAGGACCACTGGACTGGTCGGTACGATAACTTCAGGCCGTCTTCCGGCCATCCGCGGGGTTCGCTGAACTCCTGTCCCTGCCACAACATCGGGATACCCAAGGACGTGAACATGAGCACTCCGTACAGTTTGTCCCGCAGAACTGCTTCCGCCGTCGGGACGCCCTGGAACGTGGTCATTTCATAGATCAACGACTGCTCGTCATGTGTGATCGTGGAATTGACGGGGCCGGTCCGGTCGGAATATCTGTTCGGAATGGATGGAGAATCGTTGCCCGGGAAGGCGCCAAGATCGAGCACGAGATTCTCGATGTCG